>CAYRAX010000137.1:0-7349 GCA_964422285.1 uncultured Chthonomonas sp.
GTTCGGGCGACGTCGACGGCCTGCGCTCTGTCGTTGAAATTGATGGCGGTCAGGTCGGTGCGTTGAAGTCAGATTCGGGGCCACGTGGTACCGAGGTGCGGGTCGAAGACCTATTTTTCAACACTCCCGCCAGGCTCAAATTCCTGAAAAGCGATGCCTCTGAACTTTCGGCTGCCGTCGAGGTCGTCGAGAAGCTCGCGGTCGCGCATCCCGAAGTCGCAATCACGATACGGCACGGCAATACCCTTCTCTTGCAAACCAGCGGCGACGGCGATCTTCTCGGCGTTATCGGTGCCGTTTGGTCCCGAGAGATCGCCAAATCACTAGCCGAGCTAGATCATTTCGAAAATGGCGTGCGCGTTCGTGGGTTCATCAGCCCGCCGCACGTCACCAAGACAAATCGTTCGATGCAGTGGCTGTTCGTGAATGGCCGGCCGATTCGTTCTCGGCAATTGCAAACCGCGCTCGACCTCGCCTACCGCATAATCACGCCGGAAAGGCGCTTCCCGATCGCGCTTTTGATGCTAAATATTGACCCCGCCAAGGTGGATGTCAACGTCAGCCCAACCAAGACCGAGGTTCGTTTCCAAAGTGAAGGGGCCGTCTTTGATGCGGTGCGGCATGCGATCAAGAATGGACTGCTCGAGCATGGCATGGTGCCTGACGCCGCCCATTTGGCCCGGGCGCATGCGGCAAATCCATTCCAAAGCGGATGGACAATGCCCGTTGCCGCCGCCGTCGCCGAATCTGCGCTGTTCCAATTGCCACGGCCCGACTCGGTCGAGCCAGTGATTCCGCACGTGGGTACTAGCACATCAGACCCGATGACGCCGACCGCCAGCGCCCAATTGCCGAGTGGTTACGCCAGCCTCATTGATGGTTTGCGCGTCATTGGGCAATTCATGAACTCATTCATCATTGCCGAGAACCGAACTTCACTCCTGATCGTGGACCAGCACGTTGCCCACGAGCGCATTTTGTTCGAATGGATTCGCAGCCGCCGCGGGCAAGGGATCATTGAGCGGCAAGCCCTTGCCACGCCGGATACGATTCATGTTGATCGCAAGGCCGTTGGCTTCGTCGCGGAACGCGTTGGCGAGCTCGGCGAACTCGGATTTGAAATTGAACCATTTGGTGAATCCACGTTCTTGGTGCGCTCGGTTCCTGCTGCCCTCAAGCGCCGCGACCCTGTGAAAGCTCTGCAAGAGATCATTGACGACATGCTGGAGGCCGACGCATCCGGCGGTCGTACCGCGCTGATGCCAGCTCGGGAAGCCCTTTGGATCACCTGCGCTTGCAAGATGTCGGTCAAAGCTGGCGATCCGCTGACCACGACGGAGATGGAGAAGCTGATTTTTGACCTCGCCGAGACGGAAAATCCCTACCTCTGCCCGCATGGCCGCCCGATCACGATCGTCATGGACAAGAACGACATTTGGCGCAAGTTTATGCGCTAGCCTTTCGACCACCCCTGAACGGGCGTTCAAAAACGCAATGGAAAGCCCAGATGATCGCAAGGATCAACGGCGCGCACGCAAGGAGGTAGGCCGCCTGCCGTAACGGTGTTGAAACCGCAGCGGGCTGCACGTGCACCGCGACCTGCAGTAGCGGATGGTGCACCAAGTAGATGCTGTAGCTGAACGCGCCGACCACGGCAAGCGGTTTTGAAGCTAGCCACGCGCACCATCGACTGCTGGGGTCCAACGTTGCCAAAGCCATCCAGCATGCCACCGCGATGGCAACGCAAGCGTCAGCGCCGACCATCGCCTTATGCTGGCTCGCTAGCCACCCGGCAGCAACGAAAGCCACAACGCCCAATGCCGCGAGTTGCGAAGGCTTTAACCATTTGGTTGAGGACTCATTCGCCAGGCGGGCGGCAACGATTCCCAGGCATAACAGCGCGATATACCAAAATTACAGCTTGCTTCCGCCAGGCACCATGACCAGCAAGCCCCAAGCGACCGCGGAACTCAGAACCATGAGCGCCATACTGCCCCACCGCCACATGATCGCCACAAAAACGGGAAACGCAAAGTACAGTTGGAACTCGATGGCAATGCTCCAAAGCACGCCATTGATCTTGTACATCCAGTCGGGCGAAAAATTGTGAATCAGTAAGGCGTGGGTCACGAGTGCCGAGTTCGAAAGCGGCAAATATTGGCTCCAGGGCATGCCCTCGTGCTGGCTAGTGACAAAGACGCAGACCACGATGCTGAGACCCAGGCATGCGTAATACGGAGGCAAAATTCGCCTCAATCGCCGCTTCAAGTAGGCAGCGTATCCGGCAAATCGCCCATTTGATCGCCCGAAGAGCGCGAGTTGCAAGCAGTATCCAGAAATGGTGATGAAGGCCGCAACCGCCAGGTGACCATACCAAAAGGGTGCGGCGAGGACGGGAAAAATGCCCATTCCGCTGTTGGGCCGCCTCGACTTCATCAAGGGGTCAGCCAGCGTAAAGATGTGCCCCAGCATTACATACAGCGCGGCGAGGCCACGCATTCCTTCAATCGCAGTGACTTTTGAACGGGCTAACCCGGGGGCCACGTCAGCTTCCGCCCGCCAAGAAGGTGCATGTGCAAGTGATCAACCGTTTGCCCGCCATCTTCGCCCTGATTCACGACCAATCGGTAGCCATTCGCCAGGCCTTCTTGCTCGGCGATCTTTCGAGCTGCGTTCAAAAGGTGTTGGTGCTGACCATTTGGTGGAATAGCAGCCACCCCCGAGATTTCGTCCTTCGGCACGATCAAAATGTGGACCGGTGCTTGCGGCTGAATATCGCGGAAAGCGAAGACGTGTTCGTCTTCGTAAACGATATCTGCCGGAATTTCGCGCTGGAGAATTCTCGTAAAGAGGGTCGGCATATCGCCATTATGGCAGGCTGGGGCCGACGGGCAAATCGGCCCCAAATCTCGGCTTATGCACCAGCCGCCGCCGTCTCAAGCTCCTTCCTAAGCAGCTCTCGCGCCCGGAAAAGCCAGCTCTTGATGGTCCCTTCCGGCTTGCCAAGCGACGCCGCAATTTCGTTCACATCCATGTGCTGGAAGTGCCGCATTTGCACGATTCGCTTGTACCGAATTGGCAATCGGAGCAAAGCCTGTTGAATTTGCTGGGCTAGCAAATGGGATTCGGCGCGCTCATGAGCGTCGGCATCAGGGTCCCGGAGTCCAAACTCGTGGTCATCCAGGTTCTCGGTCATGTGCTTTCGATAGCGCAAGATATCGACGCAACAGTTGGAGCAGATGCGTTGCAACCAGGGCAACAGGGGTCTGTTGGGATCAAACGAACCCATCGCACGAAAAGCCTTCACCAACGCTTCTTGCACCGCGTCGTGAGCATCTTCAACATTTTTCAGTTTTCGATAGGCTTGCCGATAGAGATGGTCTCTTTTGGTCGCAACCAATTGTTCAAAAGCGGCATAATCGCCGCTCTTCGCACGATAGACAAACGACAGTTCGAGTTCGTCCGCACACACGTATTTTGTTTTCATAGTTGTCTCTTATCGGGAGACATTGATATTGTAGATTGGTCGCGAGCCAGTTGCAACGTTTTGGGCCTAAAGGACTACGAGCCTTGCTGGCAACAAATTTCGCCAGTTACCGCATTTGCACTATGAAGCCGATCCTTGGCCTACCCAACGATTAAACATCATGGGGTGGAACAGATTCCTAAGGATGGGAACCGCGGTCTCGGCGGTGCTTGTGGCGATTGCTTGCGTGCCAATGCCGGCGCCGCCTCGGGTGCGCAATTTCAAGTTTTTGGAAATGCCGAGCGAGACGCAAGCCCAAATCACGGCTTATGTTCAGCCGATGCGCATGTTGCGTACCTGCGAAATTCAAGCTGACTTCAAGGGCGATGCTTCCAAAATTCGCCAAACCGCGGATTACTGGCTGGACCTATTTGAGTCTGGCAAACTCAAAGATGTTCCGCGGGCGTGCGCTGAAGATACGTCCCGCGATGGCGTCAGGGCCCAGATTTTTACCGGGCGAGAAAACCTCTGCTTTGCGCTGATGCGAATGGCGCGAGATGAGGTAGCCGCTGGCGAGCGAGTCACCGCGTCCGAGGATTTTGCGCGTGCATTCCGCCTCTGCGAAATTGTCAAATACGCCGACGCGGTCACCCTTCCCGCGAGTCTTGCGGCTCAACTGAACATCATGCGCTCCGCCGAAGAAGCGGGGCTTAGCACTGAGCCAGTTCTGCGAGCGGCCTACGCAACGGTACCTGCTTGGAACGACTACACGAACCGGCTCGCCAACGTCATTCGTGATTCCGCCACTTTTCGATACATTGAATCCGATTCGCTGAGCAGTAGCCTTAACATCAAGGCACTCAACACGGTGAACGCCGTCCGCAGCGCAGTGCCCACCGAACTCTCCGGTCAAGAAATCAGCCGCATGATTGGCACCGATAAGCAAATGGAACCCGAGTTGCGCGTGCTGGTGCGCGTTAGCCTTCGCCGAGCGATTGAGCTCAACACTCAACTTGCCAAATTCGGAATTCGGTCAGCAACGAAGCCTAAGACCTCACAGAACCAGTTTCTGGTGCGAGGCTAAATTCGGCTAGGACCAAAAAGTACGCTCGGGGGACCGAAATCCCACCGAGCATACCGAGCTTATGACCAGGATGATGGCTATTTTGGGGATAGGATCACGATCAAGCCACCGCGTGACTCAACCGTAATTTTGCTCTCACTGATCGTCGATTTCGGAGCATCCTTCGCGGATGTGCCGCTAAGCTCATAGGTAACCGTTTCGTTTACTTTGTCCTGCGGAACCTGAACTGGGACTTTGTAATAGCTCGCCATGGCGATTGCGAATTGGCCGACTGTGGCATTCGTTGCCGTCTTCGTCGCCGATTCGCCGGGAACTGCGATTAGGGTCTCGCTCACTCGGTCGCCGTTGGATAGCACGATCTTCACCAGCTTCCCGCCTGCACCAGTAAATCTGATGGGCGCATCCACCTGTGGGCGATCGAAAACAACCTTGCTGAGTTCAGCGCCAGTCTCCTGAAGCAGAACCTTCAGCACGACTCCCTTGGCCGAGTTCAATTGCAACGTGAGTTGCTGACCATTCGCGAGGAATACGGGGTTCAGCGATGCAGAACTACTAGAAACGATGCTTGCGCTACTCGCCGTGCCGCCCGATTTGTTCACGATTGTGTACAGGGTGCCGATGATGCCGAGCGCGGCAACACCGCCTAGCGCGAGGGTTCTCCACCATGCGCCGAGGCCTTTTGGCTTGCTGCGTTCCTTTTCCCAAATGTTCAGGTCAACTCGAGCAAGGATTCGGTCGTGCAGATCGAACGGAACTTCAACCTCGTCCTCGCGCAAGTCCGCAAATGCGTTCATGGCTTGGACAAATCCGGCGTAGTCCTCTTTCACATCAGCGTTTTCGCTGAGTTCCCTTTCAAACTGATCCCTTAATCCAGGCTCAAGCGAACCTTCGAAATAGTCTGAGTAATATTCGCGGGCCTTGTCTAAATTCATACTTTCTCCGAGCCTTTGACATCAGTCCAGCTGAAAGAGTTCCATATCTTTTTGCAAAATCTCTCGCAAACTGATTCTTGCACGGTTCAGGCGGCTTTTCACCGTTCCCAGCGGTAGGTCTAAGGACTCAGCGATTTCCTCATATGACAGCATTTCTACGTGGTACATGAGCAGCATCGCCTGCTGATATTCCGGGAGCTTTTTCAGTGCGATCTGGATCACTCGCTCGCGTTCGTTCTTTTCTGCCGTAACGTCTGGGCTCGCGTTGGGGTCTTGGATCTGTCGTTCAACTTCGGCACCAGTGCTGTCCAAGCCCGCATCGATGCTCACCGTGTGCTTGCTCTTGTCCTTTTTCTTCATGTCCAAGTAGCAATTGGTGATGATTCGGTAAAGCCAAGTCGTAAAGGCGCTTTGGCCGCGAAAATTCTGGATGGCGTTATAGACGCGAACGAACGCTTCGGCGACGATGTCCATCGCCTCGTCTTGGCTCGTCGTAAGCCGGTAGGCGTACTGGTATGCGCGCCGCTCGTGCTTGCTGACTAACATGTCGAACGCGCTTCGATCGCCCGCTTTTGCCCGATCTATAAGTAGGTTATCACCAACGGCAGAGTCGCTCATCGATTCACATACTGTTGACTGGCTCGCGATGTCCCAGCGGCTTCTACGGCCATCTGTTCTTCACGGCTGAGGTCACGATCTGCGCGCCCGTTCGCCAACTCTTTACAATATACTCGGCACGAATCGCGACCCACAATGCTTGTGATCACCGCGCCACGTCCCATCTCGTCATAAATGGCAAGCGAAAAACTCTGCTCGCCTCCGACGTCCGAAAATGCATCGAACCGTACAAGCCCGACGTAGCGATGCGTCGTCGTCATCTTGCTTTCGAGTTGATCCAGGCGTTTTTGAATCTGAGCGATATCCGATTCGATCCTCACGCGCTCGCGCAAGTGATCGTACAGGATGTGCTCGATGTTGCCGGATTGCGCACCACTCATCAGGTTTCCCCAAGAATTTTGGACGCGGCGCAAACGAATGGAAAGCATGGTCAACAAAACAAGGGTGATCACTACGAGCAGCGAAAGCCCGAGCATGATCCAACCCGCGTAATGATTGATCTGATTGACGAAACTATTCATGCATGAAATGTGCCCATCAATTGGCGGGCACTCGTGCCAGTATAGCCGCTCGAACCTACCTCACAGTACACTGGGGGCATGGAGCGAGCAAATTTTCTCCGTTCGGATGCGGCTCGCCTAGTTGGCTATTGCACCGCTGGCTCCGTGCTTTTTGGCTGGGCGCACGATGCGGTGACCGCCAACGTGTGGGTCGAGTACTTCACGGTACACCACGCCAAGCTTGTCGAATCCCAAAGTCCGTGGGTCATGGCGTTCCTTTGGGGAATTATTGCGACGTTTTGGGTTGGCATGATCGGCGGCGCCGTCATCAGCATTTTCAGCTTCGTTGGGTCGCTGCCTAAGCCGCCCGTGGAGTTACTTCAAGCATGGATTCGTAAGGGGTTGATCACCATTTTCGCGCTCGCAATGTTCGTGCTCGCCGGTTGCTATGGCATCTTCCACGTGATCTTGGCCAACGAAAAAATCGTCGACAAAGAGGTCAAGATTCGCGCGATGTCGGTTGCCCTCACCCATCAATTCAGCTATACCGGCGCGGCTCTGACAGTGATCATCATCGGAGCAAAGGCGATGCGCTGGCGGTGGCGGCATGCAACAATGAATCCATGATTTTGCCAATTCTGCTCTCAGCGTTCACCGAACCGCCAAAACCCGAAATCGTTACCCGCGAACAATGGGGCGCAAAGCTCCACCTACCCGGCGCGAAGGTTCACCAAATCACGAGGCTGACC
>CAYRAX010000138.1:0-7338 GCA_964422285.1 uncultured Chthonomonas sp.
GCGATGGATAGCCTCGGAGATGGTCCATGGCCGGTTACCGTGGCGGCTGCCACTGGTCGCCGAATCGCTATTGTGGGTGCCGGACCAGCGGGCCTTTCTTGTGCCGCTATCCTGGCTATCCTCGGCCACTCGGTTACGCTTTTTGAACGCAACGACTTGGCGGGTGGCCTATCGACATACGGCATCATTTCTCTCCGGGAGCCCGTTGAAGTTTCATTGAAAGAAGTTGAGCGCGTCGAGTCACTTGGAGTTCAAATTTGTACGGGGCAAGAACTCGGCCGCAACCTGGACCTGATCAAACTTCAGGCAGAGTTTGATGCAGTGTTTCTCTCGGTCGGGCTGGGGCAAACGCCTGATCTTGGCATCCCCGGCGAGGAGATGATTGTAGATGGGCTTGCTTACATCGCCCAGAGCAAAATGGATCGTGCTGCTTTGCCGAGCGGCGACAATGTTTTGGTCATTGGGGCGGGGAACACCGCGATTGACTGCGCAACTATCGCCAAGCGTACCGGCGCAGCGCACGTGACCATCCTCTACCGGCGCACGGCGAACGAGATGACTGCTTATCCGCACGAAGTCGATTTTGCTCGGCGTGAAGGAATTGAATTTAGGTTCCTGACGCAGCCCATCGAAGTGATCGGAACGGGAGGCAAAGTCACCGGACTGCGCTGCACGCAGATGTCCATGAGCGGTGCCGACGGAAATGGCCGCGCGGCCAGCGAGCCCGTTAGCGGATCGGAGCACGAGATTTGCGCTGACTTAGTGATCAAAGCAATAGGGCAAGTAAAGCCAACCATTGTAGCCCAATATGGTTTGGTTTCCGAACGAGGATACATTCAGGTCGATGAGAATTTTGAAACGAGTCAACCGGGTGTATTCGCGGGCGGTGATTGTGTTCGAGCACGTGGCGACGCATCAACCGTCATGGCTGTACAAGATGGCAAACTCGCCGCTCAAGCGATTCATGAAAAAGTGACTAACGCACGAAAATAGGGTCTAATATGGCAGATCTCAGCATAAACTTCGCCGGAATTCGTTCTCCCAATCCGTTTTGGCTTGCTTCGGCACCGCCCAGCAATTCTGGTGCGCAGGTGCACAAAGCGTTCGAAGCGGGTTGGGGCGGCGCAGTTTGGAAAACAATCGGCTCGCCGGTTCTGAATGTTTCCAATCGCTATGGTGCCTGGCATTTTGGCAACCAGCGCATGGTTGGGCTGAACAACGTTGAACTCATTTCAGATCGACCCATCGAAATCAACCTGCGCGAAATCGCTGAAGTTAAGCGCGCGTGGCCCGACCGAGCCGTCATCGTCTCCGCGATGGTGGAATCAAAACGCGAGTCTTGGGCCGATATTGTCCGGCGCATTGAGGACACTGGCGCGGATGGAATCGAATTGAACTACGGATGTCCACACGGTATGAGCGAGCGCGGGATGGGAAGCGCAGTTGGACAGGTTCCCGAATATTGTGAGCAGATTACGACTTGGGTGAAGGAGAGCGCCTCGATACCCGTGATCGTGAAGCTGACGCCGAACATCACCAGCATCGTTCACCCCGCACGGGCTGCGGTCGCCGCTAAAGCTGACGGCATTTCCTTGATCAACACAATCAATTCGATCATGGGAATCGACCTGGAAACGCTCGAGACAGTGCCCAGCATCGGCGGCAAAGGAGGTCATGGCGGATACGCTGGGCCAGCGGTGAAGCCAATTGCACTCAACATGATTTCGGAAGTTGCCCGCGACGCTGCGGTTGTCGAAAGCAGAACGCCGATTTCGGGCATGGGCGGCATTACGACTTGGCGAGACGCAGCAGAATTTTTATTACTCGGCGCGACAAGTTTGCAAGTTTGTACGGCCGCCATGCATTATGGTTTCCGAATAATCGACGACCTTTGCGATGGCCTGTCCTGCTGGATGGATTCAAAAGGTTACCGAACGATTGATGAGCTTGTGGGACGTAGTTTGCACCGCATTTCGGACTTTAAGAACTTTGACCTTTCGTTCACTGCGGTCGCGAGAATTAACGAGGATAAGTGTATCAAGTGTAACCTCTGTTACGTGGCATGCAACGATACCGCGCACCAATGCATAGACCTTCGGTTACCTAATGGGTCGCTCACGCAGCCGAACGCCTACGACCAGACGGAGAATGGCAAAGTTGCTGCGGTTGACCAGCGTCCCCAACCGGTGGTGCGCGAGGAAGATTGCGTCGGTTGCCGGCTGTGCCACAACATCTGCCCGGTAGAAAACTGCATCGAAATGGTCAGCATGCCGCCAAAGCGTCAGAGCGTCACCTGGGCCGAACTATCCAACGATAAGCGCGAAGTGACCGAAGATTGGGACGCCATGAAGGAATATCGAAAGCAAGTCGGAATCGACATTCATTAAGGAACACACCATGCCACTATTGATCAAGAACGGCGAAATTGTCACCGCAGAAAGCCGGTTTAAGGCCGATATTTACGTCGAAAATGAGCAAGTATCGAAAATTGGCACCAATATCGAAACGCCGCCAAACACGGAAAAAATTGACGCGGCGGGCAAGCTAATTTTCCCGGGATTTATCGATCCGCACGTGCACATCTACCTGCCGTTCATGGCGACTTTCGCCAAAGATACGCATGAAACCGGCAGCATCGCCGCATTGGTGGGCGGCACGACGACCTACATCGAGATGTGTTGCCCTTCGCGAAACGATGATGCGTTGGAGGGATACGAACTTTGGAAGTCGAAGGCGGCAGGCAGCAGCGCGTGCGATTACGCGTTCCACATGTCCGTGACAAAGTACGACGACAAAACCGAGTCGCAGCTCAAGCAAATCGTTGCAGACGGCACGGCATCATTCAAAATCTTCCTCGCCTACAAGAACTTTTTTGGAGTGGAAGATGTGGAGATGTACGAAACGATGCGGCTTGCCAAACGGCTCGGAGTGATCGTCACCGCCCACTGCGAAAATGCAGAGCTGGTCGGGCGGCTTCAACAAAGCTTGATTTCGCAAGGAAAAACTGGTCCTGAATGGCATGAGCCGAGTCGCCCAGAGTCAGTCGAGGCCGAAGGAACAACCCGATTCGCCACTTTTTTGGAAAACACCGGCGCGGCGGGATATGTCGTGCACCTTTCGTGTCGGCCCGCGCTCGAATCCGCCGTGCGCGCCAAGATGCGCGGAGTGGATATCTCCATCGAGTCCGTTTTGCCGCATTTCCTTTTGGACAAAAGCTTCGCTGAGCGACCCGGGGTCGAGGGAATGAAGCACGTTATGTCGCCGCCGCTAAGAGATAAGCGCAACCAAGAAGCCCTCTGGAATGCGCTCGCGACGGGGCTAATCGACACCGTCGGCACAGACCATTGCCCATTCGATACCGAACAAAAAATGCTGGGCAAGGACGCCTTCCAGGAGGCCCCGACTGGAATTCCGGGAATCGAGGACCGCGTGACGTTGCTGTATTCAAAAGGTGTCGCGGCGGGCAAGTTGGATATTCACCGATTTGTGGATTGTGCGAGCACCAAAGTTGCGAAGCTCTTTGGTCTCTATCCTCGAAAAGGCGCGATCGCGGTCGGCAGCGATGCAGATTTGGTCATCTTTGACCCAAATTATCGCGGTGTGCTGAGCGCAAAAAGCCAAAAAACCAACAACGATTACAACGGCTTCGAAGGTGTGGAGATTTGCGGCCGACCTTCAGTGGTCACCGTGCGCGGTAAGGTGCAGGCCCGCGATGGCGAATTCGTTGGCGAGCGCGGGCGCGGACAATTTCTGCGGCGCGAACCGACCCGCTTCTGAGAGGATTTCATGCCACTAGATCCGCAAAGAACGATTGACGAATTGAAAGACCTGCGCGCGCTGACCGGCGACGAAAACGGAGCGCAGCGCGTGGCTTGGACGGATACTTGGCTGAAAGCGCGCGAGTGGTTTGCCGCGAAGCTCGAGGGAATGCCGGTCGAGCACCATTTGGATTCGGCGGGAAATCGATGGGTGACCCTACCAGGAGAATCTGAAAAATGCCTAATCTTGGGTAGCCATCTGGATTCGGTGCCCAATGGCGGCTGGTTAGATGGCTGCTTGGGCGTGATGACGGGGCTTGAAATTATGCGCCGGTTCAACGAGCAATACGCAGGCAGGCCGCCGATCACGATTCGCTTGGTGGATTGGGCCGATGAAGAAGGCGCGCGATTTGGCCGGAGTCTGCTCGGCTCATCAGCATTTGCCGGCACAGCCACCATCGCCGAAGATCGCGGCAGAACGGACAAAGACGGCATCCGGTTGGAGGATGCGCTGAAGCGGTGCGGAGTTGAGATTGACCGATTTTCGGACGCGACACGCGAGCAAGAGAACGCCGCCGCATACCTGGAACTTCACATCGAGCAGGGCCCGGTGTTGGAAGAGATCGGCTTGCCGCTTGGCGTCGTACTTGGTACAAAAGGTGTCGAGCGGCATGCGATCACTTTTCATGGCCAAGAAGCACATTCGGGATCGACTCCGATGGCGGTTCGTCGCGACGCGCTGGCCGCGGCAGCAAAGCTAGCGTTGGAAATTCGCCCGATCGCAATGCGGCATCCCGACGCGGTTTGCACGATGGGAAGTGTAAAGACTTTTCCCGGCATCGTGACCGCTGTAGTGGGCCGTTGCGAGGCGACATTGGATCAGCGAGACCTTTCAGCGGACGTTTTGGCGGAGATGTACGCGGCCGCTAAGGAAGCAAGCCGCCGATTCGCCGCCGAGGAAAAATGCACGGTTGAGTGGTCGAAAATTTGGTCCATCGAACCGATTCCCTTCCACCCTGCACTGATCCAATTTTGCGAACAAGCGATTTTGGCAACCGCCGGCACAGTTCACAAGTTGCCATCTGGCCCGCTGCATGATGCGGCCGAAGTCGCTCGCGCCGGCATCCCGACCGTCATGATGTTCGTCCAGTCTTTACGTGGGATCAGTCACAACAAGATTGAGGACACGCAAGAAGACCATTTGGAATTGGCGATTTTGGCCATGGACCGACTGGCGACTCTCACCGCCGATTGGGTTGCCTCACAATAGCAGGTCACAGCGGGCTCAGGATGCACAGGTGTGCGTACGCTGAGTAGAACCTGAAAAATATGCCTGAATCACGGCCAATTAGCTCGTGCCCGACCTTGATCCTAGCCCAGACTGCCCGGTCGTACGGCTCAGTATCGTATACTTGAATTGTGCAGCGCAGTGCGTTGCCATGGAGAGGACAAAATGAGGAAGATTTTATTGTTGCTTGCACTTGGTGCTTCGTCAAGTGCGCTTGCTTCGTACGAGTTGATGTTTGCTACGGATAACGTTGGCAAAAAAATCAATCGCTATGACGCCATTTCTGGCGCCAGCTTGGGTTCGTTCGGATTCGGCTTGGCTTCGAAGTACGGTCGCGGTTCCGCCGATCCATCCACCGGGATCTACTACGTTACCGACATTGATAATTATCGCGTGCTCAAATTCAACTACAGCACTGGTGAATTCATTGGCTCGTTCGTGACCGGCGTTTATGGGTACCAGTGCGTACTCCTCACCGATGGCTCCATTGTTGTCGGCGGCGAGAGCACGAGCGACTACAAGCGATTCACGAGTTCTGGCGTGCTGCTGGGATCCTATCAAGCTTCGCAAGGATTGACAGGGATCGCCCAAGGTGCCAATGGTTTCCTTTACGGCGTGAACACCGCGGGCAAGGTCATGCGATACAACTTTTCGGGAGGCGCACCCACTATCTTAACCACCCTGCCCAACTTCACCTTTGCGCTTGGCATCAAGGCTATGGGTAACACCTTTGCCGTCACGGACTACGACGATACGGTAACCACGACTGCCTTTACTGTCAATAATGACGGCAGTTTCGGCTCCGTACTTGGGTCGGTTGAAATGGGGACTGGCAACGCAAACCTACTTGCAGGTCGCGAATGCGCGTTTGGTCACGGAGGACTGATTTACACTTTGGTGTCCGACTCGACGGTGCCGAAGCAGTACGCTTATACTTGGAATCCGAACACAAACTTCATCGCTCGCAAATTGGATTTGGGCATCACCGGCGACTTTTATGGAAGCCTTGGCCTGTCAACGATTGTCGCGCCTGAGCCCGGCACTTGGTTCGCGTTGGGCGTGGGATCAGTCATGCTGATGCGTCGTCGACGCAGATAATTTCGGGCCGAATAATAAAACGCGAGGACCGGCGGATGCCAGTCCTCGCATTTTTTTTGTGGGAAGCACGCTTCTATCTTCGGCGACGGATGAGCAGCGTGAGAGCCGCGGTAAGTGCCAAGACGGTGCTTGGCTCCGGAACGACCAAGTTCACTTCCTTCACCGAGTACCCACTTCGATGCGTTCGCATCTCGAAATCGCCGGTGTGCGAATAATCCGAGGTTGCAAAGATCTCGTATGGCCCAACTTTGTTATCCGCGATAACGGTTAAGGAATAGTCCACACCAAATACCTCGCCCACGGGGACTTCGACAATATCATTGATATTCTCGGCATAAGCCTGGTCCCAAAGTCTGTCGTGGCCATTCGTGGAAGTCATCGTAGCAGTTGTATCACTAAACGAGTTTTGCCACGCCTGTGAAGACCAATTGTTTGCCGCAGCGAAGGTTGAAGTGAATCCGTTTTGTAAATTAAGCGTTCCGGTACCCTTCAGTAGTTGCTTAAAACCAAGGGAAGACTGAATGGTTATGCTAACCATCATTTTTGCCTGTACGTCGGTCCACAACCCCGCGTTCGACGACGTGTACAAAAAGCCATCGAAAAAGGTGAATAGGTCAACAAAAGTTGTCGCAGTTGGCCCAGTGGCAACCCAGTTTGTATATCGCCTGGTAAGCGCATAAGCATAAACTCCACCACTGGTCGACGGAGACCAGCCACCAGCGCGTGCATAGGCGCCATCCGTGCCGGGAACATTGGAATACGCATAGGCGTCTGCGTCATCATAGGCAACAACTCGTGTGCCGTCGCCAAATCCGGTGGAACCGTCCTTTGGCACGTATGAACGCGCCTCGGCGTGGACCGGTAACGTCGCGACCGGGAACAGGGTGGCCTGATACGCGCCGGGCCCATTAGTCGATTGATAGTATGAATCTGCTTGGACCTCAACCAATGGCGGGCTTACCGCGACCGCGACACTCGGGCTAATCATAACTGGTAGTGCAATGAGCACAGACTTAATATTCATTTTTCCCCTCTTGAGACAATACTTACGGTGAATTTTCCGTATGCAGAACATGATACACCGGTTTGGCGAAATTTCCAAATTCACATGCTAGAACTTACGGCTAGCGCTCCAAGGCGTTGACCGCCCCGAGGGCGGTCGGGTTCGACAGCAAGGCAGGGTTGGAGAGTGAG
>CAYRAX010000139.1:0-7286 GCA_964422285.1 uncultured Chthonomonas sp.
GTTCTGATTGAAATTTCGCTCTTGCCTCATCCCCTAAATCCCCTTCTCCAACCGGTGCTTGGAGAAGGGGACCATTTCCCAATTACCCTCTGCGGGCCCCGGCCGGAGAGGGTCGGTCCGGTTACGGACCGGGGTGAGGTCCAACGCCTAGTCCACGCGTGCCCGAACGAACAGTACCGGCGACTTGATTTTCTGCATCACCGACCGGACCAGTTTTCCGGTAGCACCTTGGTCGTCTTCGTCGCAGGCGATGGGGACAAAAACTTGTGTTGCCGTGCTTTCGCTTAAGGTTTCCGCGATGATCGACGCGACGTCGCGCCCTCGTTCCAATACCAACTCGCACGGCACGGACCGCGAACTGCAGATCGATTTTCCTAGCTCGAGAGCATTGGCGCCAGCGGTTTCTTCTTCCTCCAGCGGAGATTGCAAAGGCAGGGCGAGCGGCACGATGATCGGGTGCATCAGCACGAGGCCGGACTGCGAGGCCTGGGCGTGCTCGCATGCGATTTGCAGCGTGTACTCGTCGGAAGCCTGGCCAAAAAGTACGACCAGGTACTTGCCGGATACGGGCCGATCCGCCTTTTTCTTCTTCTTGCCGTAGTCGTCCTCGTCATCATGAAGCCGCATCAGCGAGGCCCGCGCCGATTCCACGGTGTCCGCGATGGGCAGCTGGGACCGCACTTCTGGAACGGTTTTCAAAACGGTCAGAAGCACTTCCGGAACCGCCGCAACGATCACCCGCGCGTCGTGATTGCGCAGAAATTCCATGATGTCGCGAAAGGTGTCGGCCCCTTCTGGCGTCGCTTCGGTGATCTGGCTACAGTCGATAATGACGCCCTGCGGCGAAGTCTTGAGCGCCAACGAAATCGCCGTGTGAATGGTGTCCCAAAAATTGGAACGCAAGGCTCCCGACAGGATGATTCGATCCTCATAGGATTCAACGATCATTTCAAGAAGTACCTCACGTTTGTAATCACAACGTTTTTGCGGCTACCCAGCGCCAGCTTTAACCCCACGGCCGCGTTTGTGTGCAGGATGCTTTGCCACCACCGCTTTGGCACGGCTTGCGGCACGATGACGGTGACAATATGATCCGGGTTTTCGGCCAGAGCTTGGTCAACATACGCGATGATCGGGTCAATCAACGATCGATACGGCGATTCCAAAATCACCAGCGGCATATCTGCCGAAAACCGAGTCCAATCGGCTTTGACGCGTTCCACATTTGTCTTGTCCAGCGTTACATGCACCGCTCGAACGTCTTTCGCCATGGCGCGAGCATAGGCGATGGCGTGCAAAATTCCGCGATGCACCCTTGGAATGAGCAGGATCACCGTCGTTTTGATATTTGGCATTGTATCGGTGGGGGAAACGTTCAGTTCCTGGGCAAGATAGCTGTAGTGGCGGCGGATCATCGTGAAAATGGTGAGGATTGCTGCACCAGCAATGAACACAAGCCACGCACCTTGTTTGAATTTCGTGGTGAAGATAACCAACAGGACGGTCGCCGTGATGATGCCGCCCATGAAACTGACAGCAATTGAGTAAATCGGGCGCTTGTGTTGTCGCAAATACGAAACCATCCCGAATTGGCTCAGGGTAAAGCAGATGAACACACCTACCGCATACAAAGGAATGAGGAGCGTAGTGTTGCCCTTAAATGCCACGACGAGGACGGTTGCCGCGATCGCCAGCAACAGAATTCCATTTTGGAAAACAAGCCGATCTCCGAGCGCATTGAGTTGCCGAGGCAGGAACCCGTCGCGCGCCAAAGTGCTGGTCACACGGGGAAAATCTGCGTACGCCGTGTTGGCAGCCAAGAACAGGATGGCTGCGGTGGCGATCTGAATCGCGTTAAACAGCAGTGAATTGGGGCCGAGCGCATGCGCCGCGATTTGCGCGCAGACCGTCTTATAGCCGCTTTCAGAAAATTCCATTGGAAGCGCATGGAAGCGTTCTGCGAGCGTGCTCATGCCAATAAACAATGTGCCCAAGATCGTTGCCATCAGCACCAAGGTCATCGAGGCGTTCTTCGAAGCTGGCTCTTTGAACGCACCGGTACTGTTCGCGACTGCCTCAATTCCCGTCAAGGCGGTGCAACCCGCGGCAAATGACTTCATGAACAGCCAAATCAGCGCAAAACCAGTGATGGGTGCGGCAGAGTCTCGAGCTTGTTGCACGATCGCGGGGATCGGCGCGGCAGGAGTAGCTAGGCCTTTAACGATCAAAACGAGCAACAACACAATGAACGTGTAAGTGGGAATCGCAAAGAGCAGGCCGCTTTCTTTGGCACCTCTCAAGTTCGCCATGGTCAACACAAAGATCGCGCCAACGCAAATCTGTACCACGTAAGGCTGTAATGACGGCGACATCGACACCAACGCCGCTACGCCTGCTGAAGTGGAAACCGCAACCGTCAAAACATAGTCAATCACAAGCGAAGTGCCGGCCAACATACCATAGCGAATGCCCAGGTTATGCTTCGCCACCAAATACGATCCGCCGCCGCCGGGATAGGCAAAAATGGTTTGAAAGTAGCTCAGTGCGACCACCGCAATGAGTATCGCAATCGCCACAGATATGTTAAGGGTGTATTGAAGAAACTGCAACGCGTTGTTGTGGCGAAACGTGTGCATGATTTCTTCGCTTGCGTATGCCACCGAAGAGAGCGCATCCGAAGCAAAGACGGGAAGGGCAAGGATAACGGGAAGGCGATGGTGGTGGGCGTGCTTACTGGCGATCGGGTTGCCGAGGATCCACCTCTTGAAATTTCCAAGTGCTGACATAAATCGTTGCTCTGCTAAGCCAATCCATTATGTCCCAATTGGCTTTAGCGAATAGTCGTCGAGCACCGTGAAATTTGTTAACGATGAATCGAGACCCAACGCGCGGGCTGGATTGAAGCAGCAAGCTTGCACCGCGAGTTCCAGGCCAAAATCGTGCGCCAAATTGCGAAACGCGGTGGCAAGCGTGATGCCCGAACCCGCCAAAGCTCCGTTTGAAGCCAACCGCACCTCATCATCGCCGACGATGCAATCGTGTCCCCACATTTGCATACGCGACCCATTCGGCTGACCGGTTGCCATCGTGCTATCGCTGATCGCGATTAGTTTGCCGCTTGGCTTTGCGTTCACCAAAACCTGGGCAGCGCCGCGGCTGACATGCAGGCGGTCGTAAATGAGTTCCGTGCTCAACCCATCTTCCGCGAGCGCGAAGCCTACCGTGCCTGGCTCGCGATGGTGCAGCGGGCGCATCGCGTTGTAAGTGTGGGTCGTATGCCTCGCCCCAGCTTCGAAAGCCGCTTGGCATTGTTCATAAGTCGCGTTTGTGTGGCCAAGGCTAACAATCACCCCGCGCGAAGAAAGCCGCCGAATCAGATCGAGCGCGCCCGGAATTTCAGGTGCCATCGTGATGACTTTCAGCCGCGGATCATCCAGCACCACGTCCCAGCCCTTTGCCGTCGCGGGTTCCAAAATGTGCTCGGGCGGCTGCGCGCCAGGGTATTCGGGGCTGATGAACGGCCCCTCTAAGTGGAAACCGGGGATCATCGCGTGTTCTGGCAGCGAATCGAGCGCGCGCCGCACATCATCCAGGCTAGCCGTGACCGTCGTCGGCAACCACGCCGCGTAACCCAAGCCCGCCAGCCGTTCGGAAAGGTCAACCAGGTCCTGGCGCGACGCCGACAAAAAGTCCACGCCAAATGCACCGTGGCAATGAATATCTACCAAACCAAAAATCTGCAACTTCATGGCGACAATATGTATCCCGGCCCATCGCGCAAAACGATGCCCTCGACCTCCAATTCCGTCAGTTCAACCATCACGTCTGCTAGGTCCATCTCGCTCAGCTCCGCGATTTTGTCAACCGAGAGCGCGTGCGGACCCAACACCGAGCATATCTGTTCTTGGCATGGCGAAAGCTCCTTCACCGGCGCCGACGCCAACTTTTGCCAGCCCATGTGCTCCAAAATTTGGTCCGGGTGATAAACCAGAATGCCGCCATCGCGAATGAGTTGGTGCGAACCGCGAAAATTGTTGATGGAGATCGAGCCCGGCACGACAAAGACCGGCTTATCCTGTTCAATCGCCGCCTGGACCGTGACCTGGGCCCCAGATTTTTCGGGCAATTCCACCACCAAAAGCGCGTCGGCGAGTCCTGCGATCACCACATTGCGAGTAAGAAAATTGTGTTGTAGCGACGGCATCCCCAAGCCAAATTGACTGAGTAGGCAACCATTCAGCGCAATTTGCGCAAACAAATTGTGATTGGTCGAGGGAAAGCTGATATCCACTCCGCAGCCAAAAACCGACGCGGTGGGTGCTCCGGCCGCTAGCGCGCCCTTGTGAGCCGCCGTGTCCACCCCAGATGCACCTCCACTGACGACTGTGACTCCCGCCGCGCCAATATGCTGGGCAAATTTCTGCGAAGCTGCCTCGCCATAGGTAGTGCAGCGGCGCGTACCGACGATCGCGAGCTTGGGATGGTGCAAACAACTGGTATCTCCGATAGCAAAAAGCGCAACGGGGAAGTTCTCTGGGTCCTTCACACTGAATGGCGGATCGACCAAAACGTGGGCGCCTTTGGCGATTCCGCGCTCGAATGCCTTCATGTCGCATTTCTGAAAGTTTTCGCGTTCAGCCTGCGATAGGCCGCGCCAGGTGCGCAGAAACGAGATGGGATCTACAACCATAGACCCGAGTTCTTGCAAAAGTTCTCGGGTCTTTCTTGGCGGCAACTGCGCACAAAGCAAGAGTTGCCAAAAGGCGTTGGGATAGTTTGGACTAGCTGCCATCACCCCGCCGGCCGCCGCCACCCTTTCCGCCAACTCCGCCACCATTACTATTGTCGTCGCTAGTCTTGGGTCGAGAAGGTGCGAGCGCGCTATCCACCGTCAGCAGGAATTTCTGGGTTGTCGAGTTGCCCAGCCAATCCGTTGCGGATACCGAAATGGTCGCGCGGCCATCCATCAGCGGCGCATTTTTTCCGCTGGAGCGAACGCTGACCACCAAGTATCCTTCGCGGTTGAATTTCGACTCGTAATCCTTGCCGTTGATCTCCACCTTGATCGTTTTGGGATCAACACCAGACGCTTCGTCGCGCACATTGAAGTAAAAATCGATGGGTGGGCGAGCGTTGATTTGATCGCCTGGATTCGGCCATGCCATCGTGATTTCCGGCGGAGTCATGTCCACGCCGGTCTTTGCGTCGAAACTCAGGATGCTCGCGTCCTTGGCCAAGACCAGAAGCGAATCGCCCACGATGAATGGCGCTGCAGCCGCTTGGATCACCGGCGGTCGGTTCGATTCGCCTTGAGCCGGGGCCGTCTTCACGAGCGGACGAATGTTGTAGTTCCACTTGAGTAGACCGGTCTTCAGGTCAACCAGCGTCACGTTTCCGTTTACCGTTGGAATCGAAATCCAGTTGCCATCAATGATTGGGTCAGCCGCTGGTCCAGATTCGATATCGACCGGCTTGCTGTAAAGCGCGGTTCCATTGTGGTCAAACGCGAGCAACAGTCCATCGCGGGTCATGGTCGCGATGCCGCGCTCGCCTACCGCTGGGTTTCGGGCAAGTGTATCCACCACTTGCTTCTCAAATTGCCGGGTCCCATCGCCTGCGCCAAGTTTGATCAGGTAGTTTGCCGAGTTGATGTAGATGCTATCGCCATAAACGATGGGGCGCACATCGCCGCCAACCTGAGAAAACCGCCGACCCCACACCTTGTTTTGATTGCCAACGTTCAGGCAGATCAACTCAGAGGTCGTCGTGAAGAACAATATATTGTCATGGTGGGCCGCGATGGATCCCTTGATGCCATCAAAAATACGCTGCGGGCTGTTCCAAGCTGGCTGGCCAGTTTCCGCCCAAATCGCCATGATGCTGCTGTCGCCGAGCGCCAGAACAACATATTTACCAACGACAACCGGCGTGCCGACGATATTGGAAGGAGCGTTATATTGCCATTTGCTCTGGCCGTTGGTGGCATCGACCGCGAAGACCGTCTTGTTGTCGGCCGCCGCGATGACGACCCCGCTTGAGAAAACCGCGCCAGAGTTAAACGTTGCGGCAAGCGGCTCGGCGGCGGGATAGCGCCACTTTTGGTTTCCAGATTCTCGGTCTATCGCGTAAATGCGATTGCCGATGGCGGCGAAAATCTTGGATCCATCGGTGGCCAAGTTGCCGCGCGGGCTGCTGGATGCTTGCTGGGCCCAGCGCCAAGCAAGCGGGGCGGGGCCATTAAACTGGGCAAACGATAGTTGGCCAGCAAAGGCGGCCACGAAGGGAAGAGCGAATTTGATCGGGGAAACTTTCAATCCGGAACTCCTGAATCTGATGCGCTGAAGTATATCCAGGAAATAAGACGCGCATACAATGCAGAAGGGTCACGCAAGGTTGAGTCGAAAAAATCCTGGTGCCTTTGGTATACTGTGCGCCTCGGATGGGCTCATAGCTCAGTTGGTTAGAGCGCACCCCTGATAAGGGTGAGGTCACAGGTTCGAATCCCGTTGGGCCCACCATCCACTCCCACTCCATTTGTGTGCTTGAACCTGCCCGGCGCGCCGCCACCCGGCAAAAATGCCTATTTTCTCCAGCATATGTCACAATCTCTTGCAGGAGTTGGCAAGTTCTGATACAATACTCCTGACTGTAGACCGAAGAAGCCGGACGGACAAGTTACCGGAGCTTCAGCGTGGGCTACGTTTTATCTTTCTTTAAGAGGTAGAGGTGGTTATGAAACTCAATACACGAGTTCTCGCTTTAGTTACTGTGTTGGGCGCTGTTTCGGCGGCCAACGCTCAAAATGTCAATTTCTGGTTGTCCTATCAGGACGCCAATACTGCTACCAAGAACGGCAAGGCCATCGGCGATGAGCTGAAGGGCACGTCGCTTGTACTTGGTCTTTCCGAGATGTGGGTCGGAATCCACGCAACGTACACTGCTGACGGTACCTATGGTGCTGGTGGCGTCATGTTTGCGTTCGATACGGCCAACACAAACGGTACCGGCAAGTACGCTAACAAGGCTGCTTGGGATGCTGCGGCAATCGATAAGGTTCTCAACGTGAACTCCTTCACGTCGACCGACCTGGTTTGGTCCAAAGCTCTTCCGGGCATCGACAACGGCGGCACTGATGCTGACGTCGATGTTGCACCGGTTGGCTCAGTTTCTTACTCCGGCGTTTCCGGCACAGGGACGTCCGTCCGACAAGCAGGCATGTGGGCAGCTCTTTCGTTTGGCTTAGGCTTCAACCTTAAGGCAACGACGGGTAGTTCGGTAATGCTCGG
>CAYRAX010000140.1:0-7105 GCA_964422285.1 uncultured Chthonomonas sp.
CCCAAAGCGAAATTCACCCAGCCAGCGCGGGTTTGAAAATTCTCGGGGTTGGTAGCGGTCGCGCCAAGCACATGTTGCCCGGCGCAACTACCGATTTTGTGCTCGCTACCGTCGGCGAAGAATTCGGCCTTTTCGGCGTTCTTGGGGTCATGGCCATCATCTTCTGCATCGTTTTGCGGCTGCTGTATTTGTGCCAATTCGCGACGACGCGCATGGGCGCGTTGATCCTCGCCGGTGTCGCGGGCTGGATCTCGGTACAAAGCTGCGTTAACGTGATGATGGCAAATGGTGCGCTGCCACCCATCGGCATTCCGCTTCCATTTTTCAGTTCGGGAGGATCGAGCTTGATCGCGCTTTGGCTCGCCATGGGCATCGCGCAGGCGGCGGTCGCCTCTGATGCCGAAAAGGAGGGCGTCCGTGAAACTAGTGATCACGGGTGGCGGGACCGGCGGTCACGTCTATCCCGCGCTTGAGATTGCTCGCGAACTGATTCAATCCGGCGAATCCGTCCACTATTTCGGTAGCCAGCGCGGTCAAGAGGGCCGGGTTTGCCAGCGCGAATCCATCGATTTTTTGGGGTTTCCGAGCCAGCCTGCGTGGCATCAGAGGCGCGATTCAACTCACGCGTGCCAGCATCATGGCGAAGTCTGCTATGCGCAAGTTGCGGCCCGATGCCGTTTTTTCAACCGGTGGATATGCCTCTGCGCCTGTTGTTTATGCGGCCAAAAAGCTGGGAATTCCGTTCGTCATTCACGAGCAAAACACCGTTCCCGGACGCACCAATCGAATTCTCTCGCGCGACGCTTACTGCATTGCGACCACGTTTCGCCGCGGCGCCGACTACTTTCCCGAAGCACGGGTCGTTCGCACCGGAATGCCGATTCGCCGGGAATTCAAAGAAGCGACCCAGGGCACTTTGGGGTTTGGCCACACCGTCGGCGCGCGAGAAAATATGCTTCTCGTGATGGGCGGCTCGCAAGGGGCGCAAACGATCAACGAAATCGCGCTTTCTACGGCGGCGCGCATGACGGATGCGAGCTTGCGATGGCTTCATGTCGCGGGCGCGAACCACTACGAAGGCATGCTGCACACGTTGCGCCAGCTGGCCGCCGACGAACGCTACACGCTCAAAGCCTTCCTTGAAGCATCCGAAATGGCGAGCGCGATGTTTGCCGCAAACCTGGCCATCTGCCGATCCGGAGCGGGAACGTTGGCCGAACTCGCAGCGTTAAGAAAACCAGCCGTGCTGATTCCTTATCCGGCCGCGTTTGCCGACCACCAACGAGTCAACGCCCAGGAATTTGTCGAGATGGGCGCCGCGACGATGCTCGAAGAAAAGGACCTGCAACCATCGACCCTGCAATCGGCGATTGAAGGGTGGCTGAGCGATGCAGACAAGCAACAACGCGCCGCAACCGCGCTCTCCGCGTGGAGCGTTCCCGATGCCGCCGAACGTATTGTTGAATTGGTTGGGAATGCCGCCAACCGGGTAGCTTGGAACCAATGAGGAAACGCTCCGAAATCCAAACCGCTTTTGCCGATCGCGCCGAGTTGGCCAACGCCAAATCGTTCTTTTTGGTCGGAATTGGCGGTGCAGGAATGGCAGGCGTTGCCGAAATGTTGCACCGACGCGGGTTCACCGTTCGTGGCACCGATTCGACCCAATCGGAGGTCACGGACCGGCTTAGCGCGCTCGGCATTGAGGTTCACATTGGGCACTCGGGCGCATTCCTGAGATCTGGCGACGCGGTTGTGCTTACCGATGCGATTGACCTCGACACCAGCCCCGAAGTCGCTTCGGCACGCGCGCTAGGATTACCACTTTTTCGAAGGTCGCAGGCCCTGGGCTTCTTGCTGAAAGATCACAAGGTCATCGCGGTGACCGGCACGCATGGAAAGACCACGACGACCGGAATGACGGGGGCCGCGCTGCAGTCTGCCGGGCTCGATCCGCTCATTGTCGTCGGGGCAGAAGTGCCGCAGTTTGGCGGCGCGGTTGTGTTGGGCGGCGGGGAATGGGCGGTGGTGGAAGCTTGCGAGGCGTACGACAGTTTTCATGACCTCGACCCCACTATTGCCGTGCTGACGAACCTGGAAGCCGATCATCTCGACTTTCACGGGGACTATGATCAGCTTCGTGGATCGGTTCACCGGTTCATTGAGCGCGCAGAGGGCGGCTTGGTTTTTTGTTCGCTTGACGAGGGCGCGTCGGCCGCCGCGAGCGACGTGGATGTTCCCAAAGGGCCCTACGACGCAACGACTTTTTCGGCATCAGGATTGGTGCCGCTTGCGCCGGGATTGCACCATCTATTGAACGCCGGGGCTGCGTGGCTCGCAGCTCAAATGGCGGGCGCTGATCCCGCGGCGGCGGCGAAAGGCATTGCGAATTTTGGCGGCGCAGCGCGGCGATTGCAGCTGATTCACGATGGACCAATCACGGTTTACGACGACTACGCGCACCACCCAACCGAGATCAAAGCAACAATTCAGGCGCTGCGCGAAAAGCACCCGGGCCGGCGATTGGTCGTAGTCTTTCAGCCGCACCTTTACACCAGAACGCGAGATTTTCTTGACGAATTTGCTGTCGCGCTCAGCGACGTCGATTTGCTCGTTTTGACCGACATCTATCCCGCTCGCGAAGCGCCAATGCCGGGTATGAGCAGCGGCCGAATCGCCGAGCTAGTGACTTGCCCGGTGCGGCACGTTCCAAGCCGTCACGCGCTGCCGAAAGCAGTGAAAAAATGGGTGCGCGATGGCGACGTCGTTGTCGGCATGGGCGCAGGAACGATCACCGAATTTGCCCCACTTTTTGCCGCCGAACTCCAAACGAAGAGCAAATTGAGCGTTTGGGTCGCGTATGGCGGCGATAGCGCCGAGCGAGAGGTGAGCTTGAATTCAGGCCGAGAAGTTGCCGCCGCGCTCTCAGAACGCGGCTACGAAGTACGCTTGGTGGACTTTGCTGAAGCGCTACTATCGCCAAAGCCCGCGATGCCGACGCCGAAGCCCGATATCGTCTTCTTGGCGGTCCACGGAACCCACGCAGAGGACGGAGCCATACAAGGATTGTGCGAAATCTTGCACATTCCCTACACGGGAAGCGGCATCCAGGCGAGCAGCATCGCAATGGATAAGCACCTGACGAAGGCGATACTTGCCGGGGCGGGGCTACCGGTGATTCGCGGAAAAACAGCCGATTGCGCGAGTCAAGACCACACGATTTCGGGCGTAGAAAGGTACGTGGTCAAGCCGAATGCACAAGGATCGACGGTGGGATTGAGCTTTGTCGAGCACGCCCGCGACCTGCCAAAAGCGGTCGAAAATGCGTTGCGATACGATGGGACCGCTTTGATCGAAGAATGGGTAGAAGGCATGGAAATCAGCGTGCCCGTTCTGCACGACCGAGCCTTGATGCCGGTCGAGATCGTGGCGCCGGAGGGCCGCTATGATTTCGCCGCGAAATACACGCCGGGGTCGACCGAGGAAATTTGCCCCGCGCGAATCAGCAAGGAAATGACCGAGCGGGTTCAAAGCTATGCCATTCAGGCGCACAATGCGTTGAAATGCGAAGGCGCGACTCGAACTGACATGATCATTTCCGGAGACAATGTTGTCATTTTGGAGGTCAACACCCTGCCCGGCATGACGAGCACGAGCCTGCTGCCACTGAGCGCCAAGCAATCTGGCATGAGCTTCGGCGACCTTTGCGAATGGATTCTTATGGACGCGGTGAGGCGGCATGGCTAGAAAAGCACGCAAAGCGTTTCCCTGGGGACCGGCAGTTTGGATAGTCTTGGCGATCAACGTCGTAGTTGGCCTGTTGATCAGCCCGGCCACTGCGCTACGTATCGTGCGGGTGGATCACGCGTCGCCGGAGCAATCCGTCGCGGTGGAAAACTCGCTACGAAAGCTCGCCGGAGTACCATTTTTGCGCGCAAAGTTGAACGAATCGATCGCGCGAATCGAAGCCATGCCGAGCGTTCGATACGCAAAGGTCAACGCAAACGTTTTTGGTCGAGCGGTGGTGGATATCCAGCCCCGGACCGCAGTTGCGCGCGTTTTTCATCAAAGTTCCATGGCACTCGGAACCGATGGAGTGCTATTTAACAGCCCAAACTTGGACAGATCGTTGCCCACGGTTAAGGTTTTGCCGACCGCGCTGAACGCAGCGACGAGTTCATCGGGCACTTGGCCCGCCGAATCGGTCACCGAAGTGTGCAAGTTAGTGCACGAAAACTTGCCTCCAGCACCCTGGGTAGTTGCCGTCCAGCCGACCGGCGAAGTAATCTTGCGCAACGAGACAAATACGCCGATATTGCTCGGTTCAGGGCAACAATGGGAAAAGAAAATTGCGCGATTGCGACAAATTCTTACCGAAAAACCTGAACTTTTGGACCAAATTTCGGAGTTGAATCTCGTCTCTCCAGATAATCCAGCATATCGACAATGACAAACCTGTTCACTTCCCGAATATCGAACAACTCGCCGGTGCCTGCGATTTCGCTCATGTGCTTGGTTTTGGGAGTGATGATCGCCTCCGCCATAACGAGTAATAGTCGCCGGGCGACGGGCATGGTCTCCAGCGACCCAGACCAAGCCAATCGCATCGCCATCGTTTCCCAAGGCGCTGAAAAGCTCAAGGCAGAGGTCGCCAAACTGCAAAAGGAAAACCAAACATTGCAGACAGCGGTTTCCGAGCAAAGCGGTCAGGCAAAAGTGATCAACCGCAGTTTGCAGGAGGTTAAGCAGTTTGCGGCGCTCACGGAGGTCATCGGCCCTGGCATTGCGGTGACTCTGCGGGACGTCGAGGAGTCGGCAGGCAAAATAGATCAGCCTCTCGACCAGATGGTGATTCACGACATTGACGTTTTGAAGATGGTGAACGAACTTTGGAACGCAGGGGCCGAAGCAATTTCGGTGAATGGAAATCGGGTCTCGGTGGCCAGCAATTATCGATGCGTCGGGACCACAATCTTGGTTGACGGTGTGAAAATTGCGTCACCGATTACGATTCAGGCGATTGGGGACAAAAAAACGCTCAATGGCGCGCTAAGGATGGCGGGCGGCCTTTACTACGAATTGCGCCAGACGAGCCCACAGATGATCGACATCGTTGACGTTGACAGCATGAAGCTCGCGGCATTTAGTGGCTCGACAACCCACAAGTTTGCAAAGCCGGTTCAGGAAGATAAAAAGAAGTGATTCTCATTCCCATTTTGTGTTTGGTGGTCGGGTTGCTGGTTGGCCTCATGGTCAACATTCCTTTGCAGGGATTGCAAGGGCTGTATCTGGCGATCGCTTGTCTTGCTGGACTAGACACAATCTGCGGCGGATTGCGCTCAGGTCTGGAAGGAAAGTTTCACGCCGACGTTTTCATTACCGGGTTTTTCTTCAATATCATCATTTCGTTTGGCCTCGCGTGGCTCGGAGATCGCATCGGAGCGAATATTTTCTTGGTCTGCGCGTTTATTTTTGGCACGCGAATATTCAATAATCTAAGTTTGATTCGGCGAATTTGGTTGACCCAGTGGAGTGATGCAAAAGAAAGGCGACGGCAAGAGCAATTGCAAAGCGCGAACGCCCCACAAAACTCGTCGGCAAAGGCGAATTAATTCAGTTTCAAAATGACTTATCTGTTGGATTTGGGGACCACGAAGGTGGCCTGTCTGGCGGCCATTCGTGATGACCACGGTGATGTGCTGGCCAAAGCTGCGGCGGAAGTTCCGTGCCGTGGATTGCAAAAGGGCGTGGTCGCTGATCTAGAAATTACTTCGCATGCGATTGATGACGTGATGCGCCGGGTGCGCGCGATCACCGGCGAGTCGCCAACGTCCGTCATCGTCAACGTCAACGGCGCACACGTGGAATCGATGAACGCCCAAGGGTTCGTCCCGATCTACCCACGATCGAGAATGATCACCCGCGAAGACGTTTTGCACGTTATCAACCACAGTCGCCAGGTTATGCCGTTGCCTGATCGCGAACAGGTTCAGGCAATCCCGCGCGAGTTTCGAGTGGATGGAACAAAAGGCATCACCAAACCAATCGGTTTGAATGGCGGTCGTCTGGAGGTCGTCACCCACATCATCACCGCGGCCGCGAATTCCATCCAGAATGTCGAAAAGGCCGTTCAGATGGCGGGATACCGCGTCGACCAGATCGTCGCGCAACCGGTCGCGGCGGGCCTCGGAGTCGCGAGTGAACAAGATCGCGAACTCGGCGTCGTCGTCGTCGACTTGGGCGGTGGCTGCACCACAATTTCAATTTTTCAAGGTGGATCGCTTGCGTATTCGGCGGTATTGCCGGTCGGCGCAGCGCTCGTCACCAGCGACCTCAGCAAATTGCTCAAAACCTCGCCCGAAGAAGCGGAGCGGCTGAAGATTGGGCAGGGTTGTGCGCATTCCCAGTCGAGCCACGCGATGGGCACGGTCGAAGTGATGCAGATTGGCCAGTCGCAATCGCGCCACTTGGACCGAAAGGTGCTATGCGAAATCATCGAAAGCCGCATGCGCGAGATCGCGGTTTTAGTACGCCAGCAGGTGGAAAAAAGCGGCTTGAATGGATTGCTCCCGGGCGGACTCTTGTTGACCGGTGGCGGGAGCAGGCTCACGGGCACGGACGAGCTATTCGGTAGTGTGATGCAGCACATGCAGTGCCGGGCTGCGCGACCGCACGTGCAGGGACCTTACGCAAGCAAGGCATCACAACCCGAGTGGGCGGCGATGGCGGGGTTGGCTGAATTTTCGATGAAGTCGGATGAAGAAGAAATCACTCCGGCAACGGCAGTGGAGAACCTGAGAGTGAAAATGCGCTCACTCAAGGCAATTTTTAGTACAAAAGCATAACAAGTTATCGGCCCGCAAATTGGCGGAACGGATCATAATATGGACCAAGGAACAGAACCAGTGAATATGTCACAAGCAGTAATCAAAGTGATCGGCGTGGGTGGTGGCGGCTCAAATGCTGTCAATCGCATGATTGAAACCGGTATTTCGGGGGTCGATTTCATCGCCATGAACACCGATGTCCAGGTTCTGGACCGCTCTTCGGCCGGTAAAAAGGTTCAACTGGGTTCGAATCTGACGCGCGGCCTGGGCGCGGGCGGTAA
>CAYRAX010000141.1:0-7104 GCA_964422285.1 uncultured Chthonomonas sp.
GGCATCTGCCTTCACCTCCGGGCTCATGGTTGGAGCGTCTTCAAGTCCAAATTGCTTCTGACTCATTTTTCAAATCTCCCTTGAAATCCAGATCTTTCCATTCTCAACCTTAACAGGGTATCGGTCGAGGGGCTTTGGTGGTGGGCCAGACTTATTGACCCCGCTTTCGTCAAATACTCCTCCATGACACGGGCACAAAAAGCGATGTTGCTCGCTTTGATACTTAACGCGACATCCCAGGTGTGTGCAGGCGGGGTCGATGCAAATTACGTTAGCCTCGTCTCGACGCAGGAATACGGTGTACGCCCGGTCAACTTCTTGGTAGCCGTCAACGACCCTCATCGTGTAATTAACTTCCTTAACTTCGCCAGGAGCTATTAGGGACTCATCCATAAGTTCCACCCACCTTTGCTTACGCTTATTCGATAGTGGTGACGTCGCAAATCCGATCATGGGTCCGACTACCGCTCCAACAAGTCCGACGTTTATCACGCCGACCGCCAGCCCCATCATTTTTCTTCGAGAGATTTCTATGTTGTCATTGTCAATTTTCTTTTCACTAGACATAATGATGGTCCTTACGGGTAGTAGCGCATGACGATTGGCCCGTCTTCGCCGATTTGTTTGAGAACATCCGCTGCAATCTTTGTCGACTTATGGTGACGCCCTGGGGACGGCTCCCTTTCGAATCCAATATCAACACCGCTCGCCGTGACCGCCTCCGTTAGGCGAGTCACGGCGGCCAGCGCAGGTACGACGTAGATGTGCTGGAACCGAGTAAATGGTCCCGTTACGATAAGTAGGAAAACTGCGGCGAGGTGATAGATGTAGATTGTCATCACCCAGTCGTTGATTCCCAATCGCTTTAGTGCCACGACCCCGAAACCGCTGACCACGACCTGAACGAGAAGGTTTAGGAACAAGAAGTCTTTGCCTAGAGTAAGTCCGTTGTCAATGTATTCATCGGTCTTATAGCGATACATCACGTAGAAAACACCTACCGCAACAGCAATGCCGCTGATGACTGGCAGTGCTTTGAGAGGATCTGTCATAGGAAGTTGTCCACGCTGGGGATTGAAGATAGCGATGAGGATGTCTGATATGATCAATCCGCAAAAACCGTAAAGCATCAAACCGTGCATCAACCAGCGTTTCTTGTCCGCAAGGAAAAGCGAACCCACAAAAAAACCGTCAACGATCAGCGACTTGATCACAATCCCCCAAGCCTTTCCCCAGCCCATTTTTGCAATCGCTGGCTTCAATTCCTTGACTGCTGCGCATTTGAGCCAGTAATTCAGCCCTCGAATCGCGAAAATTGTCGCGAATAGAAAAGCAGCCAAGAATATGTGCGATACACTTCTTGGCGACAGGAATTGCCCAACCTTGTACGCAATCGGGATCTCTTCCTCTACCCAAGGCTTGGCTTTCACCTCGGAAAAAATTGTCTTCAAGGCTTCTTCGTTCACGTCAGGGTCCGGAATCATCGGCATCATCCCCTTGCCTTTTCGGACCACTACCTGGAAGTCATTGTATGAGAGTTTTGTTTGCGCGAGCGGTGGCCCCAGTCCGCCCATGGCATTTTGACCGTGACACCCCATACAAGAACTTGAACCATACACGTCCTTATGCGGGGTTGGCTGACCTAGAGCGACTGCGTAGAGGCCCAGAAGCCATGCGATGATGCAAGATTTCAGCGTCACTTTTTACCACCTTCTGCGGCTCTCCGAGCCTCATCATTCTTAGCCTCGCCAATTCCGTCACTTTGACCGAGTGTATGCGGCGATTGAGAAGACATCGTTCCTAAATAGCAGCCCGCGGGTTTTGTGCGCTCCTCTTCAAGCAAGTGGAAGGGCTTCCGACCAGTCAGTTCCTTTTGCTCTTCGATGTAGATAGACACTTCGCTGCTCTCATCATCGAGATCACCAAAGATTCGCGCAGTCGTTGGGCACGCAACAACGCAAGCGGGTTTCAGACCCTGGTCAACGCGGTGCGCGCAGTACGTGCATTTTCGTGCAACGTTTTGTTTCAGTCGCGACTTGACAAAGTCCCGCTCATAGCGTTCACCTTCATCCAAGTACCAATTCTCTTCCTCGCTATGAAGGATGATATTGCCGTAAGGGCAGGCGGACACGCAAGCGCCTGTGCCTCTGCAACGGTCCTGGTCAACCAAGACTATGCCGTCTGGCCTACGAACTATTGCCTTGTTGGGGCAGGACTTGAGGCACGGCGCGTCATCACAATGATTGCAAAGTACAGGAACGTACACGCGTTTAACGTTTGGATATGTGCCGCTTTCCACGTTTAGTACGCGAGCAAAAAACGTATCATACGGAGTTCCGTTTTCTTGTTTGCAAGCGACGGTACACGCGTCGCAACCGATACAACGTGTGAGGTCAATGAGCATTGAGTAGCGTGCCATCTTACGAAAGCCTCCTAACGTCCACCCGCGTATCTTTCCAATGTTGCCCGGGCGCATAGACCGCTGGGAGATAGTACGCCTCGTGAGTGGGTTTGACCTTCTGATAGGTGTGAACGCTGTGGTACTTCCCCGCGGCAAGATAACGATCCCACCACCCATGATCCACACAAACCACGCCGGGCTTTATCGTTTCGGTAACGAGTGCCCACAGTTGGTATTGGCCGTAATCATTGAAAATCTCGACGGCATCGCCATCTTTGATTCCGCGCTGCGCGGCATCTTTGGGGTTGATTTCGACCACAGGCTTGCGATTGATGTTGCGCAAAAGTGGGTTATTGCAGTGCGTAGAGTGCACACGCCATTTGGAGTGAGGTGTCACGATCGCAAGAGGCATCTCCTGCGCTGTTCTAGGAAGGTGCTCAAAAGCCCAATGATAGGTTGGTATTGTCTCGCCCATTTTCTGGTAGATTTCCTCCTCTTTGTAGAACTCCATTCGTCCAGTCTTGAGAAACTCGCGCTGGGCACCTTCTGGGAACGGATAAGCCCTCGGCGGGAATAACTTGTCCTCATGGAGTTGCTCGTCGAGGCCACACTCCGGGTCGTGAACTTTCAGCCTCACCGGGCCTTTTTGAAGTTGTTCGAGGCTGATACCTTCGACTTCTTTGCCTCCTCCAGCAAGCATCATCTCAATCGCCTGCTCCTCCGAAAAATCTAGGTCTTTCGCCTTTTCGGGGTCAACACGCTTCATCAGCTCTTGGGCGATCCAGAGCTCAGTCTTACTACAGTACTGCGGTGGAACCACCTCTTGTTGAATTTGCAGGTAAGGGTGGCAGCTCGTTCCAACAAGGTCCACTTTTTCCCAAAATGTTGGGGCGGGAAGCACCACGTCTGCGTACTCGCAGGTTGGGGTCATCGAGAACTCAGTCACGACGAATAGATCAAGATTGTCGATCGCTTCCTTGAGTGGCTTGCTGAACTCGGTGACCAGCGGATTGGCATGGCTGACAAACAGGGCCTTAAAACCGTCCTTTGGGTACTTGATTTTCGGGTTCATTGTGCCAGTAGGCTGCCCGAGCACGAAGTAGTGCATCGGTACTCCGTTTGGTCGCTTGCCACCAGGGAACCACCACGGCGAGACGTCCAGTCGGAAATGGTGTTGCCCTGAGTAGATCGAAACAGACTCGCCGGGTTTTCCATGCGCACCAACCAACGTCGCCAAAAGGATTACGGCACGAATCGTGAGGTCGCCATGAAGGCGGTGATTAATCCCCATGCCGATAATGATTGAACTGGGCCGCTCCGTAGCATATCTGGTTGCCACGTCGCGAATCGCCTTAGCCGGTATGTCGCAAATCGTAGCCACATTCTCTGGGGCGTATTCCGGCTTAATTATCTCAGCTTCAACAAGTTCGTACGCTGGAACCACCTTTACCATGGAACCGTTGCTGAGCTTTACCTCACGTGCGCCCCTGAACGCAAATTTTGCGGATTCGGGAAGTTTGAGTGAATCCATTGGCAATTTGTATAGTGCATCGAGCGCCTCGTCCCAAACCATGAATTCAGCATCCGTTCCTTGCCCAACGTCCGACGCTCGCAGCCTCATGCCGTTGTCCTCGCGAATCAGAGTACACAGGTCGGTGTTCTTCTGCAAAAACGGCCAATCAACGTGCCCACCTTGGATGATTACCTGGCACATTGAGAGCGCGAGGGCGCCGTCTGTTCCAGGATTTATGGGAAGCCATTGGTCGGAGCCTTTTGCTGTTTGACTGCAACGCGGGTCAATGGAGATAATCTGGCAGTTATTGCGTTGCTTGGCGTGCGTCGTCAGGAATTTGGCATCGGGTATGCGCGTTTGGAAAACGTTACTCGACCAGAGTATTGCAGTCTTGCAATACGCCCAACTCTTGGTTTCACATTCCACACAATCGATCCCTACCGTCTGTGTAAATCCCATCGAGATATCGCCATTGAAGTCATAAGCTGTTGCAAACGACATTCCCAACAGCGCAGCCATTCGCACTTGCGCACCCTTTTGCACGTAGCCGGTTCCGACAACCTGGTTGAATAGGAGCATGGACTCTGGTCCGTGGTTATCACGGATTCGACGCATATGCCTCGCGATGTAGTCCAAAGCTTCGTCCCATTCGACCTCCCGCCACTTGTTCTCTCCCCGCTCTCCGGTGCGAATTTTGGGTTTGTGAACTCGATCGGGTCCATAGATGATGTGAGTCATGGACATTCCGCGAAGACATCCACGAGGGTTGTACTCGTGGCACGGATAGTCAGCGGCAGGTTTGAGGTCAACGATCACGTCGTTGACGACCGTAGCTAGCCATCCACACGCACCGGTGCAGTTCGGACTGTCTGTCGTTCTAACTACGCGAACTTTCTCGCTGGGGGATACGGTCGGAGCTCGACCTGGTACGGAATGTCTAGTTGCCATAGTGTTTTTGCACAGAATTTCTGCTCTGCAACGACATTATTCACACCTTTAAATCGGGGCACTATGACTACGATCATAGGTCCAGCAACTTGATGGTAGTCACATTTGAGGCCATCGAATAGAACTCTTGGGGCCCAGCATCGCCGACATTATGAACCCCCTTTGCGCTACTATGGCACGAATCCGCCAACCACTCTGATTAGGCTGAAATTCCTTCGCAGACACCCGGCTCATCGGCAAGTGGCACCACTAATCGGGTGCTACACGGCCCACGGTTACTCGGCTAGCACCAACAGTGTTTGGAGCCCCTTTCAGCACTAACCCCATCTACCAACACCTGCACGTCGTTGCGGAAACTTCAGCAAATCTCGACCTGCATGAACGATACAAAGCGATGACAGTTCGGGCCAAAGTATTTGATTCACTGCGCTCCCGTGTTTGTGAGTTTCAATCTTTGGTTTACACTGATCGACAAATTGTGGAAGGGTTGTGCGACGTCTGCTAGGGTAATTCTTCAGAAATCACAGAATCGACCCAACTTAGGCAGGCCATCATGTGTGGAAAACCGAGGGTTGGCGCAGCGAGTATGGCCACGTGGCGCAGCTCTTCGGCTGTTGCGCCAGCTTGTAGAGCTTTATGTGCATGGCTTCTTGCGCCCCCTTCGAGCTTCGAACCGAACGACAATGCCAACTTAACAAGGCACCTTGATTTCAAATCAAGCGGCCCCGCCTCAGCCACCGCCGCGCCGTAGGCCTCGTAGGCACCACCCACGTCAGGGAACTCTTCAAGAAACTTCGTATATCTTTTTGGTAGCCGTGCCATAGTGAGATTATGGGGGCAAACGTGGAGCAGCCGCATGATGCTTGTCATGACGACGACGCATCAGGCTTGAGCAAATCGTCGATCCTTCTCACTGGGGGTGCAAGTCGCCGCATGGGGATCGACAAGGCGGACCTGCTGGTTAACGGCGAACCGCTCGGCCATCGACTCGCCCACAAATTGAGAAGTGCGGGCTGGGAGCCTACAGTACTGGGGCGAGCACCCATCCAGGATTATCAGTTCTTTCCGGACAAGGACATGTTTGCAGGACCGCTGGCTGCGTTACGAGCGTTTTCGCCTGCATCAGAACTTGTTTTTGTGCTTTCATGCGACGTTCCATTGTTTGATGGATCGGTGTGTGCGATACTCAACAGGGCCATTTCGCATTGTGATGCTGTCATTCCGATGATTAGCGGCAAGCTCCAACCATTGTGTGCACTCTACCGCTTTTCAGCGTGGACTTCACTTACACAATTGCGCTCTGAGCGTGTTATGGATTGGATTACGCATCTAAACGCTCGGGTCTTGGATGATCTCGCCCTCACCACCTTGGGGATACACCCTGAATGGTGTGCAAGCGCTAACACTCCGTCCGAGCTAGCGAAGTTGCTCAAAAACCAAACGTCGCCGAATTTCTGACGCTAAATTCTGAATAATGTCATCGCCGACGTAGTCCGGTAGGTTCGTCCACGCGATTATTCATTTGTGTTAAGAGCGTTTGCCACTGCAGGCGAAATTCCTATCAAAGGTGGATGCTTGCGGACACTTGAGCAGTATTGCACTGTTACCTGATCATTTTGGCGGTAAGTTACTGAACTAGTTACCAAACTTGGTGCCTTGAATTGTCATTGCACTTATATGACAATTATCGACGGCACCTTGTTCAAGTACGGGAACTAAACTCGACGCTTACCTCAGCCGTTATGTAGAGGCAAATTTTGGTCTCTCTGAAGGTCTCTCTTAGCCCTTGGATTTTGGGAGACGTCCTGAGACGTCCGTAGACTCAAATCAGAGATTTTTCGACCCATTTTTTTTTCAGTCCTAAGGAGGGCGTCGGGGGTTCGATTCCCTCCGGGGCCGCCATTTTTTTTGAACCTAAAAGCGAATTTTTAAACTCGCTTTTAGGTTCAAATTTCGACTATTTTGTCTTAGCCTCCTGTTACTTCAACCGGAAGAGAATCTACTTGCTTGGAGCCATTGCCGAAGAGGACTTTTTAGCCACGGCCAAATACTACATGGCGGGAGATCGAGTTCACTGGAATTTCACGATCCGCCCGGGGCACGAAATCTTCAACATCGAAATCGTTCATCTAGTCGCGCTAGACAAATGGCTCGACTCCACTCTTACCAAAGATTCAGGAGATCTTTTGTAAAGTGCGGCCTTCAAAACCAATCAAGCTGTACGGAACTTCTCCACAAAGCT
>CAYRAX010000142.1:0-7076 GCA_964422285.1 uncultured Chthonomonas sp.
TCGGCCTGGGATTGATCGCCTGCGGCCTGGCCCTGCTGGCGATGATCGCCATCGGCTTCTTCGGCGGCGGCCACCGCTGATCGGCACCGGCCGCGGGCCTGCCGCCCGCGGCCCGGGGCCATCGCTGCTTCCGGCGGGGGGCGTGGCTTTCGGCTGCCGCCGCGGCTACTTGCTCAACAGCTGGTAGCCGGTGCCGCGCACGGTCTGTATCGGCGAGCGACCGTCGCCGAGCTTGCCCAGCTTCTTCCTCAGGTTGCCGATATGCATGTCCAGGCTGCGGTCCTCCGGCATCAGTTCGCGGCCCAGCACCTTGCGCGCCAGGTCCAGCCTGGTGACGGCCCTTCCGGGGTTGCCGTGAAGGCGTTCCAGGAGGTCGTATTCGGTGCTGGTCAGCTTCAGCGCCTTTCCCCGCCAGCTGGCCTTGCGTTCGCCGGGAGACAGGACCAGGCTGCCGATCGTGCCCTTGCGCAGCCGTTCCGCCGCCATCGCATGCCGTGCGCGGCGCAGGATGGACCGCAGGCGCGCCGTCAGCTCGCGCAGGTTGCAGGATTTCGGCAGGTAGTCGTCCGCGCCCAGTTCGAGGCCGACGATGCGATCGACGTCGTCGTTGCGCGTGCTGAGTACCACCACCGGCAGTTCGCCCTGGCGCCGGATGCGGCGCAGAACCTCGATGCAGCCCGGCGCGGGCAGGGTGTCGTCGAGGATCACCAGGTCGCAGGCATCGTCGGCCGCCAGCTTTGGAAGACTTGGGAACAGATGAGCTGGCTACTGGAAGAAAAGCAACTCGATGTCACCCCCATCATCACCCACCAAATGCCCTACACCGAATACGACACCGTTTTTCAAACCATGAAGGAAGGCAAGGCGGGCAAAATCGTCCTCGACTTCGCAGCCCAGGCTTAATCCCCGACAATCTTGCGGGAAAATTCGCATAAATCGCTGGTTGACTGAAATTTTGGACCATTCGGTATAAAATGAAGAACTAGGCACAAATCGATGGCCAGATGCAAAGAATTCGATATCGAGAGCGCGCTGTGGGCGGCGACCAAAACCTTTCAGCGGCATGGGTTCGAGGGCACGTCGCTTCGCGATCTAACGGACTCGATGGGAATCCATAAGGCGAGCCTCTACGACACTTTCGGCGATAAGCGGCAATTGTTCCTCGCTTCCCTCAAAGAGTATCTCACCCAAAGCCACCGAAACTTGGAAGTCCTCATCGCCTCCGCCGACTCCACGCTGGATGCCCTCTACGCTATCCTCGGCGCATCCATTTGCGATCAAGCCGACCCCGAAAAGGAGCAAACTTGCCTATGCGTGATTGCGGCGGCGAGCCTTGCGTCGAAGGATGTCGAGGTCAAAAATCTGCTCTATTTTCACCGGGAAAAGCTGAACAAAATCCTGGGATCAGCGATCTGCCGCGCCCAAGCAAAGGGCGAAATTCGCATGGACATCGCTCCCGCCGACGCCGCCGATTACGTGGTCGCAACGTTTTTTGGGCTGCATCTGATGGCGCGCATGCATCCTCGCAACGACAATCTCTGCCGCGCGGTGGATATCGCCATCAAGTCGTTGCAGGCTTAGTCGGCTCGGTCGAGCGAATGCTCCATGCTCCCGCCTTCACCATTTCTTCGTGTTGCGCCGACCCTTCTTCGACCAATTCTTCTTCGATGGGTTCGTCTAGCTGCGGCTCCGAAACCATGTCCACCGCCAAAACCTCGTGCTCAGCTGGGTCCCAATTCGCCTTTTCCGTTTGTTTCAAAAGGTTTCCGAGCAGCCCGTTGATGAACTTGGCCGCATCGGGGGTCGCATATCGCTTCGCCAAAATGACGGCCTCATTAATCGAAACCTTGGGCGGCATCGACGGCATGTGCACAAGCTCGTATGCCGCGAGGCGCAAGATGCAGCGGTCTACTGCCGGGATTCGCTCCCAAGTCCAGCCTTCGCTGAGTAGCGGCGTGATCAGGTCGTCAAGTTGCTTCCAATTTCGCCGCACGCCATAAACCAACTCGGAAACCAGCGCCGAACAAGAATCCGAAAAATGGGTTCTGGTGAAAGCTTCTTGCAGCGCGTCCTCAAAATCGCCACCGCCGACCGCCACTTGATAGAGCGCTTGCAGGGCGGATTCGCGGGCCACCCTTCTGGATTGAACTGTCGCGGGTGACGTTGGATCAGGCTCCAACCGAAGTCTCCTGCAACATGCGCCCCACGAAAGCCGTGCTGATTTCGCCAGACTTGTATTCCGATCGATCCACTAGGCGCCTCAGGAACGGAATATTGGTCGTGATTCCTTCGACATGAAACTCGTGCAAAGCTGACCGAAGACGCGCGATGGCGTCGGCCCGATTTGCGCCGGTGACGATCAACTTCGCTATCATCGGGTCATAAAATGGGGTGACAGTGATGCCTGCGTAGATGTAGGTATCAAGCCGCACGCCATGCCCTCCCGGCGGATCCCAACGGGTGATCTTGCCCGTGCTCGGCGCAAAATCCTTGTCGGGGTCTTGTGCGGTGATGCGCGCTTCGATGGAATGCCCCTTTAGCTGAATATCCGCCTGTTTGAATGGCAATTTTTCGCCAGACGCGATGCGTAGTTGCCAGTGGACGAGGTCGAGTCCGGAAACCTGCTCGGTCACGGGATGCTCGACTTGAAGCCGCGTGTTCATCTCAAGGAAATAGAACGATCCGTCCGCGTCCACCAAAAATTCGACCGTGCCAGCGTTGGTGTAGCCGACGCGCGAAGCCACCCGCACCGCCGCTTCACCCATCTTTTGGCGAATGTCGGCGGGCAAGACGGCGCATGGAGCTTCCTCAACGATCTTCTGGTGCCGCAGATTTTGCACGCTGCACTCGCGCTCGCCGACATAAAGGCAATTCCCGTGCTCATCGGCCAGGATTTGAATCTCCACGTGGCGCGGCTCAACAACGCATTTCTCGACCAGCATGTCCGAGTTGCCGAAACTCGCCTGCGCTTCATTTTGCGCCATCGACCAATGGGACGCGAGTTGCTTCGGATCATCAACGCGCCGAATGCCGCGTCCACCACCACCAGCGACCGCCTTGAGCAGGATCGGAAAGCCAATCTTCTCCGCTATCTTCAGCGCTTCGACTTCGGTTTCTACGACGCCTTCCGAACCGGGCACCACCGGGCATTTCGAGGCGATTGCCGCTTTTTTCGCGCTAGCCTTATCGCCCATTGCTCGAATCGCATCCACTGGCGGACCAATAAACTTGACCCCCATATCGGCGAGCACTTCGGCAAACTGGTCCCGTTCGCTAAAGTAGCCATAACCTGGATGCACGGCGTCCGCACCGCTAATTTCCACTGCCATCAAGACGTTTGCCAGGTTCAGATAGCTGTCTGTGTTGGTAGCTTCGCCCACGCAAATTGCTTGGTCCGCAATGCGCACGTGCGTGCTTTCTCGGTCAGCTTTCGAAAAAATGGCGACCGATTCGACGCCAAGTTCGCGGCAAGCCCGAATCACTCGGCAAGCTATTTCCCCACGATTTGCAACTAGTACGCGCTTAAACATTTCAGTATTTTTCGTGTCCAGGATGCGGGCAATGCACTTTGCCGGTCGCGGGATCATACTCGTAAGGCTCTTTGCCGATCGGGCATTGCTTCATGTCATTGTCCAAACCGCGCACTTCGGCGAGCGTTTTTGGCAAGGCGTCCGCATCGTCTGCGCCCGAGGTTTTGGCGATTTCGACGGCGTCCCGAATCTGCCGCAAATTGTTCATACAAACCGCGTCTTTCGAGCGCGCCATGCTCTGACCGACGACGGTTTCGCCCACTTTGTCTTTGCGTTGGTTGCCGGTTTCCGTGCAGCCCCAAGCGAGGCAGATGGTAACGAGCAGAATCAAAAATCTCATAACTGAACCTCAGCCAGTACTTGGCCATACTCCACGGCTTGCCCATCCGTCACGTGCACGGCCACAACTTCACCGCCGGTGGACGCGGTCAGGTCATTTTGGATGCCGAGCGCGAGAATGCTGCCGATCTTATCGCCCGCCGAGATTCGCGCACCCTTGGCTAGCGCGGCTGCATCAATGCTGAAATAGCCGACAGCGTTCGCGGTAAGCGATGCGGTTTTCGGCCCCTCTGGCAGGGCCTCAAAATCAAGCGTCTGCGCGCCGGTGTCGCAGTCCTCAGCATCTGGATCTAAGGTCGCCGAAAACGAAAGCTCGCCAGACTTCAGCCTTACCTGGCGGAAACCAAATTCACGAGCCGTTTTTAGCGCGTGTCGAATAAGCTCGCCGTCGCCTTCAGCCATGCGGGGCAGTGTACCGCGTGAGGGCATAATCGGTCGAATAAATTGATCAATGTTGCGGCTTGCTCAAGCTAATCGCGCATGCAGTGCTGGCAATTTGACCAGTCCAAACGCCGGTGACTGCGCCGCGCGCTTCGAGCGAATTTTGATATTTCGCCATGACTTGCGTGAGTTTTTCGCCACGTGGGGCTTTGATCACCACCGGCATCAGGCGCAATTTTGCTCCCGGGGCTAGGCGCTTGCCGGTCGCGACTCCGCCCGCTCTTGGCGGGGCAGGGGGAGTGCAATCCACCCATTTCGACGTGCCTGCGCGAGCAAAAATCCGCACGCAGTTCATTCCCTCAAAGTTCATCGGGTCCCATACTGTGATCGCGCGCTTGGAGACGTTTTGGATGTGCAATTCAACGCTTACGGCGTCCGTCCCGGGTGACATCACGGCCTTGTCCACCACGACTTTCAACGTCGCGAGGCTATAACCTAGCGTTGCCGCCATCAAAAGTGATATTCCCATGATTTTGAATACGCTGGGGCGGGCGAGAATGCTCACGCCTCGCCCCAAACGTTGGTTATGCCGCTCGTCGTCGGCGTGATACAAGCACAAGTCCCGCACCTGCAAGCACGAGGAAAGAACTCGGCTCGGGCACCGTACTAAATGTCAATTGGCATTGCGGGTCGCCAGTGGTCACCGTCCAAGCCTTAAATCCGGCCGGTCCCGACCCCAGCGCACCATTAAAGATTCCAGCGGTGGCTGCGTTATTCCCGAGAGCAGCGGGCGCAATCGACGTAATTCCGCCGGTCGCCGAAACGCAGAATCCCCACGTGAATCCGCCCATGAACGCGGCTTTCTTCGTGGTGGTATCGATGCAAACCACGGCAGTCCAAGCGTCAAAATACATCGGACCAAAGGGACCCCAGCCACCAGGCGAATCGTTGAAGAACTTGCCTTTGCCGCCTTGGCGATTCGTATCCGATGTGCGATCAGCAGCCGAGTTGTAAGTCACGTCGTACCAAGGGTCATTGTCCCATGGCCCGCCTGGCTGCGTCGGTTGAGGGTCGATGAAGTCTCCGCTGGGATATCCCGGCACGTCGTCTTTTTGGGTCGTGTGGTCGCCCTTGGTCAGCTTGATGCGCTGAATCCACCGAACGTTCGCATCCGGGCACCATGGACTAGCCCCTTGATCATACTGGGCTTGAATGTTGACCCCGCCCTGGGTTGTGCTACCCGCGAACTGGGTCACCTTTAAGGTTTGCGCAAACGAAGCCTGCACGACAAGCAAGCCGACGATGGGCACGAAGACACGTGATGCAATGGTTTTCATATAGCTTTCCTTTCAGTCGCAAATCGCGGCTGTAATGAAAACTATACAAAAATTTGATTAAGATTTCGGACGAATCCAGACTTTTGTGTAATTTTTCTCAAAATATAGTTCGCCGATGAATACGCATTCGTGCGCCGCAACGCCATCAAGCGGCACGATTTCGCCGCGCTACCGCAAGCATCGCGATGCCAGCCGCGAACACCAAGTAGGTTGCCGGCTCGGGCACCGCCGAAATCTTCAAGTAAAGCTCCGGCGCGTTATTGTTGCCGAAGAAGAAGCTGTCTGGCACCGTGCAAAAAATGTAATTCGCCCCCGCCGGGATCGTCACCATGATGCCGTTTGCGGTACCTGAATTGTTGCAGACCATAAAGTCCTCGGCGATATCGGTGGGCAGGTTGCCGATCATCGTGTTCGGACTCACCCAAGTTGGCCCGGCGGATATGGCTCCGGGCACGCGGTTCAGCAAAAGAGACGGCAACAGCGCGTTCGAGCTGCTGAAAACTGCGCACAGCCCGTACATCAGCGGTCCGCCTTCGTCCCATTGGCCGACTCGCGACAAATAGACGGTCTGCCCCGGGGAATAGCCAGCAGCAATAATGTCGATCGCGCCAGCGTTATAGGGCACTTCACCGTTCGCGCGAAGATAGGTCGCGGGTGAATTGACCAAGAACATCGCGGCGGATGCCCAAGCTGGTGCCACCGCAATTGCGAAGAAGACCGACCGTGCTTTCATGCCCAATATCGTCGCAAAAGTCGGAATATGGGACAGCTCAGGGATTAGTACTGGGATCGATGGGTGAGCGGTAATTGCTTCAAGTGCGACAAATCTCGGCGCGGCACACTGACATTTGTGCCTAGTGCAAAAACGCCCGAACTCGGGAATACAGGGTTTGGCTGGCATCTTTGGCTGGCTGATTTTGGGGGAAATCGAGGGCGTAATGAGGACTATTTCGACGACAATTCTAGGGTTTATGGGTGCATCGGCCCTGGCCGCGCCGACCGGGCTAATCATGATTCCGATCGCGGACATCTTGCGGCATCGCGAAGTCTCTGCAGTTCACACGGTTGCTGGGTTCGAACGCAATATCGATACCCGCTACCTGCACTCGGGCGGCCTTACGGTAGGGCTGTTTGACCGCGTCGAAGTGGGCGTTTCGTCGGATTACGCGGGTACGGAGACCTGGGATGCCAAGCTATTGCTGACCGAAGGCGAGCACAAGGGAATCGGTTACGCAGCCTCCGTTGGCATCGCGAATGGCTACGGCAAGGCAGTTGACCCGTATTTTGCCGGGCGCGTTGACTTCAAAACGTTGCGACTTCACGGGGGAGTCTGGCGGTTGAGCAACGTTGTCCAGGGTTTCGCGGGCCTGGATTATGAGCTCAGCGAGCGTTGGGTGCTCATGGCGGACCACATAGGGGCCGCGAGGGCTATACATGGGTCGCTGCTAGCTACGATCTTGGGGCAGGCCTATCCGTAATGGGCACATTT
>CAYRAX010000143.1:0-7055 GCA_964422285.1 uncultured Chthonomonas sp.
TTCACGGCGTACCTTTGTCGGTGACGGTGGGAGGCGTTTCTTCGGTCTTGCTTCCTGACCCGCAGGGGAACATCGTGGGTCGAATCGACAGTACGCAGACGGTAGTCGGCAAGACGTGGTACTGGCCCTACGGTGAACGTCGCACCGGCTCTCATGGTTTGCGTCTCGGCTACGGCGGAGCGTGGGGCTACTACACAGATGCCTCGACATCTAGGATCTACATTCGGGCGAGGTACCTCAAGCCGAACTGGACTCGGTGGCTCACCGTCGATCCGCTGTGGCCTCTGGAAAGCGCTTTTGGGTATGTTGGAAATCGCCCAGTCAGTAACACAGACCCTCTTGGCTTAGGATGCGGAGACAAAATCGCTGGTGCTGAATGTATGAATCTATGTATGCATACGTTTTGCCCGAAAACCCAAAGTGCCGAATGTGCCAAAAATTGCATAACAACGTGCTATAATTTGACAAGAGTTGCCAAGGAAGAAGCGTGCGGTCGCCTTTGGCTATGGTGTTTCAAAATGAGAAACAATCGTTTGACCGAAAAGTGCCTATTATTTTATCATTCTCTGTGCTCAGGACTTTGAGAGCCATAACAGAATCGGTTAACACAAATGAACCCGTCTTCAATCGTCCAAACTGCGTTCGATAAATTGTTGAAAGGCAATCAAGAGGGTATTGACGAGCTTCTGGGCGTGGTAGCTTGTCCGGACGCAGCAATGTCCTCAGCTGTTGCCGTGGGGCTCCTTTATTTGAGGAGGCCTGATTTGCTACCGGGTCGCTTCGCCGAAATGGCTCCATTTGCACTGTACACATGGCTAATGATGTGCGAAAAATACAAGGATCCTGCCGCTCGTGGAGCGGCCAAGTCAATTTTGGACGGTGGAGATTTCCCGTGGCAAACTCGGTGCAAGGCGCTGTGGTACTTGGTGAGCCTAGGAGAGTGCGCGGCGAAGTACGATGAAATTGTCCACAGTCTGAGAACTGAATTTGAATCCGGAATTAGCTATCAGCTATCGGGGCTAGCTCCAGATCCTTCATTCCAAAATCAAGACATGGCCGAGTTGCAGTTGATTGGCTTGGAAATCCTCTTGTCGTGAATGCTCGTATCTTCATATGTATAATGGACAGGCTAATGAATTCTTGCGCCGATCTCAGGTAGCGCTTTTGGGACAGAGCATTTACTACTCTGACGAGGGGATCCTACGTCGCATGCGTTAGCGAGTTTGGGTTGTTACGTATGCGATTCAGCTGAAAAGTGTCCAGCTCTTTCATAGCCTAAATGGTCAGTTTATGGGGTACTGGTCAGCTGCTTTGCTTGAAAATGCTCGCTTTTGTTGCCATACACGAACTTCGGTTGAGCCCGGCTTGCACATGGGACAGTTGGGGTCCCTGGGAAATGCCATTGGTTTATGGCGGCATGGGTCTGCCAGAAACTGGACCCCAACGCGACTTGAGCTTTCCAATGTGTGCGGCAATGCTGAGAGAACCTTGACTGCTTCTGCGGCAAGGAGCGTTCCGGCAAGGCATGAAACAAAGCTGACTGCAAAGGCTGGCGGCTCTGCCAAACCGATTCGGAGTCTGCCAATGAGCTCGGCTGATACTTCAGAGCACCTGGCCGGGTGGATGGCATCAAGAAACTGCTCGACCGACATTCCCGCTTCACCGGCCACATTCGCTACCAGGTCTGAATCGCCTCTCAAGCGTTCTCGGACATCGTGGTCTGAGAGGCTTGTTTCAGGGGGATTAAAGCATCGTAAGCAAGCCCTTTCTCCAAGGGGTCCGCAGCTGAACACCTCCGCTCGCAGGCCGTTCGTTGACCCTCCTAGTAGGTGGCGCGGATACCATCCTTGCAAGGCTTGGCGGGCAGTGTTCTTGTCCACAGCGGAAAGGACGAGACCCGAGTGTGGGACAATTTCCTCGACCGGCCGGTCATGTGGCCTTAGCGTGAAGGCCGGGCGTCTTAGGCAGTCTGCGAGTGAGCTTGCCTTCATTTCGCCCACTAGGTCGCGAATCAAGAGCACATATCGGTTTCGGTTGGTTTCAGCGAAGCCTTCCGGGTCACCGTCAGCAACGTCTAGGGAGACAGCCAAGCCCAAGGATGCCCAAAGGACGTAGAGACTTGAGCAACCTACCGCACCAGCACCCGCAAGGAAGCCCTCGATTGTGGCAAAGCCTTGAACTTGCTCGGGAATCGGAAGAGGAGCGTTGGATCCTGTAAGGCTCCACGCGTCAAAGAAGGAAGGTGCTATGAGGCCGGGATGATCTTCGATTCGAATCGCCTTGAAGACTTCGCCTGCCGCAAGTGCGGCAGCAATGAAGGGGCCGAAGGCCACCTCCCCGGTCGAAGTCAGAGGAGTTGGCGCGGTCGAAATTCCTCCCTGCCAGCCGGAAGCGCCAAGATAAGTGGCGTTATGAACCCTCTCGGAGCCGACAACAAGCACGAGAGGTTCAGAACCAGTTTCAAGCGGAACAACCGCGATTCCATCCGAAATCTTGGAAAGGAGCTGCCTAAGCGACTCTTCGGGCGCTTGCCATGGCCAAAGCAGCGGGGCCGCATAAACCGAAGGAACAGCGAGCTCAACCGATGAAACGACCCCTTCCATCCGGCTGAGCAAGTTCACAAGGACGCACATGGTCAATTGTGCAAGGCGGTCTTCGCCCAATTCAGGGGATAGCACGACCTTGACGGCCCTAGAGAGTGAAGTGTCGAACGGACGTAAGGTTCCGTCGAGAGTTGACTCGTGGCGATTTGAAAGGTCGCTCACCGCACTCCCACTCGAAGGTCCACGAGCGACGGTACAAGAGCGACAACTCCCCCTCGCCCGGCTGTTGGAATCTCTACCCAACCGTATTCGTTCCTGAGGTGAACTCCGGCATTATCAAGCGAACAATCCATCCGTGCGTAAAAGGGGAGCACAATGGATAGTGCTCCTGGCGCCCCTGAGTAGGCGTGTTCGTCGTCGTACTGAGAGTGTCCAGTCCAGGAACTGGGATGGGTGTGGACTTGAGCCAAGCGAACCATGGAGTTACTGCGAAGGTGCTTCGACGCAGTTCGGACCTGGTCTGGCTCGATGTAGTAATACCCGCGCTCGACCCTTGCCTTGGGAAAGGTCAACGTCGTCACAATGCCGAGGCTTCCGACCCTATAGCCGTCGAGGAAGCAAACTTGCTCGACCTTCTTTCGATTGCGTCGAAAGAGAGTTTGAGCCTGGCCCCAGATTGCCGCTGGAATCAATATCATCCGCTGGGACCTTCATATTCAGTGCTGAGCACGGTCGCGATGCGATTAACGGTGCCGGCCAGAGTGTGAACACCCTTTTGCCATTGCTGGCCCTCGGTCGGTGTATGGTTGCTTTGGTAGTAGCCTGCCGACAAGCTGAAACAAATGAGTTGCCGTTGCCCATCGGGGAAACCGTATTGGTCGTGGAGCTTGAAGTTTTCAAGGTCTCGAAGGTTGGGAAACCAACGAGACCCGTGCCTCGCAACCTCCAGGCCAGAGGGCTCTACAAACTCGACGCTCGGTGGCCCGACATCGTAATACTCCCCTCCAAGCTTTACAAAGTAGTGGTCGCTCCGCGATGGGTTCCTTGCGAGCAACGGGATGACGACATGCAGGTCATCTAAGAAGATGCACCCGGAACGAAGCTCGCGGAAGCGCCCCGAGTTCCAGAGAACATCGAGGTGCTCCCGCATGAGGGCTGCGGCCGTTTCCGGGTCGGCCAGAGCGAGCACAGTTCAGGCTCCTCCGGTGTCTCCGACAAACGTCCACTTGAGGTCCGGGCAATGTGCCTTGTGGAGATACTGCTCGACAGTGAGATGCGCGAACTGGAAAACGTCCTCGCCTTCCTGGTCGGAACAGCCGCCGTCGCAGAAGAGCTTGTCACCCGGCTGCTGCGTTCGGTGAATCTTCTCCATGAACTTGGCGACGACCTTGGAAACAAGGGTTTCGTCGCGCGCGTGGATTCGATAGGTGTGTCCGTCGAGTTCGTTGTAGATGTGGACCACGTGCCGATGGCGGCCGTGCTCCCCGTGGTCGGTATCCTCACGGGAAATCGGAGTATCCTCCCACTCGATGACGATGACTTGGGCTTCGATTATTACGCTCAATTGAGTTGCTCCTATAATTGCTGGGGGACCGTTCCCCATAAAGTTAAACGAGCAAAGTTCGACCGCTGTTCACCATTCCGCATCAGATTCTATAAAAGTTGCCATAGGCGACAAAAGACGCCCGTGGCAACCTTTCAGGAACGTGAACCGTCTACACTTCGTAGGAAGACATGAGCGGACCCAAAGATGGACCTATCGAGCCAATCTATGCAGAGGTTGGCCGGCGAATCAGCCGTATCCGGCGAAAACGGGGTAAGACTCAGGCGGAACTTGCGAAGGTGCCTGAACTCGACCTTTCCCGTACGTCCATTGCCAATATCGAACGGGGCGAACAACGGTTCCTGCTGCACCATCTTTACAAACTGGCTGATGCGCTTGGGGTGCCTCCAACCAAGCTGTTGCCCTTGGAGAAAAAAAGCGTGGAAGAACGAATTGAAAGCACACTTGCCGAAATCGGCAGCGACGACCCAGAAGCGGAGACGATGATTCGAGAAGGCTTGAACAAAGCGAGACAGTCGCCATGAGCGAAGGTGGCAGTCCAAGGCTTCATGTCCGTTGGAACATGGTTCGGACTGAGGCTGAATCAGTATTAGACAAATACCACGATGGCAACTTGCCGGTGGACGTTAGAGCCATCACGGAGGCTATGAATATCAAGATTCAGCCCGTAGAAATTGAGGACAATGAGCTGGCAGGCTTCTTCTTTCGGGACCCTGAGAGCGAAGAGGTCATCATCGGCGTGAATCAAGAGAACAGCCCCGTTCGACAGCGCTTTACCATCGCCCACGAACTCGGGCATTTCATGCTGCACGATTCCGAAGACGTGCGCTATGACCGCAAAGGAAGCGGCTACAACTTTGGCCGCATTATGATGCGTAACGCTGAGTCGTCGAAAGGCGAAAAGCGAGATGAGGTCGAAGCAAATTTCTTTGCGGCGGAGCTCCTCATGCCCCGCAAGATTCTGGTCGAGCGACTGCTCACGAACAAAACACTGGACTTTCTTGAGACTGACACCGATGACGCCATTGGCCAACTTGCTAAGGAGTTCAATGTCAGCACACAAGCCCTTACAGTTCGGCTAGTTCAATTGAAAATTATCGAAGCGTTCTGAGTGTGGACGAACTGTCCGGAATACGAAGTAACATTCTAGTTACCTCTATGTTTGGAGATGAAGCGGGTGTTACGGGTACAGTTGTAGATCCAGGGCTTTGTGTGGCGGCTGCAGTCCAGAGCCATCTTCGGCGTGTGCCTTTACAGTAGGGTTACTGTGTTTCTATCGTCATCGAAAGACAGCAGATTAGTACCGAACTCTCTCCAAGTCTTCGAGACTTGCCCTTTGGGCTCGTTTGTCGTAGAGTTTTGTTGTTCTTGAATCAGCGTGGCCCGCGATGAACTGGGCGGCCTCGATTGTGCCCCCGTTTTCAAGGAAAGTCGTTATGCCGGTTGCTCTAAAGCTGTGGTTGGAGAAGTCTCCTGGTATTCCGGCGTCTCTAATTCTCCGCTTCACCATCGACCAGGCGTCGGTCCGTGCAAGCGGTGATGCGGAGAAGACCCCAGTTTTTCCCTTGACGGTAGGGAAGAGAAAGGTCTCCTTTTCTGCGCGCCCCAACTTTTCGACGTACGCATCGAGGAATTCTTCGAGCAGATGGTGGCATGGTAGTTCTTTTTCCTTTCCACCCTTTTCATGAAAGCGAAGATAAGTTGTCCGGCCTTGTTCGAAGTAGTCTTTGACCTTTAGTCCACACACGGCCGAAACCCGCGCAAAGGTGTAGGCCATGACCGCGATGAACGCTCGATCACGTAGTCCGACAAGGCTCTCCGTTTCGAAACTCTCAAAGAGTGTCCGCATGTCGTCGACCGACAGCGCCGGAGTCTTTCCCTCTGAACGCGACACTTTTTCTGTCTTCACTTCACGCACCGGATTTCGTTCGAGCACCCCGCGCTCAACCCAGTAAGAATAAAGCATCCGAAGAGATGAGAAGTGACGCTTCACCGATGTTGGGGCGTGAGTCCTCCGAAGAACCTCTCGATAGCCGGCCACGTGAAGCGGCGTGACAGTCATGATATCGAACCCGCGTTCCTGGCACCACATGAAAAAACGTGTGACGTCGCGAAGATAATTTTCGCGGGTGTTCGCATTCGGGATCTCGGCGGCGAAGAATTGGAAGAACGTCTCGGTCGCTCGTCTTCCCGCTCGTTCAATAGTGGCAGGTGTGATGAAGGTCGCTGAAGAAACGATGTTCGATTCTCGTGGAACGGGTCTGAGGTCGTCGTCGGGCATGTCCATATCAGAGACGAATCATAGCCTCTATTAGTCGCACATAACCCCTTTTATGTGAGGGTTGATCGCTCAGAAGGCGCACAGCGATAAGCCGCGCGGAGCAGGGTTGGGGCGCGCAGCTCGGAGCACCTTGCTGGATGTGACACTTCAGTGGTAGTCTGTGCGTCTGACATTCAGCACAGCAGATATTCAGATGGAACAAGCGACACTCAAAATGGGGCAGCGCGGCGCGGTAATCATTCCCGCCGAACTTAGGCGAGCACTCTCTCTGGAACACGGTTCGCTCCTGATCGCGTCTGTGACTGATGAAGGGCTCGTTTTGCGACCTGCGATTGCGGTACCGATCGTGGCTCGAAAAAAGAAAGCCAAACGCGACTCCACGGAGATTTGATGGATCAGTTCTCCTTGAGCTTCTACCGCCTGCGCTTCCAGAACAAGTTCTTGACGGAGAGGGGCGACGCATTCCAGGCCCTATTCTCGGAGATTATGTCTCGGGGCTACCCATCAGCGTTCATCGCAACTCGCCCGTGGGGCAGCCATGGAGATAGAAAGAACGATGGCTATCGGTCTGATATTCGATGCCTCTATCAAGTCTATGCCCCGAACGAACTAGAGGCCAGAAAAGCAATCGAAAAGATGGAGGAAGATTTCGCGGACGCTCTCCCGC
>CAYRAX010000144.1:0-6950 GCA_964422285.1 uncultured Chthonomonas sp.
AACGTTCAGCGTGGTGCCTGGGCGCATTTTGCGCAGGTTCACGTCGGGGTTCATCGCGGCCAGCTTTTCTACGCTGATTCCATATTTCTTGGCGACCGTCCAGCCGTTATCATCTTCACTTACCTTGTGCTTTCCAGAAGCATTTGTAGAAGATTTGGAAGAATTCTTGGACTTTTTGCGAGAATTTCGATCCTCGTCGCTGCCAGGCGTTTTGAGTTTTTGTCCAGGTCGCAATCGTCGTTCGTCGATATCTGGATTAGCCTTTTTGAGTTCCTGAACCGAGTGCCCGGTTCGCTTGGCGACTGCCTTAAGGCTGTTGTCACTCTCTTTAATTGTAATTGTGTCCGCAAAAGACGAGCTTGCTCCGAGCAAGCAGGCCCAAAGGGCTAGTTTCCTTATAAGCAAGGGCTTACCTCCGTGGTGCCTGGGATCTCCTGGTCGCGTCGTGCGACAATCCCTGACAGATTTGACAGAAGATACCTGTCAGACGTGCGGGCTGTCAACCAGCCCCTCGTAACATTTCTAGGTATCGGCTGCTTCATTTGAATCTAAAGACGGTTTTCAGCCCCATTTTAGAGCGCGAACCTGCAGGCATTTCTCAGCCGCCCAAAACGGTACGATGGATGGGTCATGCTCAGCGTCGTCATCGTGAACTGGAACACGCGCGATTTGCTGCTTGCATGCCTTAGATCGATCTACGAGAACCCACCGAGTGAGCCATTCGAGGTCATCGTGGTAGACAACAATTCGGCCGACGGAAGCGCAGACGCGGCTACCTCCCAGTTCGCCCAAGCCAAAGTGATGCGCGAGCCAACTAATTCCGGTTATGCCCACGCCAACAACGTAGGAATCGACGCCGCGCAAGGCGATTGCATCCTGACTCTCAACCCGGATACGATCATTCAGCCAAACGCCCTCGACATTGCCCTGCGCGTTCTCCGCTCGGACAGAGACATCGGTTGCGTGGCAGCGCGGCTGGTGGATGCGGAGCCACCCCACGCGGTCCAGGCTTCGGTGCGTGGATTTCCCACTCTGGCGGGCTTGTTCGGCATGCTCACCGGCCTCGACCGAGCAATGGCGAATTCTCGATTGGCGAGCTACCGACTGCCGAATTTCGCCTACGATTTGGAACAAGATGCACCCCAACCGATGGGCACATTTTTGATGTTCAAAGCCGACGTTTTGCAGAAGGCCAACGTCACCGAAGGTCCATTCGACGAACAGTTTCCCATCTTTTTCAACGAAGTCGACCTGCTTTTTCGGCTGAAGCAACTGGGATTTCGCACCCGATACGTACCGTCCGCGACCGTCTACCACCTTGGCGGCGCAAGCACGAGACAAACCAAAAAAGCGATGATCTGGGAGTCGCATCGCTCGTTGATGCGGTATTTTCGCAAGCACGGAACAACCGCGGAGCGAATGATTTTGCCCCTCTGCGCCGTATTCATCTATGCCATTGCCTTCATCCGAGCCCGAGGATATTCATCCGGATTTCGACGCGACCGTGACAATTTGCAGTTGGAACGACCGCGATGATTTGCGCGTTTGCCTGCAAAGTCTGCGCGATATCGCGGGCGAGGCCAACTTTGAGGTGATCGTCGTGGACAACAACTCGGGTGATGCTTCAGGCGACATGGTTGCCGCCGAGTTTCCTGAATTTGAATTGATTCGCGCCACCCGCAACTTGGGGTTCACCGCCGGACACGACCGCGCGATGAAACAAATGAAGGGCAAGCATTGGTTCTGCCTCAATTCGGACACGATCGTGCATCCAGGCGCGATTCGGACCCTTATCAACTACCTTGAAGCAAATGAAAACTGCGCCATCGCCGCGCCAAAGCTCCTCAACACCGATGGATCTTTGCAGTTCAGTGTGCGCCATTTCCCGAACCCAGTCGCGGCGGCTTTTCGCAATACGTGGCTGGGCAAGCTATTCCCCAACGTGCGCGCGGTCCGTGAATATTTGATGCAAGACGCTAGCCACGACGAGGTAATTCACGCCGACTGGGTCTCCGGTGCTGCGTTCATGATGAGCCGCCGGGCTATTGATCGCGTCGGCGGGTTTGACCTTTCGTACTTCATGTTTTGCGAAGATGTGGACCTTTGCTGGCGGTGCCACGAGGCCGGAATGACGGTCGACTACGTTCCGACTGCCCAAGTGACCCACCACATCGGTCGAGCGACCGATCAAGCACCAAACCGAATGATCGGCGCGTTTCATGCGTCAATGTTCAGGTTCTATCGAACCCAAATGGTCCGCCGTTCACCGGTGCTCACCAGACCATTCTTGATCGCGCTCGCCGCGGTGGGGCTGTTCGTCCGGGCGGGCGGATTCGTGTTACAAAATCGGATTCATAAATGGAGGCGCGCATGGACCAAGTCATGAGGCGAAACTGGCCGATTCTGGGTGTGATCGTCACGCTGATCCTCGCTGTCATCGGTGGGGGCCAAATTTCCGTCAACGCGATGCCAACCGACGGCCTTTTTCAAGGCCTGCGTGACCAACTGCTGCCCACATTTGCCCACTTTTTGATTGCGTTGCCGCTGGTGTTCGTCGCTGCCCTTTTGCTGTGGAGGCGCGCGGTTTTGCCAACGGTCAAGGCCAAATTAATGTTTGCCATGCACGCGATGTTTGCGTTGATCGCGGCGAGTTTGTTTCTCAGCGCGTACAAGTGGACAACGCTGATTTCGCTGCTCGAATGGTCCAGCTATTTTGCCGCGTTTTGGGTGGTCATCTTTTGCGTGGGGCGCAAGTCGGGACCAGTTTGGGTGCTCGCGAGCATCGCATTTGCGGGGGCAATTCTTTCTAGCATCGGCATATTGGAGTATGGCGCGATGCGAGCAACGGCCCCCGATTGGCGCGTTTTTGCGACCTGGGTCAATCCAAACGCGCTGGGGGGAATGCTGACGCTTTGCCTGTTCCCCGCGCTCGCTTTGACGGGCAGCATGCGTCGCGCCGAGGCAGTGCTTTCGGGCGTCGCCGCCACGCTCATCCTTTTCTGCATCCTTTTGACCGGTTCCAAGGGCGGATTGTTGGCGGTCGCGGTGGGGCTGGTCACGTTCAGTGTTTGCGTGATTTGGTGGGCTGGATGGAAGCGGTTGGTGCGGTCTTTCGTGCCTCTCGCGGCGGCGGCGTTACTCGTTTTCGCGCTTCGCGCTTCCACCCCTGCGAGCCAAGGATCGGTGGTTTCGCGCGTCCAACAAGCTTCCAGCAGCGAGGTGCAATCTTCGGATTTCCGCAAGCTGCTTTGGCGCTCGGCGCTCGAGCTCTCCAAAGAAAACGAAGTCGGCACGGGCTTGAATACTTTCCGCTTTTTGGGCGCGAAGCCGGGCCTGACGCCCCCCACGCACCTCGCGCACAGCACATATTTGCAATTGATGGCGGAGTGCGGTCCGCTCGCGGTGTTCGCCTTCCTCGCCGCGCTCTGGATCTGCGCCATCGATGCGTTGCGCGGGTCCAAGTCCATGCCCACCGAGCAGAACATTCTGCGCGCCGGCGTCGTGGCCGCGGTCGCTGGCTCGTTGGTGCATAACCAAATCGACAGTTTGCTCTACCACTTCGGAATCGGCATTTGCTTTTTTGCGCTTTTGGGATTGGTGTTGCTGCTTTCGGCAGATGGCAGCGTGCCCGAAGTCATGCGCTCGCCAGGCCGCAAGTTGGCGTCGCTGGCCGCGGTTGCGCTCATCCTGATTTGGGGTTATGCGTCGCTCGGAGAATTGACAAAATCGAACGCGCTGGGAATCGCTCAGGCTGGGTTATCCGTCTCGGAGGCGCGCGCAGCCATCACTTCGGCGCGCGAATTTTGCCCCTTCGACGGTGAAACGTGGTACGTGGAAGCGAGCACGCTCTACCCGGAAAATAGCCCCGACCGCGCCGCGACCCTCCAACAAGCAATCGATCGTTCGCCCACCGTCAAATACTATCGATTGCTGGGCCGATCCTATGCCGCATTAAACGAGCCGAAAAAAGCTCAATCCGCGTACGAAAGTGCCCTCAAACTCGACCCAACAAACCTTAGCGCGTGGATCCAATTGGTGCAGTTGCACGCCAAATTTGGCGCGAGTGACGAGGCACTAGGTACCGCCCGTCGCATGCTGGATTTCGAATCAAAGCCACCCTACCAGGTTCGCGCGATTCCAGAAATGGTCCCCACCGAAACCGCCGAAGCGCGCGTGTTTCTAGCGGACAACATGGCCGATTCAACTCAACGGCGCGACCTTTATCGTCAGGCGGTGACCATCTACCTAAACTACTTGGAGCAAACTTGGCCGCGCGTGAAGCAAATGGGCGACGAAACGATCGGATTCGCGGGCGAAACGCCGACGATTGCTCACGCCAGGTTGGAGCAGGGCGCATCAGCTGCCGAAAAGCTGCTGGGGCTCGCTCAGCGATTAGGCGACAAAGAAGGCGAAACATTCGCCGCGACTTCTCGCGACCGGTTGTTGGCGGGCGCCGCTGGCAAGGATTGACGAGCACGAAGGCAATAGTTCGCCAATACTTTTGTGCCAATCGGCGCGGCAATATCGCCGCCGTGACCGGCGTTTTCGACCACCACCGCAAGCGCAATTCTCGGCGCCTCGACCGGCGCAAAGCCTACGAACCAACTCTGAGTTTTCGCTTGTCCACTTCGTTCGGCACTTCCCGTTTTTCCGCCGATGTGAAGCCCCGAGACCTTGGCGCCCCGCGCAGTGCCGACCTCGACAACCGAAAGGCATGCGGCGTGTAGCGCATTCCAAAATGAACTGGGAGCTTTCGGCGAATGAAGCTCTTCCGGCACGATTCGCTCGGCTTGGGATTCGCCAAAGGAGATTTTCGAGCGCACAAAGTGGGGCCGGTAGTAGGTGCCTTTTTTTGCCACGCAAGCCATCATCGCCGCCATTTGCATCGGCGTGAGGTCATCAAATCCTTGACCGATTCCCGTCAAAACGGTGTCGCCCGGGTACCAATCCTGCTTAAAAACCTTTTGCTTGTAAGCTGGATTGCCCACGATGCCGCGGACCTCGCCCGGAACATCAACGCCAGTTTTGGTCGTGAGTCCAAGGTCATCCGCCGCGCGCTTTAGGTTTTCGGGTCCCACCGCGAGTGCGAGTTGCCCAAAATAAACGTTGCACGATCGCGTGAATGCATCGTGAAACGAGATCGAGCCATGGTGACCCAGACATTTGAACGATTTTTTGCCGAGCTTGAGCGCACCAGCGCAATAGTAGTGCAGGCTAGGATTAAACTTTCCAGCGTATAGCGCGGCCAGCGCGGTGACGATTTTGAATGTCGAACCCGGCGCATATCGGCCCTGGACTGCGCGGTTGAAAAGCGGCTGGTCGGGATCATCGCGAAGCATCGAATACTCGTCCTTGCCGATTCCACCGAGGAATAGGGACGCATCAAACGAAGGCGCGCTTGCTGAGCACAAGATTTCGCCATTGTTGGGGTCGATCGCAACGACGGCACCGCGCCGTCCCGCCAAAAGCTGGCTCGCGAGGCGCTGCAATTCCATATCGATTCCCAAGACCAATTTGTCTCCCGGGATGGGGTTGTCGCGCGAGCTGATCCGGATGGGGCGCCGCTTGGAATCCACTTCCATTTCGTCGATCCCCTTCGTTCCCATCAGGTCCTTTTCGTGGGTGAGCTCTAGGCCATTTTTGCCGACATAATCCGCCGCGTCTTCGATGCCCATTTTCTCCAATCGCTTGAGGTCGTCCGCGCTAGGAATGCCGACGTAGCCGAGCAGATGCCCCAGTTCGGCAGCATCATTGTAAACCCGAACAGGTTGGGCCGAAACGCCAAATCCGGGCAAATCCTGGCTGCTTTCCGCGATCTTGGTTGCCCGGTCGATCGACACATTCACTGCAATCGGAACCGGAACATAGGGTCGCCAAGCGAGCTTATCAAGCTTCTTGTTGATCTCGTCGACCGTGATGCCCAGGATGCGAGCGACGCGCTCCATCACCTCAGGATTCTTTCGCACGATTGCCTTTTGGGCGGTGACGACAAGCTCCGAGCGGACAGAGGCGAGCACATGCCCATTTCGATCCACGATGGTGCCGCGCGGGGCCATCGTTTCGATCCGCGTGGACCGAGAAACGGTGGCCTGATCCGTGAGCGAATCGGCAGTTACGACCTGCAAATACCATAGCCGAAGCAGAATCGCCACGAAGCAAAGCAAAAGCACCGCGAGCGGCAGAATCACGCGCGCGTTAATCGGTACCGATTTTTCTTCGTGAATGACCGACATGGCGAAATCGTTATGAGTGCTGACGGCAAAGCCGCTTTGGCTCTCGGCCCTTTCGATAGGTTCTTGGAACTTGCTCTGGGCAGGAATCGCGGGCCAGTTGCCCCGAATCAGCGCAAATCATCACGGTAATTGTCTCGTTGCTGCGCTCGTCGGTATTCGTGGGTTCATCTTGGGGCGGCTCTTGAGGCTTTGGCGGCGTTTCCACCGGCTCCTCGGCCGGGTTCTGCTCGCTTGGCCCTGGATCGCTGGCTTCTTCCTGCGGGAATTCGGGTGTGTCTGCTCCCTGAACGGTTTCGTCGCTTGGCGTTTGGGAATCTGTATTGCCCTCATCAATTGATTCGGCCGATCCATCTTCCGGCATGTCCAGCTTTTTCACCAATCGCTGGCACTTCGACATGATGTTTGCCCAAAGAATCGCGGTGTATTTGCCGCCCATGACGCTGCTGTCCATCGAGCGATAAATCGGTCGGCCCGACTTTTGCCGCGTTTCATTGGCGACCCAGCCAACGCCGAGAATCTCGTTTGTATATCCGATGAACCAGGCGTCCTTGTTATCATTCGTAGTTCCGGTCTTTCCGCGCGCGCCGGGAACTACGCTCGCTCGCGTTCCCGTTCCACCCGTGACGACGCCGCGCAAGCAATCGTTGATGATTTCGACATTTTCCATCGTAAGCCCAGTGCGGCTGTTGTTAGGATAAATTTCTCGATCGACCGAAC
>CAYRAX010000145.1:0-3293 GCA_964422285.1 uncultured Chthonomonas sp.
TCGTGGTGTGGACGGCGAGTGCAGCCTCACAATGGCTTCGCAAGCGGCCCGGTTCCGGTCGACCCGCCGCTGCTCCTGGCGCCGAGGGAGGCCGTGACGTCGATGCCGTTGCGCGTTATCGCGAAGCGCATCGGCGGGCCAGGACTGGTGTTCACCGAGTTCGTGAGCGCCATGGCCGTCCATCACGGCGCAAAAAAAACGATTCGGAAATTTCTCATCGACCCCAGCGAGCGGCCCGTCGGCATCCAGATTTTCGGCGGCGACCCGCAGATCATGGCCGAGACCGCCCGACAGTGCGAGGAGGCCGGCGCCGACCTGGTCGACATCAACATGGGCTGCTGGGTGCCAAAGGTCTGCAAGACCGGGTCTGGTGCGGCGCTGCTCAAAGACCCCAATCGAGCGGCCGAAATAGTGGCCGCCGTCGTCGATGCCGTGAAAGTGCCGGTCAGCGTGAAGGTTCGGGCTGGATGGGACTACTCGCTATTTGCTGCGCCTGATCTGGCCAAACGATTTCAAGACGCTGGTGCGCAAATGATCACCCTTCACGCCCGCTTCGCCAAGCAGGGGTTCGATGGTCACGCCGATTGGAACCTCATTGAGGCGATGCGTTCCGCTGTGGCGATCCCGCTCATCGGCAACGGCGACGTGAAAACACCCGAAGATGCGCGTCGCATGATGGATCAAACTGGCTGCGATGGGGTCATGGTGGGCCGCGCATGCATCTCAAACCCGTGGTCACTACGCGCCATTTCGGAGTCCATGCAAGGCAAGCCGGTAAGTCCGCCCCCGAACCTGGGGGAGCGTATCTCGGTCGCGCTAGAGCACGCCAAACTGCTTATCGAACATGAGATCGAGGCGGACAAGATTTCGGCACTCGGCGGCGACCCAGAGTTGCGGGCGATACGCTCGCTGCGGGGCCAGTTACCGATGTACATCAAGGGCGTTCCCGGAGCGCCACAAGTGCGCGCCGAACTCACAAAGTGCTCATCGCTGGCCGAATTGACCGACATTTTGGGTTCATTTTTGACCTCTGTAGGTTCCGATGCCTGCGCGCCAGCGGTATGATGCAAAGCATGTGGCCCCTAGTCGGTCTTTCATCAGCTCTCTTGGGCAGCAGTGCCCCTGCGACCGGATTTTTGTCGCTGGATTGTCCCAGCAGTCGACCAGTTTTTGAGCAAACGCTGGCCGCCCCCATCGAGTTCGACGATCTTGTTGTTTCATTTTCGGGCCGTGCACCGGGCACATCGCAGCTCAAGATTAGCGTTGCGGCGAAGAAAGCGACGGGCTGGACCAAGTTCTACGAGATCGCCCAGTGGAGCGAAAACGACGAGAAACGGACCAGCATCAACGGTCAGAAAGACGCCGACGGAGACATGTCCACCGACACCTTATTGCTGACCAGCCTCACCAAGGAACTGAAAGTGCGCGTCGAATGCTTGCCCGGCGATGATGGTAGCGAAGCCGCAATCAACAAGCTAGATTTTTCCTTTGTCAATTCAAAGGTCGCCAGGGAGACGGCTGGTGCAAACCGCAACGCGTTCGGTCTACAGCTCGATGTTCGCAAGTTCAATCAAGGCAACTATGCCAACGGCGGCGTGATCTGCAGCCCGACAAGCACGACGATGCTCCTAAACTATTGGGGCGACAAAATGGCCGAACCAAAGCTCATGCTGGACGTGCCTTGGACGCAGAGCGGAGTCTACGATCCAGGATGGGGCGGCACCGGAAACTGGATTTTCAACACCGCATTCGCCGCTTCCAAGGGATTGCGTGCCTATGTTTCGCGGCTCAACAACATTCGCGAGTTGGAGTCGTGGATTGTTTCGGGTGTGCCCGTCGCGACCAGTGTCTCCTATGACTTGCTTCGTGGCAAACCGGTGCGCGGCGAGAATGACGGTCACATTGTCGTCTTGATTGGATTCACGCCCCAAGGCGATCCGATTTTCAACGATCCCGGGCGCAGCGATCCGCCGCATATCACCTACAAACGAGCCGATTTTGATCGAGCCTGGGCGACTTCGGGTCGAGCTGTGTATCTGGTCTACCCGGTGGGATTCAAAATTCCGAAACCGAACGGCTCGCCCTGGGCGCCTTAATCGTCGTTGACTTCGAAAGTGTTACGGGCAGTTTCGTGAAGCCGAACGCGCTTCAGTTTTGCGGGCACCGCGTTTCGAAGCTTATTGAAAATCTCAATCGCGACGACTTCGCTTGTGGGGTTTTTGCCTTCGAATTCGGGCAAGTCCTGGTTCAAATTCTTGTGATCGAACCGGTCGACCACTTCGGCGTTGACGATTCGGTCTAGCGCCTCGATGTCTACGATCATGCCGGTTTTCGCGTCTGGCTCGCCGCCAACGGTCACCTCAAGCACGTAGTTGTGCCCATGCCCAGCCGGGTTATTGCATTTGCCAAACAGAGCGAGGTTATCAACCTCACTCAGGCCCGGCGAATGCAGGCGATGGGCGGCAGCAAACTCATAAACTCGGGTGATCGTCAATGTCTTCTCCAGCATTTGCTCGCTCCATTCTCCAAACAACAGCGGCGTCTCTTCAATTTTGAGCGCGCTCAGCCTGGCGGGCAACGGAATGCTATTCAATAGACTACGAATGTACGACAGCATGTTCTCCAGACTAGGGCTTTTGTCCCGGAAGAATTCCACTTGATCGTTAATGCTTTTTTGGTCGAATTGCTGAACTACCAGCTGCTGGAGGATGTCGTCGATTTCCTTGATGTTCACGACCATTCCGCTGGCCGGGTCAACTTGGCCACAGCAGGTCACCGAAAGCACGTAGTTGTGGCCATGGTTGTATGGGCTCGCCCAAACGCCAAAAAGCTGCCTGTTTTCGGCTTCGCTAAGGTGAGATAGCCAGTAGCGATGACCCGCGGAAAAGCTGACGACTCTCGTGAGGGAGACTTCGGCTGGGGCGTTGTAGGCACTCATGGCTTGGATTTGAAGCTAATTTGGGCTGGGCATGGGCTCACCAGGTTCATTAGCCTGCTATACTGATGCGCGTGACAGACCTGAAAGCTCAGATTACGGAACTCGCTCATATTATGGAGGAGTTTGGCCTCGAAGATGCCAAGCTCAAGAACGAGAACTTCCTCGTTGAGTTTCGCCGGAATGTAGAAACGACTTCCGCACCACAGGTCGTCGAGGTCGCTAGCCCAAGCAACGGAACAAAAACCGGAGAGCGTTCGCCGCGCCCGGAAAAATCAAGGAAATCAGCTTCAAACGAGCAAGTCGGCACGCCGATTCCGTGTCCGATGACCGGTATCTACTACACAGCGCCAAGCCC
>CAYRAX010000145.1:3303-6920 GCA_964422285.1 uncultured Chthonomonas sp.
ACGTCATCGCGCCGGGGCAAATCATCGGCCTTATCGAAGCTATGAAAGTTTTTAACGACGTAACGAGCAGCATTGGCGGTCAGGTGACCAAGGTCGCCGCCGAAAGCGGGCAGTTGGTTCAACAGGGCGAGGCGCTCATCTATGTCAAGTGACGGGGCGCCGATTGGCGTCGGCGTACTCGGGTTCGGCACAGTTGGGTCGGGCGTCTACCGCATGTTGCAAGACAATGCCGAGGCGATAAGCTCAAAGGCGGGTGCCACATTTGAAGTCAAGCAAATCGCAGTGCGCGACCTGAGTAAGCACCGCGAAGCCCCAAGCAATTTGGTGACCGACGACCCCTGGCAGGTTGTGAACCGGCCCGATGTGCAGGTCGTTTTGGAGCTGATGGGTGGGTTGGAACCCGCCGCTGAACTCGTCGAAGCCGCCCTGAAAAATGGCAAGAACGTCGTCACCGCCAACAAAGAGCTGATCGCCAAGCACGGATCGCGGCTTGTGCAGCTTGCGCGGAGTAGATCGCTGGATTTGCACTACGAGGCGGCGGTCGGCGGCGGCATACCGATCGTGCAGCCGCTAAAGCACCAGCTCGCAGGAAACGACGTGCTCAAAATGATGGGAATTTTGAACGGCACGACGAACTATATTCTGACCAAAATGGCCCAGGGCGACGCCGACTACGACCAGGCGCTCGCCGAGGCGCAGGCCAATGGCTACGCCGAAGCGGATCCCAAAGCAGACGTCGAGGCATACGACGCCGTGTATAAAATTGCCATCCTCGCCAGCATCGCCTATGGCCAGCAAGTGCCGACGACGCAGGTCTACCGCGAAGGCATCACGCAAATCCGAAAGGCCGACATCATCATCGCCGATCAACTCGGCTACACGATCAAGCTGATTGCGGTCGCAGAGCCGATGGGCGACGGGCGCATCTTGGCTCGTGTGCATCCCGCGCTGCTCTCAAAGCGTCATCCCCTGGCCAACGTCAACGACGTTTACAATGCGCTCTGGTTCAACGGTGATTTTGTGGGCGACGTGTTGCTTGCTGGAAGAGGCGCGGGAGCGAACCCCACTGCCAGCGCGATCATCGGCGACCTGATTGATGTCGCGCGAAACATCAAGGTCAATGGGCCCGCGAGTGCAATTCCTTATGGTCCAAAACAGCAAATGGCAGGCATGGGCGAACTCAAATGCCGCTACTACTTGCGGTTGACCGCGATTGACCGCACTGATGGTCTGGCCAAAATCGCGCATTGCTTTGGCACCAACGGAGTTTCGATTAACCAAATGCAAATGTCTACAAACGAGGCGGGAATCGCCGAAATCGTTGCGCTAACCCACCCCGCCACCGAGCTGGACGTTCAACGCACGGCGCGAACGTTGCTGCAGACCCGGGACGCCGAAACCCTGGAAGCGCTCATCCGAGTAGAGGAATAGGAAATGGTCAAAGCAATTAACCTTTCGAAGACGTTTAGCACCGGCAAGGGCCAGGTGGTGCGGGCGGTAGATGGTCTCAGTTTCGAGGCTCAGCCCGGCGAGGTTTTTGGCCTGTTGGGCTGTAATGGAGCCGGCAAGACGACCGCGATGAGGATGCTCTCGACGTTGATTCGTCCGACTTCGGGGGACGCATTTGTGGGTGGTTCGAGTGTGGTGGATGATGCGATCGGAGCGCGCGCCGCGATTGGGTTTTTGTCGAACTCGGCTGCGCTGTATGGCCGCCTCAAGCCGGTCGAACTCCTCCGCTATTTTGGCCAGCTGAATGGTCTCGGTGGCAAGCAGCTGGAAAGCCGTATCGAATTCTGTGTTCAAACTCTTGGGATCGGAGATTATGCCGACCGAACCTGCGATAAGCTCAGCACGGGTCAAAAGCAGCGAGTTTCCGTGGCCCGCGCGATCTTGGCCGATCCGCCGATTCTCTTCTTTGATGAACCGACCGCTGGGCTCGATGTCGTCAGTGGACAAATCATTTTGGAGTTCATCGAAGACGCCAAAGCACGAGGCAAAACCGTCATCTTCAGCACGCACATCATGAGCGAAGCCCAGCGACTCTGCGACCATGTGCTCATCATCCACGAAGGCAAGACGCGCGCCCACGGTACCGTGGCTAGCTTGATGGAGCAGGAACAAAAACCAACCTTCGAAGCCGCTTTCTTGTCGCTGGTCGGATATCAAAGGGGCACATCCAACCCATGAATGTCATCAAAATCGTCTACTGGAAAGAGGTCCGCGACATGTTTCGTGATCGTCGCGTGCTCTTCGGCGCGCTCGTCATGCCCGTCCTCGTCAACCTCATGGTCGTGCAGCTATTCTCGACCATCGGCGGATCGCTGGGTTCAAAAAAGGTCAGCACCGCGTACTATGTCAAAAACGACACCTACGACAAAATCGCCGAAGCCATCAATCAATCCAAGGTGGTTGAGCTCAAACCAGTGCAAACCCTCGAAAAAGGGCAAAAACTCCTCGAAAGCGGTGCCGCCAAACTCGTTTTAGATTGGCCGCAAAGGCCCCTGCAAGGCAGCGATTCGGTCGAAATTCGTGCGCTTTACACATCCGACGAGACCCAATCGTCCATCGCGCTCGCCAAGTTTCAGTCGGCTGTTGCGGCGGCAAACCGGGGTATCGCCGCATCCGCGATCCAATCCGCCGGGCTACCCGCCGAGATCATCGAGCCCATAAAAATCAAGCCCGACGACGTCGCGAAAAGCAAAGGCGCTGGCGAATCGATCTTGGTTAGCATGCTTCCCTATTTGCTCATCGTTTTTGTTTTTGCGGGCGGAATGTCCGTGGCAAGCGACCTTTTGGCGGGCGAAAAAGAGCGCGGCACCCTGGAAACGCTACTCACGACGCCGACCCAACGCAAGCACATCGCAATCGGTAAATGGGGCGCACTTGTGACCTTTGCAATGGCGGCCGCGGTCAGCAGCGTCGTCTCGTTGCTGCTGGCGGGCGGCAGCTCACCCATGGCGCGGAAGATGATGTTCCCAACTGGATTGGGGCTGAGTGCAAGTTCGGGCCTATCCATGCTCGTGGTGGCCCTGTGCCTTGCCTTGATGCTGGGTTCGCTGCAATTGCTGATCAGCGCGTGGTCACGCAACATGCGCGAGGCTCAGACTTACTTGGCGGTCGCGAATTTTATCGTATTGCTGCCAGCCGTGTTTTCGCAAATCATCGGCATGACGGATGCGGTGGGAAGCGCGTGGGTACGGTGGGTTCCGATTCTAAACAGCGCGATGGCTATTCGCGATACGTTGCTTGCCAAAGCGCGGCTAAGCGACCTGCTCGCGCCGATCACGATGGACTTGACGCTGTCGGCGGTCATGCTGCTGCTGGTGATTTGGGTCATGAGCAATGAAAAGATCCTCGCTCGGTCGAGTTGACATGGTATCGTTCCGCTCTGGTTCGGAAGGTCTCCCCCTAAATCCCCCTCATCTTCGTGAGGGGGACTTTGACGAACTCTCGGTGCCATTGTCATCGATTGTTCGATGGCAATGCTTAGGGTTGCACGGCACCGTTCCGATTCTGAAGGTCTCCCCCTAAATCCCCCTCATCTTCGTGAAGGGGACTTTCGCGAAGACGATTAACCCGTGCTCGGTAGCATAGCGGCAAGGCGAGCTTGCTGAGCC
>CAYRAX010000146.1:0-6894 GCA_964422285.1 uncultured Chthonomonas sp.
CGGCAGCGGGGGCCGAATCGACATCACCAGCAAGGGCGGCAAACTTACCGTAAGTGCCGACCAGTGGGATTGCCCGCTGACAATTTCCGGAGTCGCGGAGGAAGTATTTTCGGGCCATTTGCATGCAGATTTGATCCAAAAAGCCAAGAATCTAGGTCCGGTCGCGGCGGTAGTCGATGGTGGAACGTCTCGACTCTTGGTATAATGCGGATTCTCGCGGAGAGATGGCTGAGTGGACGAAAGCGCCCGCCTGCTAAGTGGGTAGGGGATTATTTCCCCTCTCGGGTTCGAATCCCGATCTCTCCGCCATCCCTCTGCCAACGCGGGGTCAGATTATGACGAAATGGCGAAAAGGACTGGCGGCACGAGCAATCGGCCTTCTCATGCTCTCTGCGCTCTTGAGCACTGCACATGCGCAAAGCACGGGATCATACTCCAGCTTGCGAAAGAAATTTCGCATCACGCAATCCACTTCGGTTGCTGCTCTGGAGACCTTGGTGGGCAAGCGAACCCTGGAAATTCGGGGACTTGTAAAGGGCACAATCGCTAGCGAAGATTCGGGTGCCGTATATTTGGCGGCTTCAGAAGGCGACATTACCATCGATTGCTCCGCCATCCCAGAATGGATGCGAACCGGCAACGTGGAAGCCAGGTTGATCATCGAGGCAGAGCGTCAAAGCGAAAACGGGCCACTTCGTGCTCGCATGATCGCGGCAATGCAAGAGCAAGACGCAGCCAAACAATTCGACCGGACCCCCAAGGCGACGAAAAATCCTGGATCACTCCGGGGGCCGATCGGCAGAGGTTCCAGCTCCACCAGAAACCCGATTCCGCAGCCACCCACGAACCTCTCTTCGTGGTCCGTTTCTGCCGAAGAAGCAGTTCCCTACTACCGCGCGTTTGCGAAAAAGACGAACCCGCGCCTGAGCGATGCGATGGCCGACAAAATCGCCCGCGCAATTATCGGTTATTCGCTGCAATATGGCGTTGATGCCCGTTTGATCGTGGCGATCATTCTCACCGAAAGCGATTTCAATCCTCGCGAAGTAAGCCACGCGGGCGCGCGCGGGCTGGGGCAACTCATGCCTGTGAATTGCCGCGAACTCGGCATCACCAATGTTTACGACGTCGAGCAAAACCTTTGGGGCACCGTCAAGCTGATCCGTGGCCACATGGACAAATATCACGCTCAAACGGGCGGCGACGCGTTTCAAACGTTGGTGTTGACTTTGGCGGGCTATAACGCAGGCGATGGCGCAGTCAAAAAACACGGTGGCGTCCCACCCTATCGCGAAACACAGAACTACGTGCGCCGGGTCATCTCGCGCTACCGAGCACTGTGCGGCCAATAGGCAAGGTAGCATTCACGCGACCCATGCTGATTCGCCGCGCCGAAATCTTTCGCCTTTCCGTTCCTTTGCGCAATCCATTTCGCATCGCCACGATGACGACGACGGCGGCTGAAGGCGCGCTTGTTTGCCTAGAAGATCAGGATGGCCGCCGAGGCTGGGGCGAGGCAAATCCACTGCACACCATTAACGGTGAGACACAAAGCACGTGTCTGGCAACCCTAGCTTGGATGGCTGAGCGGCTGATTGCGATGGGTGAGGTCGAATTTGGCGACGCGGTCGAGACCTTGCGCTACCTGATTCCATCTCAATACGCCGCGCACGGGGCAATGGATATCGCGTTGCACGACTTGGCCGCCCAAGCAGCCGGAATGTCGGTGTGCCAGCTACTCGGCGGGACCCATCGACGCTTGGACACTGACCTCACTATCGGAATCGTTGAACCCGGCCGCGCCCAAGAACTCGCTAAAGAATTCACCGCAGAGGGCCATAAACATCTGAAGATCAAACTGGGCGACACGCTTGAATCCGATACCGCACGCGTGAAATCCGTTCGCGATACGGTTGGCCCATCGATCGGGCTACGGGTGGACATGAACCAAGGCTACGATGTCGCGACCGCGCTGAAGGTGCTGGAAGCGATTGCGCCGTATCAGATTCAGTTTTGCGAGCAGCCTGTTCGGCGCTGGAACTTCAAAGGCATGCAGGAGGTAAGCGCGCGCTCGCCGATCCCGATCACCGCCGACGAGTCGGTTTTTGATTTGCATGATGCGGTCGCGCTCATTGAGGGCAAGGCTTGCCACATGCTGAACTTGAAACTGAGCAAATCGGGCGGCATTCGCGAGGCGGCAAAGATCGCTAGCCTGGCGACTGAGCACGGCATGACCTGCATGATGGGCGGCATGGTGGAGTCCAGACTGGGAACCACGGCGGCTTGCCACGTGGCTTCCGCCTTTGATTGCTTTAAGTACTTTGATCTCGACAGTCACACAGGCCACGCCACCGATCCATTTGAGGGCGGCATCCACTACGACGACGGCGACGTGATCATTCCTGATGTTCCTGGCCTCGGAATCCAGCCCATTTTGGGACCAGAAATGACTCGATACGCTGAAATTCAAGCCTAGCAACCGTTCGGCGGCGGCTCGGTGTCAAAATGAATCTAATGCCCGTCGGTCGCTTCTTACTCTGCTTGCATTCGCACATGCCGTATGTCTTGTCGCACGGCAAATCGCCCCACGGCACCGACTGGCTGAACGAAAGCGCCGCCGAATGCTACCTGCCGATTCTTGATGCGCTCGACCGATTGCGCAACTTGGGAATTCGGCCCCGATGGACGGTGAACCTGAGCCCCATTCTGGCCGAGCAACTGGATGACCCCAGCTTCAAAGGCGGATTTGAGGACTATTGCCAAGAAAAAATCGACGCCGCGATTCGCGACCAACAGAATTTTCGCGCTCAGGGCCCCATGTGGATGGAGGGAGTCGCCGCGATGTGGCAACGGTACTACACACGTGGCCTCGTCGCTTTCAAACACCAGTGGAACCGCTCGATTTGCGATGCGTTCAAGTTTTTCCAGGACGAAGGCTCGATCGAAATCATAACGTGTGGCGCGACCCACGGATACTTCCCTTTGCTGGGAACCGACGAAAGCGTTCAGGCACAAGTCAAGCTCGGCGTGGACAGCTATGAGCGGCGTTTTGGCCGCAAACCACGCGGAATTTGGTTGCCCGAATGCGCCTACCGCCCATCGTACGATTGGAAGGCGCCGGTCGGCGATGGAGGGGTTTGGCCTCGTAAGGGTATCGAACAATTTTTGGAAGAAAACGACCTCGAATACTTCTTTGTCGATAGCCATATGATTCGTGGCGGCGAACCACTTGGCACCTACGGGCAGAACTTTCCCCAGCTCGCTGAGATGTTCGCTCGAAGCAAGAAAATGTTCACGCCACCCCAGGAATTTCGTAGCGAATACGAACACTACGCCCTGCCGAACGGCGTGGTTTGCATGGCACGCGACCCGAAGACGACGGTCAAAGTTTGGTCGGGCGATGTCGGCTACCCTGGCGATCCGCAGTACTTGGAATTTCATAAGCAGCTCTACCCGGGACGCCTGCGATATTGGCGCATAAGCGAGAACAAAGAAGATTTGGGTTCCAAACAACCTTACAGCCCGTGGGACGCCTACGAAAACATTCCAAACCACGCGGATGACTTTGTCGCAACGCTCAAAAATGCGCTCTCAACATACAAGGGCGTGGCAAATCGGACGGGCACGCTGGTCGCGATGTACGACACCGAGCTCTTCGGTCACTGGTGGTGGGAAGGGCCGGAATTCTTGTTCGAAATGGCAAAGCGAGTGCACAATGACCCCGAATTGGAATCGGTAACCGGCGGCGATCTCATTGATGCTGAGCCCGCGCGGCACCAAATTCACCTTCCCGAAGGCTCGTGGGGAGAAGGCGGATATCACCACATTTGGCTCAACGACCAAAACGTTTGGACGTGGCAAAAGCTCTATCCAGCGCAAGAACGAATGGTCTTTATGGCGCGCAACTTCGCGACCGGCCCGGCCAAGGAGATCGTAGTCCAAGCCGCCCGCGAACTGCTGCTCGCCGAAGCTTCCGACTGGCAATTTTTGATCTCGACTTGGGCGGCGCGCGACTATGCTGAAGTGCGGTTTGATGACCATATCGAACGGTTCAACAAGCTTTCTGAGATCGCTGAACGCGCGCATTACGGTACTTTGCCCAGCAAGGTCGAAGAGGAATTTATCCGCGATTGCAAGCAAAAGGATGCGCCGTTTGAGCACATCGATTTGAGCTGGTGGGCGACAATTGACCGTCCCCTTCCCGTGGCGGGCGCGTCTAAATCGTGATGCAATTTCGCCCCTGCCTCATCGCGCTCGCATGCGCCGTTTTGTTCGGATGCCAAAATAGACCCGAACCTGTAAAGGTTCCGCCACCCGCCGAATCCAAGGCGACGGAAGCCGCTCCCACGCCAAACAAACCGGCTCCAACCACAACCGGTCCGGCACCCAAGCCAGAGACGCCATCGATGCCACAAGAAATGCCGATGGAGATCGTCAAACCCGGCACGAACGGCTGGAAGCCTGCGCCAGCGCCAAAATCAGACATTCAGACTTTTGCTGAGCATGCCGACCAGACGGTGGCGACGGTGGCGGGGGCAGAAGTTGAGGCGCGCATGCTGGTCGAAAACGCCAAAATGAGCGGCAACATCGACAGCAAACTTCGGCTAAAAGATCGCACGACTTACGCTGTTGAATATCAATTGCCCGATAACCCCGCCGACACGCTGACTTACCGCGGAAAGGATGGCAAGCGCGTGCAATTGACCAGCGGCAAGTGGGTCGACGATAACACAAAACTCGATGCAAGCTCTGCGATGATCGCGTTGTGGCCCCACAAGTTCACCGAGTACGTCACGCTAGCGCTCGCAAAGCGGACTCCGATTTGGAAGGAGTTGATCGCGAATTTGAACAAGCCGAATTCGGGCTATTCGACGTCGCTGGAATACCAAACCTTGCCCATGGGCGCGCAACAAGTCAAGTTTGCCCGCCTGCTTGTCACGAACCAAAAAGACCCTCAGCGAACATGGGAGATGCGATTTGAGGCTCGCCAGGCGCTGCCGGTCACCATCAAAATTGTAGACAAGGATGCGGCGGGCAAGCCATACAAGGTGCAATGGAATTTGCAGTGGTTTTTTGATCGCAAGATTGATGAGGCACTATTTGAAATTCCAAACGGTTCAAATTAAGAAGCATAAAAAAATCTGCTGACGTCCTAACTTGTTGAGGAGAATCCATCCATGAATTTGCTCGCACTCTCCGCCTTGGCGATTGGTTTCCAAGGCGTTTCTGTCACCCAAGTCCGCACGCTCGAAAATGTCCGGGCGCTTAGCCTTTGCGCGGCGACTACCGGTTCAAAATTTGCTGCTTCGGTCGAAGATAACAGCGTCCGCATCATCGACGCCAAATCGGGAACCACGCTGCGCAATTTGGTCGGGCATCCGCAACCCGTCTATGGCCTCGCTTTCAATAAGGGTGGCACGCTGCTGGCGACCGGCGACGAAACCGCCCGCATTTTCATTTGGAACGTGAGTTCTGGCGCAAAGGTTCGCGAATTCACGCGCGTTAATGCCCATACTCGCGGCATTCAATCGCTAAACTTTAGCGCGGATGGCAAGCAACTGGTCAGCTCGGGCCGCGATGACGTGATCATCATTTGGGACGTGGCGAGCGGCAAGCCGATCAAGAAAATTTTGGGTGACGGGCTGAATGTCGCCAGCGCAGCTTTTCGACCGAACGCACCCGCGCTTTATGCGGCAACTTTGGGTGAAGGCGTCAAGATGTGGAACCGCTCGAATGGTACGACCACCGCACTCGGCGGACACGAAGGCCGCGGCGCTAACGACTTCGTGCTGAGTGCGACAGGCACCAAAGCTGTAAGCGGAGGCATGAACAACAGCGTATGCGTTTGGGACCTCGGCGGAAAGCGAAGGCTTGCCGAAATGAAGGGACACGAAGATAGCGTAATCCACGTTGCCCTTAGCCCCACCGGACGACTAGCCGCCAGCGGTAGCAGCGACCGAACCGTGCGAATTTGGGACCTCGCCTCGTTCAAGTCAATCGGCACGATTAGCGCTTGTTCGGGCGTCGGCTCCCCCGTTTGTTTCACCGGCGATGGAAACTACCTCGTCAGCGCGAATGAGAACGATCAAGTCGTCATCAGCCGCGTTGCGATGGGCTCCAGCGGCAAATCGAAGAAGTGAGCCGTTCTCCGTCGCCAGACTTTAGGCGCGCCCTGACTCGGTCGGGCAACTCCATCACGCTGATCCTGATCGGCGTGATGGTTCTTACGTTTGCGCTTGGCTTTTTGGGTCTGCGGGCAGTTTATGGCTTAGCGCTTGAGCCCGAATACTTGGCAACTCGGCCGTGGAATTTGTTGCTCTATCCGTTCGGACCGAATGCAGGCGGATTGGGGCTGTTTTGGACGCTGCTTTCCGCGTTGTGGCTCTATTCGTTCGGTTCATGGGTCGAGCGCGATCAAGGCTCGGTGCGTTTTGCTTGGGCTTGGGTGATTTTCACGTTGCTTGGTGGCGGCTGTGCGGTTTTGGCCTATGCCGCACACATCGGATTCGTGGGTTTGTATGGGCCGCTCTTGCCTGCTTCGGCGATCACCGTGGTTTGGTCGGCGCGAAACCCGACCGCGACGATCATGCTGTGGGGCCTTATCCCGATCACCGGCAAGATTCTGGGATGGCTGGTTAGCGTTTTTGTTTTGGTGGGAACCGGTCAAGGCGCGCCGCTCGCCGGGCTGTTGATGTGTCTTCCACTACTCGCCGCTTGGGCCTGGGCGGCAGAAAGGTTGCCGATTGCCTACTCCGCGCGGCGCGTAGCCAAAAAAGTGCAATCCAAGCGCGACTACGCTCACGTGGATGACGCGATGAACCGCCAGAAGGAACGGGAAGAACGCGAACGCCTGCGCAAGCTCTTCGAAAGCAGCATCGAAGAAGACGAAAAGTA
>CAYRAX010000147.1:0-6875 GCA_964422285.1 uncultured Chthonomonas sp.
AGCAAAAATGTGTTTCAAGCGGAGATCGATGCGGCATGCGAATTCGCCGATTTCTTGCGGTTCAATGTCCACTTTTTGAGCGAAATCTATCGTCAGCAGCCGATCAGCGGTCCAGGTATGCACAACCGACTCGAGTGGCGCCCGCTCGAAGGATTTGTCCTCGCGGTAACGCCGTTCAATTTCACGGCGATCGGCGGAAACCTGCCCACAAGCGCGGCGCTTTGCGGAAATACCGTGGTTTGGAAGCCTGCCAACACACAGGTCTATAGCGCGCAAATGACCATGAAAATCCTCTTGGAGGCGGGGCTCCCCGATGGTGTGATCAACTTGGTTTTTGCCGATGGCCCAACGGTGGGGCAGGTTTGTTTTGGACATCGAGACTTTGCCGGCGTGCACTTCACGGGCTCTACCGGCACCTTCAACCACATGTGGAAAACGATAGGCGGAAACATTGCGAACTACCGCACTTACCCGCGAATCGTTGGCGAAACCGGCGGCAAGGATTTCGTGATTGCGCATCCATCGGCCGACCCCGAGGTGGTCGCGACCGCGCTGCTTCGTGGCGCATTCGAGTACCAAGGCCAAAAGTGTTCTGCTGCATCACGGTGCTATATCCCGAGCAATTTGGCGGACAAGGTTCGGTCGTTGCTCGTGGCCCAAATTGCTGAACTCAAAATGGGAACGGTCGAAGATTTTGGCAACTTCATTAATGCGGTCATCGACGAAAAGTCCTTTGACAACATCGCGCGTTACATCGACGGTGCGAAAGCCGATTCGAATTGCAAGATCATTGCGGGCGGCGAATACGATAAGTCGGTTGGATATTTCGTTAAGCCTACGGTGATTGAATCGACGAATCCGAAGTCGACCACGATGTGCGAGGAGATTTTTGGTCCAGTTTTGACGATGTACGTCTATCCCGAGTCGCAGTTTGCCGAGACGCTCGCCTTGGTGGATGAGACCTCTCCCTATGCGCTCACGGGAGCGGTGATTTCGCAAGATCGCGCGGCGATTGACCTTGCCGTTAATCGCCTGAGAAACGCAGCCGGCAACTTTTACATCAACGATAAACCGACCGGCGCGGTGGTGGGGCAGCAGCCATTTGGCGGAGCCAGGGCCAGCGGCACCAACGATAAGGCAGGCGCGATGCTGAACCTCTATCGGTGGCTGAGCGCGCGCACGATCAAGGAGACTTTTAACCCTCCAACGGACTACCGTTACCCTTTCTTGGCAACCTGATCGGCAAGTACGATACCTAGCTTTGGGGTTTGCGGGGTTCTGTTGTAAAATAACCCTATGCGTTTTGCTTTGTGGGTGGGGATGGCGGTGCTTGCCGGTGCGCGAGCACATGCTTCTTATGAATTACTGTACGTCCTTGACGGTGCCGGAACAACAAAGGGGATTCACCGGTTTGATCCAATATCCGGTGCATACTTGGGCAAATTTGGGCAGACCCTGCTCACCAATCCACGGTCCATCGCGGTGGGACCCAATGGGCTGGTGTATGTTCTTGATGTCGTTTATCCGGTTCAGCAGTACGGCTCGCGCGTCCGGATTTTCAACGGGAGCACCGGTCAACTCGAAAGCTCGTTTTCCATCAATGAATATTTCAGCGAAGGATCCAAAATTTCGGTGAGTGCGGCCGGAAACTTCTCTGTAACCACGGGAAATAGCTACTTCTTCAACTATGCTATTCACTATGCGCCCGGCGGAATTCCTGCAGGATACACGTACATCGCGACGCAGGGGGTCCAGGGTGCGGCGAGCTACATAGGTAATTCGCTTGTGCTAAGTACCGAGTACAACGGGATTACTTCGGTCGGGATAAATCCGGCACCTGGTGGGTTCACGGCGATCAGCTCATCATTCACTTTCGGCGGGGCTGGAAACTCTGAGCACATGTCAACAAATGGATCAACCGGGATTTTGGCGATAGGAAACACATTTAGTCGCTTCATCGTGAACGGCAACAACCTTGCGCAACAGACAATCGGTGCCATTCCAAATGTCACCGCCGTGCGAGGAATTGGTCTGGGACACGGCAACATTGCGAAGGCTGTCGGCTTTAGCTCAATTGATCCGCTCGACTTTCGAATATCCACATTTGACGCCACTACTGGGGACAATCTCGGCTATCGGAGCTACGGGGCCTTGGTCACCAATCCTTTGGACGCCGCAATTGTCGTCGCACCAGAACCCGGCACTCTTGCCATCATGGCATGCGGCCTCGCGGGGATCGTCAGATTGCGACGAAACCAGAAATCTTGACCGCGAATCGCGCTATTTGTGACATCCATAGCAATTTTTTTGGGACTTTTGTAGTAATTCCAGCACAAATTCGGAATTTCCATGTTATGATGTTGGCGGAGGCAGAGCCTCTGTGATCTTGTTTCCTTAAGGAGGGAAAGTATGAAGAGTCTATTTACTGGTGGCGCGCTCGTCTTGGCCACCCTGTCGTTCGCCGTTGACAAATGGGATTTTGAATACAGCGATGGCGTGTATACGCATGCAGTTGGTACTGGTGCACCCGGTGGTTACACATCCCAATTGCTTTCGTCAATTACCGATCTCACCCACTCGATGCGATTGACGCGCACATCTGGCGCAGCTTGGGATATGGCCGGACCAGACACTCTCGGGAACGCCGGACTTTTGCCAGCGAGTTGGGGCAGAGGTTGCTTTGATCCGTTTGCACGCGAGACGGTCAACGACTACATGCAGGCGGAATTTTTGAGCGCAACCTACGGTAGCGTTTCGATTGATTTCGGCGACTTCGGTGGCGACATTGATAACATCGTTCTCGAAGCGTGGTCCTCGGTTGGTGGTTCGTTGCTCGCGACGGCAACCTACAACAACTACAACTTTGCCACGGTAACCCCGCTGACGTCTGTCACGGTGACCGTTACGTCGAACTCGCCGATCGGAATGGTCCGATTCCGCGGCGGTGACGCAAACTTCCCGAACTCCATGTACATGGATAACATCGTTGCGGGGCCGGTGCCCGAGCCAGCGACCTTTGTCGCGCTCGGCGGCGGAATCGCGCTTCTGGCGCGGCGCAAACGAAAGTAAGCAGCCCCAGAGAAGCAAAAATGCCCCACTACCGATTGGCAGTGGGGCATTCTTGTTTTTGCTTGCTCGAAACTTAGAGCTTGATTTGAATGTCGACGCCGCTGGGCAGGTCAAGCCGCATCAAAGCGTCGATCGTCTTGTTAGTGGGTTCGTGGATGTCGATCATGCGGTTATGGGTTCGCAGTTCGAAGTGCTCCATCGATTCCTTGTCGATGTGCGGTCCACGGATAACGCACCACTTGCGGATGTGGGTGGGAAGGGGGATCGGTCCCGCGATTCGGGCGCCGGTGCGCTTGGCGGTTTCGACGATTTTCTCGGCCGATTGATCAAGGATGCGCGGCTCAAATGCGCGCAACCGAATACGTACTCGGGGTGCTTTCATAGTTTTGCCTTGTTAAGTTGATTTGCCTGCGAATTCCAAGCGGCCGGCAAAAACGGGCACGCTCCAACCTCTCAGGTTCAACAATTGTACCCAAATTGGGCTTATGGCTTCATGCCGTGGCCCAAAGTCTTGTGTCGATCTTGGCGCTCGGGGTCGATGAGAGTCGTATGGTCTTCATACACCCACGGCGTGTTCCAAAGCAACTGCAAGGCACGGAACAGGGGCATGGAGTGGTATCGGTCAGGGAACATTTCGCGCGTCTTCTCCTCAATTTTGCGGGCATTGATCGCCGAAACTTGGGGGAAAAGGTGGTGGCTGACGTGGGCGCCAAAGTACTGGTGCCATGGATCAAGCCACTGCAGCCACTTGGGAAGAGTCACGGTCAGCGATGTCCCGAGCACGTCGCTTTCATCGGCGAGCGGATTCAAAAAGTGGTTGGTGGCGATGTAGCTGATGACCATCGCGTTGGCGATCAGCAGCGGAATCAGGTAGCCCCAGATCAGGACTTGGGTGCCAAGCAACGCGGAAACGCCAATCCAAAGTGCGGCCATGAGGACTAACTGACTCAAAATAACGGTGCGCTCCCATGCACCCACGCGGGGCGAACGCATGTACACGATCACCATGCGCAGCTGTTGCTGGGTCATGCGGTAGGTGAACGATCCAAAAATGATGATGTTGCGGGCAAGCGGCGAAAGTTTGTACAAAAACCGGAGGATCGGGTTATGCTGATAGGCATCGATCGTGAATAGGTGATCGGGGTCAACCCCTTCAATGTTGGTGTGACCGTGGTGGTCTCCGTTGTGCCATCGCCGCCAAAGCCGTGGCGAAATCCAGAATGGCGAGAAGCCAATTCCGCCAAGCAAATCACGCCAAACCAGCTTCTTGATCGCGCCGCCATGGCAGATATCGTGGGCGATAAATCCCATGCAGCCAAAGGAGTGACCGACCGCAATCGCGCAAATTGGAGCAAGCCAATAGCTGAAGTGGTTTGCGAGCAGAAACCAGCAGAGCCCAATAACCGCCGCATGAACCGGATACCACCAAAGGCTGGTCAAATCAGGTTCAAACACCTCGGGCGGCAACGCCTTGCGTAGTTGCTGCCGGTAATTAGGGACGCTACGCTCCGCGCGGGCGGGCGCATCTGGGATTAGGGTTGCCATGCCGTAAACTTCACCTCAACAATATTTACGTGCTGAACGCGAAATCCAACTAACTTTTTCGCGTAAATTTATACAGTAGCCCTCATTCGCTGCATGACCTGCTCCAAGAACAGCCAGTTCGTGGGCGTCTTCTTCAGCAGCTTGATGAGCTGGTCGGTCGCCTCGACTGTGTTTTGCTGATTCGCTAGGAGGCGGTGCAGCTGAACCACGCCTTCGAGTTGCTCCTTGTCGAAGAGCTTCTCTTCGTGGCGGGTGCTGGATCGCTTGACATCGATCGCGGGCCAGAGACGTCGCTCGGCCAGTTCTCGATCGAGCACGATTTCCATGTTGCCGGTGCCTTTGAATTCCTCAAAAATGGCATCGTCCATCTTGGAACCGGTGTCGATCAGCGCGGTTGCGATGATCGTGAGCGAGCCGCCCTCTTCGATATTGCGTGCCGCACCAAAGAATCGCCGCGGACGATACAGTGCGGCGGGGTCCAAACCGCCCGAAAGCGTTCGGCCCGAAGGGTTAATCGTAAGGTTTGATGCGCGCGAAAGTCGGGTGATCGAGTCGAGCAAGATGACGACGTCGCGGCCTGCTTCGACCAATCGCTTGGCTTGTTCGAGGCATAGCTCGGTTACGCGCATGTGGTTTTCAGCGGGTTCATCAAAGGTCGAGCTGATGACCTGACCCTTCACGAACCGGCGCATGTCGGTAACTTCTTCCGGTCGCTCATCGACGAGCAGCACCATCAAAAATACTTCGGGATGGTTGGTCGCAATTGCGCCCGCAATCGTCTTTACGATCGTCGTTTTTCCGGCCTTCGGTGGAGCGACGATCAGGCCGCGCGAGCCTTTGCCGATGGGTGAAATCAGGTCGATGACCCGCGCCGGGATGTTCTCCGGCGTCGATTCCATTTTGATTCGCTCATCGGGAAAGAGCGGGGTCAGCTCGTCAAAATTGCGACGATTCTGCATTTCGGGCGATGCGGTTCCGAAGCCATTGGCACTCTCCACGCGCAGCATTCCGCGGTATTTTTCGCCTTCTTTGGGTTCACGAACCTGCCCAAAAACGGTGTCACCGGTGCGCAATCCAAACCGCTTAATTTGCGATTGCGAGACGTAGATATCCTGGTTGGATTGGGAATAATTTTCGCGGCGAACAAATCCCCAACCGTCAGACAAAATTTCGAGAATTCCGCGGCCATAGAGCGCGCCGAACTCTGCATTTGCTGATGTCAACAGCTCTTCAATGACCAAGTGTCGCGCCCCATCCAAAGAGATCTTGGCGGCTTTGCAGGCTTTCGCCAGCTCGGCGGGCGACATTTGGTCAAAATGGTTGTAATCGAGTTCTGGCAACAATTCCAGATCGGATTGGCTCTCGGTTTGGGGCAGACCTTGTCGACTCTTTTTGAATCGTCGATTCTGTTGGGGACCGCCGCCGGACTTGGGCTGTCTAAAGCTGTGCGTCATTGCGCTACCTTGGTTTTTCAGGGAAGTTTCTCCGATTGCACGGCTAAAAAATTGCGTGCGACATTTGGGGTTGGGAGACTAGTGCGATTCTCGAAGAATCGCGATATAGGGAAGGTTACGGTACCGTTCCGAATAGTCTAAACCATATCCTACCACAAACTCGTTAGGAATCTCAAATCCGACAAAATCGATGAGTGTTTCCATGGTGCGCGCCTCGGGTTTGCTGAGCAAGCTAACCACGTGCAGCGATTTGGGGTGCCGTGTTCGAAAGAGCTCTTTCAGGTGGTTGAGCGTGAGCCCCGTGTCCACAATGTCTTCGACGATTAGCACGTTCATGCCCTCGATGCTCTGGTCCAAATCTTTTCGAATCTGCACGACTCCGCTCGACGATTTTGCGCCGTGGTAGCTACTGACCTGCACAAAATCAAGGCTGACGTCGGTGCCCAATTCGCGGCTCAGGTCGGCCAAAAAATAGAGCGAACCCTTGAGAACGCCCACCAAGACCACGTGCTCGCCGTTGTAAAGATCCCGAATCGTTTGGGCGAGCTCGGCGATCCGCGCGCGAATCTGTTCTTCGGAAATTAGCACATCAAGGGCAGACATGGAAGGTCCTTTGTTTTACCCGCAATGCGGCAATTTGAGCACCAATCCCAAGCGCCGCACTATCGAAAATTGGCACTCTCGCGGGTATACTGCTAATCACTGGTTGACTCCATCTGCTTTGGGCAACCGACACATTGTATTTAGGAGTAACGATGAATCTCAAACCATTGCACGATCGAATCATCATTGAGCCTGCGGCCAAGG
>CAYRAX010000148.1:0-6814 GCA_964422285.1 uncultured Chthonomonas sp.
GCAGGTTGTTTGGTAGATGGGGAGGCTCTTCTGCCAAAAAGTGGCGGAGTAGACACCCGTCACCAGGTCAAAACTCTCTCCCACGGCTTGCCCTTTTGAATTCATTGATCCAAACAGCATATTGCCCAGATTGGCTATTTGAACGCCATTACGAAAAATGGACATGTTGCCATTGAGGCGATCAACTTCACCGAATAGGTTCACGGACATGCGCACCAGCATGCTCCCAGACTCGTTCATGTCTTGGATCTCGGCGCTGGGATAGCCATATGGCACGGGGCTGAAGGCGGCGTACTCGCCAGTCGTTGTGTTGTAAGTCCATGGCTCGGCGAAGCTGCTGAGCACAGCACTGACGAGTTGGGCACCGAACACGTAGTTGTTGGTCATGCCCCTGGCGTAAACTCTCTCCGCGTATTCGCCGATGGGATGCAAGGTCTGCCAAGGCGCGTCGATGTTGGACTTGAACCTCGCGGCTGACTCGAAGGCAGTGTCACAGAATTGACTGCGATCGTTGGTGTGGATCGTGCCACCGCGTTGAAATTTTGGGTACTTATCCAGATTGGTCAGATTTCCCACGTGGAATAAGAACGCGAAGCTAGGGGCAAAGCCAGTAATTCGCGAGTTGGCAGTAAATGAGCTGACGGAGACCCTTTGGAAATTGAATGGTCCTAACGGACCAAAATTTGAGGCCGTGTACTGAGGAAATGCGGTTGCTGAAGATGCCGCCAAGCAACAACCCGCCAAGAAATACGTCCTTCCCATCATCCCATTATACGACGGAAATGCCAAATTCAAGGGGTTCTCTTGCAATTTCTTTTGCAATGGTGTAAATTGAATGTGGTGCCATGTGCACTAAGGCAGGGTATTATTCTGAAGACATCATTCGCGAGTGCATTGAAAGTGCTCGTTTCCACAGTAGTATGCATGCATGGAGTTGTTGCGCTGGCGACTTGGGACCGCGACGACACCGTCGAGTTGAAGGATGAAATCCTGACGAAGTATTCCAATTCATCGCTTCGATTGCAAGCCAAAACCTATTATGTTCGTGGTCAAATATGGATCGGCGGTCCCGGCAACGGCAACACCCTACAGGGCCAATACTGCATTCCTTTCCCGGCTGCCCCAGGCGCTATACACTTGGCAGGCGCACAGCCCGTTTCCGGCAACGGAGCGTACATTGACCGCATACCAACTCGCATCGTGCACGGCGTCATCGTGGGTGACAAGGACGCGGACACAGCGTGGCTTGGCGATCACACAAAGGAAATTAGGCCCTGGTCAGAGTTACCATCCGATGACCCCTGGAAAAATCGCTTTGCTCAGGCCGACACAGATGACTTATGCTGGGTTGAGTTTCCTGCAAACGCGAGTATGACATTTGACTATCAAACGACCCTTTCCCACGCCTATGCAGACTTTTCATCAGTCTCTCAGCGAAATTGGCCCACTGCCACTTACAACGGCATTCCCTTGCACTATGCTGAAGCAGTGCTCAGCCAAAGGCAAGACGACTATCGATGGACTTGGGCCATCGCGGACGCGGCTGATCCAAGCCTTTGGACGCAAGAGACATCTGGAGTAGGTGGCTCGCAGCTTCCTACGGAGCTTAATTACCTCGGAAACCTCGATTGGACAAGTGACTTCACGTGGGGACTAACATTTCACGGATGGGACGCCAACTGCGCATGACCAAAGTTGATTCCATTACGTCTGCCCATGACTGGAATCCGTTCACCAATGAGTGGTCTTATCATACGGAAATCGCATTTAAGAACAGCCCATGGGAAGCCAACACAGGCGGCACGGATGTCGCATATTCAAAAGTTCGACGGATGACGCTGATGAATGCGCCTGAATTTCTTAAGACGACGGGTGAAATGGTGTTCAATCCCGCGACGCGCCGCATCTATTTCCTGTGCCCCAGCGAAGGCGCTCATATAGGTGGCGTGACTGCTCCCGATATTAATGTTGAATCCAACAAGTTCATGGAAATCGCTTGGCCAAGGGTGTCTAACAATGCTGGTGTCAACTGGAGTGCGCCGATTGTTGTGGGACCCGACAGTGGCTACATTGATCGTCAAGTGATCATCCGCGACCTAGTTTTCGGAACGGGCAGAGGAACAGCGATTCAACTGCAGCGCATGCGCGGCACCGCGGAATCAGAGATCCAGATTAGTGGATGCCGATTTCGCAACCAGGGCCATGTGGGCGTGTCACTGACAAGGTGTAAAGGCGTGCGGATCACCGGATGCTCCTTTGAAGATGGTTTACGGGGGCACCTCAAGATCGACGCAGATAGAAACTTTACTCAACCCTATGTGATTGCAACAAGTCCGCCGATTTCGGACGTTATGGACCTAACAAGTGATGGCATTGTCGTCACCAACAGTGGGTTTTTCAATGGTGGGCTAATGTGGCCTTACAATGGTACAGTCGAAATGGCCAACTGGAACATCGGCACGCAAATAACAAATAACACCTTTCATAACCTTTCAGGAATAGCCGTACGGATTCATGGTGCCAAGAACTTGATTAGCCAAAATACATTGCAGGATTGCGTCAAAGACATAACGGATTACGGCGCAATTTATTGCGGGCGCAGCTTAGTGCAAATTGGCAATATTATTGATGACAATCATATACAGGGCATAAAGTGGCGCGGGCGGACGACGCAAACGATGACTCCTAACTCCTTGGAAGACGATGTATGTGGTGTCTATTTGGACGACTACATTTGTGGTACTACGGTGAGTTGGAATAGTTTTTCGGACTGTCAAACAGCTATCATGAGTAATGGCGGACGATTCAACCTCATGCGCAAGAATGGATTCGACGCGGCGGTGGACCATCCACTAAGAACCAACGTCGCGCGGGGGAAACTTCTGGACCCGTTAGGAGACCCTGACGCTAACTCGCGAATAGGAACCTTTAGGTACTGGTATGATCCGCAATACTATCGGCGCTCAGTTGCGAATCAACTTTATAGCGAACTCAGGAATTTGTATCAAGCCATCAAGGTGACGTTTCCAACGGCTGTTTTTCCCACCGCGGCTTGGAACGCTGTGCAAAATACTGGAGCATATGCTAGCACGTACCAACCGATTAGCGAGCCCGACCGCAAGGACCTCCAACACCTGGTGGCCAAGTTGAATACGGGCCAACCGTCGTGGTGGATCCCAGACAATGCTTCGCCGACCTACGTTGATCTTGGCAAGAATTCGCTTAGGCGAATACAAATGAATGGCGGTCCAGGCGATTGGTTCTTATTTGCGACAAGTAGTGTATTATCTGGTGTCCCGGATAGGAAGTGGTTGGTCAACTATCCTAACGCCAACCCGGACGACAGCGTTACCATACTCAAGAACTACGGCAATGTCTGGGTGTGGTGCGATGAGAACTTCGCTGACCTTAGTAAACGCCCAGTTACTGCATCGCATATATATTTCCGATCATATCGACCACATCAGCCTAGCACAAAAGCGTTTATGGACGATGAAGTCGGTTACTTTAGTTTCGAGGAACCAAATTATGGTAACGAGTAAGGAAGGCTAGCGAAGTTCTGGGTTCAACTCGGCAACGAGTTGAACCCAGACTGTTTTGTCGCGCACATGGTTCACTTACGAGGCCGCAAACGAAAGTTCCCACACTCGCAGGACCTTATCCAGGCCGCCGACCGCCATGTGGCGACCATCCGGGCTGAACGCGATCGTGCTAAGCGGTTGCGGACTCGCTTCGATCTTCGCGTGGCCGCTACCCTGCAAAACGTTCCAAAGCCGAACGCTGCCATCGCGCGAAACCGTGCCCAACAGAACTCCATCGGGGTGCCATGCGATGCTCTCAATCGGCTTTTCGTGACCAAAGAAGGTCTTGATCAGCGACAAATCGCTCAGCCGGAAAATGCGAATCGAAAGATCGACCGCGGCAACGGCAAGGTACTCGTTATCCGGGCTGAACGCCAGAGCCGAAACGGTGGACCGAATCGCCTTGAACGTGTGCAACTCTTTTCCACTGACGCCCGACCAGAGTTTGACCGTCGCGTCGGCAGATCCGGTCGCCACAAACCTTCCATCGCTGGACCACGCAACCGCCGTCACGCCCTGGCTATGGCCCGTACCCGCGAAAACCGCGTCGCCACTCTTGGAGCGGCAAACCTGCAGCGTATGGTGCACAGATCCCATCGCAACGCTTTTGCCTTCGGGCGAAACGCCAACGCAACTGACCCATTCGAGCGGGCTGTTGCGCCACGAGTCGATGCGATCGCCATCCAGCACCCAAACGCTGACGATGCTCTCGCTGGAGCCCGCCGCGACCAATCGGTCTTGGTCGAGTGCCTTGATCGTGCTGACCACGCCGCCTTCGAGCTTCAATCGTCGGGTCACCGAAAAGTTGATCGGATCCCACCAGATCACCTCGTTATCAAATGCGCTAGAAACCAATTGGTTGGTATCTTCGGCAAAACTGAGGCCATAGATCGGCGTTCGGTGATCCTTAAGGCGATAAACCAGCTTAACACTAACCGTTTCCGGTTCTTTGTATTCGCGGTTATCGGCACGAGCCGATGTGACGCCGACCGTCTGCTTGATGGTCGCATCATATTCAAGTCGTCGCTCTGGATCGATGAGCGTTTCAAATGCTGCGTTGATTTCCGCCATCCTCTCGTGCGCCTTAGGGTCATCATTCACGTCTGGGTGAAATTTGCGGGCTAGCTTCCGATAGGCTTGGCGAAGTTGAGTTGATTTTGCGGCGCGATCTACGCCTAGAACTTCGTAATGGGTTACCACGGTAGTCTTTGTATTATGGTTCACGGGACTTAATAAACGCTACGTTTGAACTTACTTTTGAGTTCCATACCGCAAACTTTACGGGGTCTTAGCCAGTTCTTGCAGTCCTTGGTGGGCACTTCGCACTAAAGAATCTCCAAAATCTCGCCCAAAAAAGCTCAATGTGCCCTCATATCCGCCGCGGTCATAATCGCTCGGCGCAAGGATGTATCCGGCCCAGCCGTTGACGTGGCTGCACACCAAGGTTTCGGCAAATCCCAGTTGATTGCCAAATTGTCGGATGCGCGCGCCGAGTTCGCTGGTCGGTTCGCCCGGTACGCCGACAATCGCCACCGGCCCCAGCCGCACCAGCGTTAAATTGGCCGCCTTGGGGGCAAACGCGTGCACCGCAAGCTGCGCGACACCTTGGGTGACGTTGTAGGTTTTGGCAAATGTTGGATGCGGCGTGGGCTTAGGCAAGGGAATTGGCGTGGTTAGGTACGCCAGCTTTTGCGAATCCGAAGTCCATTTGAACGCGTTGGGCAGGTTTGCTCCGAGAAGCAATTGAGCCATGTTCGCGCTTTGGACGTCCGCATTTTCGCCCTGCGCCTTTGGTGAAACGTCGCCGATTGCGCCGGGCAGCACGATTCCTGGCGTTCGTTCCAACACCGAGCCGGGCCAATCTCCGTCAACCGTCAAGGTCTTTTCGTCATGCAAGGTGGCGTGAGCGGCAAAATGCAGAATCAAATTTTGACCAGCAGAACCCAAACGGCTAACCAACTTGGAGGGATGCGCACCCGCTCGGCGGCCGCGATTGCTATCGCTGATCCCTCCGTTAAACTCCCAACGATCAATCGCGTGGGTCGGCGCAGCGAGGCTTTTTCGCACAATCTCGGCAATTCGGTCTGCGTACCAAGTGAGCCATTTCGCCTGATATTTTGCGATGCCCGGCACGTCGAAGGTCATCCGGTCATTGAGCATTTGGCTATCGGGAGCGCAGTGGGTGTGGGTTGCGCACAAAAACAGCTTTACATCGCTTCCAACCCGGGCACCAACTTCGCGGGCGAGGCTTTCTGGAACGGTCAGTAGCTCCAAGCAAACCAGCGCAACGCGCGATTTTGAATCCGAAATCACGAGAGATCGCGCCCGCAGTGGATGATCGCTCGGCACAAATTTGGCCCGGTTGCGCGCAGAATATCCGCCGAGAGGGAGCGGCTCGGGCGGTACAAGCGAGCCTTCGGCGATCTGAAATGTCAGCGCGGCTCTCATCGAAAGCGCGATTGCGGTTGCGATCATTTTTATATGGTAGCAGTACCTGCTACAATTTCAGGCGAAGCAAATATGAGTTTTCAAGTTCGCCTGGTGCAGCAAGAGCTATCCGTAGAACCGGGTGCGCACGCGAATTTGTCGGTTGAGGTCATCAATGACGGCCTCGATCCGGATCTTTTTGAACTAACCGTCGAGGGCATCGACCCTGAATGGGTCGCGATTCCTGTACCCACATTCACGATTGGCCCCTCAAAATCATCAACGGAGAAGGTGATGATTCATCCGCCACGCGCGGTGGAGAGCGTTGCCGGCACGTTTAGCTTCGTGGTCAAGGTTCGTTCGCTCAACTCCGGCGAATCCTCGGAATGCCCCGCGACGCTTGAAGTCACCCATTTTCACCACATTAGCCTCGACGTTTCGCCGAAAAAAGGGCTGGTCACAACAACCGCGCAATCTTGCCCATTCAACCTAACCGTTCTTAATTTGGGTAACTCAGAGCACACGATCCAATTCGTGGCGACCGACACCGATGACGAGTTGGTTTTCGACTTCGAGCCACCCAAAGTCGCGGTCGGACCCGGGCAGGAAAAGCGCATTTCGATGGTGGCAACTTCTAACCGGCGACCACTATTTGCGAATTCGCGGCTTTATGGATTTTCGGTGACCGCACGCAGCGCGTCGAAGCCGACCGTAGCCTCAAGCTCGCAAGGACAATTGGAACAGCGCGCACTCGCTTCGCCAGGGTTTGTCGTGTCGATTTTGCTGGCGCTGACCGTTCTTGCGTT
>CAYRAX010000149.1:0-6809 GCA_964422285.1 uncultured Chthonomonas sp.
CCGAACGATTGCTGGTAAGGAAGAGCTTTCCACGGCAGAGCGTCATCAGGTTCGGGCCTGGTCGGTGGAGCTGGCAGGGCGTTGCGCGATGGCCGGGGTAGTTGCGGCTAGTGGTGCCGCGAATAGCTTAGCCCACCGCGCGCAACGCATCTATCGTGAGTCGATCGTGTTTGCGGTGACCGCGCAAACGCCCGAGATCATGGACGCAACGCTCGCGCGGCTCTGCCGACAGGATTGACCTACGAAGCCAAGCGCAAAATTCGGACCGAGTCTTTGCGAGACTTTTTGCCACTGTCTGGCACGAAAACTGGCTTTTCCAGGAGCGGCTCATCGCCATTCAGAAACACGTTCCAGCGAGCCCGGGTTGCGCGGTCCATCTGGTCCAGCTGCACTCCAAGGCGGTGCAGACCCGAATCTTCCGCTGTACTGGCGTGTATCACAGTCCCAGAAAGCAAGAAGTCCTCGTTGCGGCCGGGAATCTCAACTTTTATGCGGGTGCCGGTCGCGATGAAGTGCTCGCTGACGATTCCGATACCGTTCGCCGAGATATCGGACACCATGACCGGGAGGTCCATGTCGTTAACAACCAGTTCGTGGACTTTCCAATGCCATTGCCGCGCATCAAGCTTGTTGGCGCTAAGTTGAGCAAATCCAACGACCGAGACCAAAAGCCGCTTGCCATCATGCTTGGTGAGTCGAACCGGCAGCACGACTTCGCCGTCCGAGTGAACCACAAACGCCAGCCAGCGCCCCGGTGTAGCCTCAAAGTTGCGCGCCGTGAGTTTGATTTCCAATGCGTCCAGATCATAGCCAACAACCCAGCCGCCATAGGCTTTCTGGGTTGTTTCAGACACTAGCCGGATTCGGAAACCGACCAGATCTCCGACTTTCACAGGCGACTACCCCAATACATTAAGCTAAAGTATCGGGTTATTGCGCCAAAAGCTCTACGATTTGGGGCTCGAAACGCGGTCCGACATCGCCTTGACCGCGTCTTTTTGCGATTCGACGTGATCGGCCAGCGCCGAAGCCAGCCCAGGATCGGATAGCGCGAGGATTCGAACCGCGAGCAGCCCCGCATTCGTCGAATTGCCGATTCCCACCGTCGCGACGGGCACGCCTTTTGGCATCTGAACGATGCTGAGTAGCGAATCTTGGCCCTGCATGTGCTTGGAAGGAACGGGCACGCCGATCACCGGAAGAGGCGTCAGGCTCGCGACCATGCCGGGCAAATGGGCGGCGCCACCTGCTCCCGCAATGATCACCTTGAGGCCGCGATCCTTGGCCGATTTTGCGTAAGAAACCATTTTGTCTGGTGTACGGTGTGCACTGACAACGTCCACTTCGAGGGCCACACCGAATTCGCGCAACGTGTCAATTGCATCCTGCATGGTGGGCAGGTCGGATTCGCTTCCCATGATGATGCCGACCATCGGCTGCTACTCCCGAATCTGAGCGAGCAACTCGTCAGTCTTTTCCTGCATCAGGGGCGCGTTTCCTCGGCTCTCCACGTTCAACCGAATCACCGGCTCCGTATTCGATCCGCGCAAATTGAACCGCCAATCGTCGAATTCCACGCTCAGGCCGTCGATTTTCTCAACTTTTCCGCTGTTGTAGCGGGATTCGATCTTTTGGAGCACGGCCGGCACGCTCTCCACGGTCGAGTTAATTTCGCCGCTGCAGGGGTAGTTGGCGATCATTTCGCCGACAAGCTCGCCCATCGTTTTGCCCGTTTTGGTCAGCAGATCGGCGATCAGGATCAACGGAATCATCCCGCTATCGCAATACCAGTGACCCTTGAAATAGTGGTGTGCACTCATTTCGCCGCCGTAGCTGGCGTCTTCGGCGCGCATTTTTTCCTTAATGAACGCGTGCCCCGACTTGCAGATCACCGCGCGACCCTTCATTCGGTTAACGATATCAAGCGTATTCCAGACCAGCCGGGGGTCGTAGATAATCGTTTGGCTTGGGTCTTGGCTCAAAAGCGCCTGGGCCAATACGCCAACGATGTAGTAGCCTTCGATGAACGCGCCTTTCTCATCGAAAAAGAAGCAGCGATCATAGTCGCCATCCCAAGCGACGCCAAAATCATAGCCGCCAGCGGCGAGTTTGTCCTCGACGCGCTTACGAGACTCGGGCAAGATCGGGTTCGGAACGCCGTGTGGAAAGTGGCCGTCCGGCTCGAATAGCATTTCCTCGACCTGCAGCGACATGTGCGGGATGAGCTCGCGCATCGCCAAACCTGCCGCGCCGTTGCCTGCATCCGCCAAAACCTTCATTGGCTTCAAGTTTTTGAGGTCGGCAAACTGGCTCAGGTGCTGGATGAAATCCTTGTATACGTTGTTGGGCGTGACGTCGCCGGTCTTTGCCGCGCCAAAATTGGCATCAAATGCGCACTTTTCGATGGCGAACAAGCCACTGTCGCCGCTGATCGGCCGGCTTTCGGACCGCACCATCTTCATGCCGTTGTATTCCGGCGGGTTGTGGCTGGCGGTGATCATTACTCCGCCATCGTAGCCATAGTGCGCGGTCGCGAAGTAGACCATTTCGGTGCCGACCATGCCCAAGTCAACCACATTGACGCCGCCATCATTCAGGCCCTTGGTCAACGCTTTTCCAAGCTCCGGGCCGCTGAGGCGAATATCGTAGCCGATGCAAACCGTCTTCGGTTGAACTTCAATCGCGAATGCGCGGCCAATGGCATAAGCCACGTCAGGGTTCAATTCGGAGGGAACTTTGCCCCGAACATCATAAGCCTTAAAACACGGAAGATACTGCCCCATTTTCTTACCTGCTTGTACCCCAAATTGTCGGCAGGTGGCTTGCCGAAAACTCAATTACAGCGTGCGAAATTGTTAACGATTTATGAACCCGGCTTGGCGGCGGCGGCCCACTCAGCGACTGGCTTCCAGGAATCTTTTGCATAGAGCACGGCGTTGGTTGGAGCTTGAGCTGCACGCCAAGTGAGCAGGCCCGCCTTAGTCAGCCTTGCCGCTGTCCACGGCGCAAATTGCTGCTCTAGGCCGCTATCCGCATACCGGATTCGGCACGATTGGGTCGAGTCGATGCGCAAGATCGCTGGTTCGGCCGAAACAAAGGAGACTTTGTCACGCGACTCGGCGACATCGGTGCGGTCAAGCGTGGTGAGTTCGACGCTACCCGCCAACCAAGTGCCATATTCCGTGCGCTCGACAAACAGCACGCGCTTAATATCTTTGTCGGGAATCGAGTATCGAGCCAAGCCAGATCCCATGGGAAAGAAGCGGATGAACTGCTCTTGCAGATCCCAAGTGGAAAGGCCCCATCGCTCGCCCTGGCGGCCAATTGAACCAAGGCGACCGCCTTCAACGAAAAGCTCATCAGAAACCTTTGTAGCGACCGGGGTTAGCGAAATCCCTGGCATTTTGTACAGCACTTTGAACCAAGGCTGCGCGGCGGAAAGATCGAACGACACCAGCGCTTCGAATGCTGGCTTGCCCTGAGCGTTCCATCGCAGCATCAATATGAGTGAATTGCCGAGCAGTTCATAGCCGGTGATCGCGCTGGCGGCTCGGCTCATCGCGCCAGATTCGATCGTCTGCACGGTCTCCTGAATTTGCTCCTTGCTGAACAGGCGCGGCGAAGTGGGAATATCGGGAAATTGGGTCGAGCGCGCGTATTTGCCCTTGCGAACCGTGAGCTTATTGCCGTCAAAATAGACCCTTGTGCCTTGATCGGTAAAGTCAAATTTGCCGGGTGTGGTGCCGGAATCAGCGGCGAGTTTCACCTTTTCGACTCCACCAGACGTCTGAATCGTAAATACCGCGTCCTTAAAGTCGATCGTCGCCGATGGCGGCTGATTCATGCAGATGGAAACGATGAAAGCGGATAACATAGGACAAATTCACTCATGGACTGCTTCGATTGCCCACGCTATAATATTGACGAACGAAAGTGCCGAGATGGCAAGGTGAATCCACAAAAATGGTCGATGGCGGTTGAAATTGCCAATGTTTTGGGGGTTCGAGCCGTTTGTCCTTTGAATGATCACCGCGAGCGACTGATTCGATCTCGCACTCGCAACATCAAAAGTTCAAAGTGAGCTTGCGCGAACGGGCGGATTCGTGCCATAATTTCACTTCGCGGCCGAGCATGATGCTCTGCCGACCAAATTTTCCTACGAGTTGAACCATGTACGCGATTATTAAGACTGGCGGAAAGCAGTACAAAGCGGAGAAAAACGACCTCGTCATCGTCGAAAAGCTCGACGGTGAACCTGGGGCCAAGGTGGAACTGGAGTCGGTCGTCATGGTTTGTGATGGCGGCAAGGTCAAGCTGGGCTCGCCATTCATCAAAGGCGCAAAGGTGACGGCCGAAATCGTCGCCCAAGAAAAAGGGCCCAAGATTAACGGATTTAACTACAAGCCCAAGAAGAACGAGCGCAAGCGATGGGGCCACCGACAGCCACAAACCAAGTTGCGCATCCTTGAGGTCAGCGGAGGCAAGTAATGGCACATAAAAAAGGACAAGGCTCATCCCGCAACGGTCGAGATTCGAATTCCAAACGCTTGGGCGTCAAGCGATTCTCGGGTGAGGTCGTCAAAGCTGGTTCGATCATCGTTCGCCAGCGTGGCACCCAATTCCACCGAGGCGTCAACTGCGGAATCGGCAACGATCACACGTTGTTTGCACTGGCCGATGGCGTCGTCAAGTTCGAAGGCCCCGAAAATAAGCGCCGCGTAAGCATCTACCCACACGAAGCCTAAGTGCTCGCCGTTCGATTCGTATAGCAGCACAAGTCCGAATGGGCTTGTGCTGCGTTTGTTTGACCTCAAATTTGCGCTTGGGATCATGCGAAAGTCGTTGTACAATAGTGTCATGACTATGGTGCGCGTAAGGCGAATTGCTTGCTGGCTGGTATGCATGGCGGTCGCGACCGGTTGCGGTGGAGGCGGAGGAGGCGCGGCGCCTGTGCAGGCTCCAGCACCAAAAGCATCGCCGAAGATTATCTCCTTCGCCAATAGTGGGGCGGCGGGATCCGATCGAAGCATTGAACAATATGCGGTTGTGCAGTTTGCGGATGAGGCAAGTTCAACAGTGTTTTATGGCACGCGATTTCTCAATGGTACGTGCAAAAGCGTAAGCCAGAGCATCACCCAGTTTTTGCCATCGAATCTACGCGTTAGAACATTTTATGACTTATACCGTCGGCCCGTGTTGCTGTTCGACGAGTTCAGTCTGAAGTCAATCGTTATTCAATATGAAACGAGTGGCGCAACTTTGTTTGTGCTCGACAAAGATCGCGCACTTGCGCACGCACTCCAAACTGACAATTCAACTGGAACATGGGTCACCGCGAGCATTGCAACGCAGAGCCAACTCCAGCAATTGTACGAAGCATCCGGAACCTTTACGAGCCTGACAGCTTCCAAGCCAGGACGATACGACTATCAATCGTTCTATATTCGCGCCATTAGTCGAACACCGTGGAATGTTGATTCCCGCGAGCGCGATTCAGTTGGATCAATATTGCCGAGCGATCATGACGAGCATTCGAGGGCACCAGCTTCATCGATAGGAGTGCCAACTTGGGCATTTCTCAAAAGCATCTTAGAGCCGCCGATCGCAAAAACTGCCTCACCAGTAATCGATGAGATAACGCTGGGTCAAACGCTCGGTGATGCTCGCAGCCCATTGGTAAATACTATTCGCTCGGCGCAAGGATTAACGCAAGAAGAAATGTTGCGATTTAGTCAGGGTACTATGGCATACGGCGTGATGGAGTCGTACTCATCTGCATACATGAAAAACAACCAAGGCGCAAGCATTGAGGAAGAACTGCCAGACAGGCCGCTTTGGAAAGCTATCGGCGCAAAAGAGTTAGGAAGTTTCTACACTTACGCCTTAGCAGGTGAGTGCCAATTGCTAACCATTGTCGAGCCGGACGGGGCCACCCAAGATATAACAACCATAAGCTCTGGCGACAAATTGTTCGTGCCAGGATTTACTGGTGGATATAATGCATCGGCCAACGCCTATGTCGGTACGCAGGCTATTGCTGACACAACTGTAAACGTGTTAGCGAAATCGAGGTCGTTCGACCCGATCAATACAACGTTCACTCCTTTACTTAATCGAGGAAAAGTTGCTTACCTTGTATTTGATCTACGCGCTGTACCAAATCCTATCACGTTAAAAACTGATTCAGCGCCTGGATCTTCCAGCTATGTCGCAGAAGATCAGGACCGACTAATTGACGTGCCTTATCTGAACTTTAAGTACTCGGATTGGCGTCGCAATCCCACCCAGGGCCTCAGTGGCAGAGCTCCGTTCCGCGCGCTGATATGGAAGCGCTATACTACCTCTGGGACCCAAGTGCTTGGTACCGTTGTGCCTCAATAAATATTTGCGAGCATTGTTGTTCGATACTGTAGTAGGTAGATGCTAGTGAAAAAGTTACTCATTGTTGTTTGGTGCGGGATAGCGCTGCTCATGTCCGGTTGCGGTGGCGGTGGTGCCGCCGGGACCGAGCAAAGTGGAACATTGCAAGCCGATCCCGGGCCATTAGTCACTGCAAATTCTTCGACCAATCGGCCAACCATTATCGCGTATTCAAAGAGCCCTTCTGCCGGCAAGGATCGAGGGGAAGACCAGTACGCCGTCATGCGGTTTACCGATGCAACAACGACCACCGTTTTTTATGGAACTCGGTTCATCAACGGTACGCCGAAAACGATATCGCAAAGCATAACGAAAATGCTCGGCTCTCGGGTCAGGGTTCGTGCATATTACGATGCGGGTCGGCGACCAGTGTTGCTCATCGATGAACT
>CAYRAX010000150.1:0-6410 GCA_964422285.1 uncultured Chthonomonas sp.
TCGAACGATGAACCGGTCGGTGCGCTTGTTTGAGCGCGTGCGTCGGCCTTGGGCTTTGTTGCCCCATCGATCGACGGGACCCTTGCGGCGTCCGACGGGCGACTTGGCTTCGCCACCACCGTGTGGGTGATCGCGCGGGCTCTTAACGACGCCGCGAACGTGGGGCTTGCGTCCCAATCCGCGAGACTTTCCGGCCTTGCCGAGTTGCTCGTTTTCGTGCTCTGCGTTGCCGACTTCGCCGACCGTCGCTTTGCACGTGAAGAACACGCGTCGCATTTCGCTGGATGGCAATCGGAGGGTGACGTAGGTTCCTTCCTTTGCCATAACCTGGGCCGAGGCGCCAGCGCTGCGCACCATCTGTCCGCCCTTACCTGGTTGGAATTCAATGTTGTGCACGAGCGTACCGAGCGGGATATCCTTCAGCATCAAGCAGTGCCCTGGCAAGATGTCTGCGCCTTCGCCGCTTCGAATCTTGGTCCCAACTGTAACGTTTTTCGGCGCGAGGATGTATCTCTTCTCGCCGTCTTCGTATTGAACCAGCGCGATTCGGCAAGTTCTGTTAGGATCATATTCGATCGCGATGACGTTGGCGTCCATGGCGTCCTTATCTCGCTTGAAATCGATGATTCGGTAGCGCCGTTTGTTGCCGCCAGCCTTGTTGAACGAAGTGATTCGTCCATAGCTATTGCGACCGCCTGATTTTTTCAGCGGAGCGGTCAAGCTCTTTTCTGGCTTACCCTTAGTGATTTCGCTATATGTCGACGTGATGGCATGACGCCGACCAGGCGAAGTAGGTTTATGTCTTTTTACCGGCATTCTTAGACTCCGTAATCCTCAAGCAACTGACCCTTTGCGAGGGTGATAATTGCCTTTTTCCAGTCGGGTCGCTTGCCGGGTTTGCGCTGGCCAACTCGTTTGCGCTTACCCTTCATCGACACGGTGTGGACCTTTTCCACTTCGATGCCCTTATCCTTTTTGGTTTTTCCGGCATTGTAAATGGCTTCGATCGCTTGTTTGATTTCAATTTTGTTCGCATCGGCGGCGACGACAAACGTGTATTTGCGCTTGACGTCTTCTTCCTTCAAGTTCGGGTTGCCATAGCTCATGGCAACCGACTTTTCGGTGATATGCGGCCGAACGATAATATCGTATGGACTTTTCATTAGGCCCAGACCTCCTCCATTGCCTTGAACGCGTCCGCGACGACCACCACTTTGTGCGCGATGAGCACATCGCGCGTGCTGAATGCAACGGACTTGACTTGTTCGGTGACCTTCTTCTTGGCCTTCTTTTCGTCGGCTGGTGCGGCTGGCGCTTGCTTGGCTGGCGCGGTTCGCACGACCACACCTTCGATGTTGCGAAGGCTCTTGTAAGCCATCTCATCGTAGGCAGGCAAGATCACGAGAACACGCTTCGCCTCGCTGGCACCGAGCGTTTTCAAAAGCTCAGTGGCCGCCTTAGTCGACGGTCGCTCAAACGAAATTTTGTCGGTAACGATCACGTTCCCGGCTTCAACTTGGGCATTCAACGCACCAAGCAGTGCACCGCGTCGCTCCTTCTTGTTGAGCTTCTTGGTGTATGCGCGGGGCGTAATCGCGAGCGCCATGCCGCCGTGGGCATAGTGCGGAGCTCGGATCGTGCCTTGTCGGGCGTTACCGGTCTTCTTTTGCTTATATGGCTTTCGACCGCCGCCACGAACTTCGCTGCGAGTCTTGGTCTTCTGCGTTCCTTGGCGGGTATTTGCCTCTTCGGCGACAACCGCTCGGTGGAGCACGCTCATCGCGGGCTCGGCAGCGCCAATGAGCTTGCTCAGTTCGAGCTTGCCAACGGCTTTGCCTTTGCTATCTTTAATCTCTAGGGTTGCCATTAATTCACCACCTTGTTGATGGTCACGAGGCTTCCGTTCGCGCCGGGGATGCTACCGTCGACCAAGATTAGTCCACGCTCGGCGTCAACCTTCACAACCTTCAGGCCCTTTTGCGTGACGGTTTCGCCACCCATTCGGCCTGGTTTGCGGGTTCCCTTAAAGACGCGTTGTGGTCCGGTTGCACCACTGGAAAGCGGTCGTCGGTGGGTCATGTAGCCGTGGGTCATGTGCTGGCCGCGGAAGTGGTATCGCTTCACACCGCCGGCGAAGCCTTTACCTTTACTCGTGCCCGTCACGGTAACCACATCACCTTCGGCGAAAACGTCGGCATTGATCTCTTGCCCGAGTTCAAAACCGTCGGTTTTTTCCACTCGAAATTCGCGCAGGTGGCGTAAGTTTTGGCTGAGTCCTGCCTTCTTGAGGTGACCAAATTTGGGGAACGAAACGTGCTTGACGCTCTGCTCGCCGAATCCAACTTGAACGGATGAGTAGCCGTCCTTTTCAATCGTTTTTAGTTGCGTGACGAAAACGGGGCCCGCTTGGATTACGGTCACCGTCAATCTTCGACCTTCATCGTCAAAGATATTCGTCATGCCAACTTTTGTTCCGAGAATTCCCGGTAGCATGCTTGCCTCCATAGATTTTTTGAGTGAACGTTGCCACGATGGCAAGCCCTACTCGGCGTAGCTTCATTCGTGCGGTGGAGCGGTTTGTGCGTTGCCCAACTCGGAAAGTGGGACGCCTGCTTCTTCGACTGCGAAGCCAAATGTTCCGCGCATACACGCGGACTCCAGATCATACCACTTTGCGCCTCAAAATTGCGCGGTAAGCTAGCTCGCGTGCTGATCCGACCTGTTCGCCTTGCCGATGCTGCCGAAGTTGCAGCCTGCGTCAAATCGGTTTATGACGAATACGGATTTACCTGGGATCCAAGCGGCTACCACGCCGACCTGTACGATCTTAGCGAGTATGTTGATCCGGCCTTGGCGTCGTTTTGGGTCGCCGAGGTGGGCAATCAGATTCTGGGATGCGGTGGAATCACCTGGCACGAAGTGGTGCCCGGCGAGTTGGGTCAGGTGGTTGAATTCGAAGGCGACCCTCGGATTGCAGGAACGAGCGCCGAACTCGTGCGGTTTTATGTTCGGCCTGATGCGCGGCGCCGTGGGATTGGTCGCTCAATTCTTGATCTGAGCATCGCGAAGGCACGCGAACTAGCGCGCAATCAGGTTGAAATCTGGTCAGATAAGCGATTCACGCAAGCTCACCAGATGTACATCTCAACGGGAGCGGAGATCGTCGGCGAGCGTGTTTGCCCGGGTGACCCGGACGAGAGCGTCGAGTTCGGTCTGCTCCTAGACCTTACAAAAAATTGATGCCCTAGCCCGAAAGCCAGAGCATCAATTTGTGTGTTGTCAGACTACGCGATTACTTGCGTCGTCGGCGAGCGAGAATCGCAACACCGGCGGCCATCGCGAAGATCGTGGAAGGCTCGGGCACTGCGAAAATCACGTCTTGCTTCGAGCTGTTGGTGAGCGCGACGACCTTTGTCGGGTCGCAAGCCTTGTTCCAATTTTGCAGGTCGAGCTTGATCGAGTTGAACGCGGCAACTGCAGCATTAGGAATGCTCAGGCCCTTGTATCGTCCATTGTTGAGGTCGATCGAGTTGAAGTTGCCGTTGAAATCGTACAGCAATTCCCAGGTCATCAGCTGGAACGCTTGAGCGTAGTCCATGTTGTGCGTTTGGAACGCATTCTTGGAGTTGCTCGTCGTCATGTTCATCAGCTTGCAAACGGCATCAGCCTTTTGATCGCGATACTGAGCACCTTGGAGGACCGAGAGGTCGCGAATCGCAACGATCTTGTAGGTTTCGCACTGATTCTTGTTGGTGTTCACCGGTTGGCAAACTTCAGCGCAGAAGAACTTTTGCACCGTATTGTTGTACGGAGCGAGGGGGCCTTGGCCTTCCTTGATGTTGAAGCAGATGCTGCATGCTTCGAGTCGGTACTTCTTGCCATCGACCTTCATGTCGGTCGGTCGACCAGCCTGGTAGCCCGTAAAACAGAGGCCGGCAGTCTTAAATGTTGCGAATGCAGGCGTAACCGCGAGTGCGGCGACGCATGCGATCGCCATGGATTTCTTGTTCATAAATCTTCTCCTATCCACCACGAACTAAGTTGCGTTGACGCAACCCAAACGGTTCTATGATACATCGTCGCGGTTAGGAGAACGTGCTCTGACCCCCGAGAATCCAACAAATTCAGACAAAAATACGGGGCTAATGTCTTGTAAATGAAGACCGCAACCCCATGGTTTACGGGGTTGCGGCTACAGGGTGCTGTGTGACCGGTCGCGAGACTATTAGTTCTTGCGTCGGCGGCGAGCGAGGATCGCCACGCCAGCAGCCATTGCGGCCCAGGTCGAAGGCTCAGGTACCGGGCAGACGTAGTCTTGAAGGCAATCGTTCTTCAAGTAAACGACGCTGTTGTTCGGAACGTTTGGCTTGCAATCCACGACTTTCGACTTCAGCTCATTGAAGATCGAAACGGCGCCCGCCGTCATATTCGTGTTGTACTTGAAGTTGCCGCTTCCCAGGTTGACCGAATTGGCCGCGCCGTTAAAGTCGTATTCAAGTTCCCAAGCCATCAACTGGAACGCGGTTGCGTAGTCGTTGTTGGTGGTTTCCCAAGCGTTTCCGAATTTGCCGGTCAAACCGCAATCCCACAGCGAGTTGAGTGCTGCGATTCGCTGGGCTTGGCCCGGGCAGTTTTTCAAGGCGTCCAATTGGTCTGCCGTAACGATGCAGTACTTGTTGGTGTCCTTGGTATCCGTCCATTGGGAGAGATCTACGCAGTAAACGTTCTGATCTTGATTGTTCTTTGCGTAAAGGCTGCTACCCTTGGTGACGTTCGACATATGAAACTTTTGTTGAACCACGCCAACGTTGAGTTTCTTGCCGTAGATTTCGATTTGTCCGCTCGATCCAGCGCCGATTCCTTTGAACTTAAGGTCGGCACTCGATGCGTCCGCCAGCGCCAGAGCCGGAATACAGGCGCCCAAAATGAGTAACTTCTTCATGGTATTCAATCCTCGATTCGATGCACGCAACGTGCCCGAAGCAAGAGGACAGCAAGGCCCATGCCAAAACCCTTGCGCAGTACAAGAATTAGGTAGTTTTTCTGGCGATTAGAAGCTGGGGCTATCCCGAAATGCCGAAGGAATGCAGATTTCTCGATAGCGGGCGATGGCAAACCGATCAGTCATTCCTGCAACGTAATCCACTGCGCCTTGAATTCCCGAATAGCCTTCGGGCAACGGATTCTCGCAAAAATGATGGAAAAGGTGCCGGACGACCTGCTTGGCCTTGTTGATATCGGGATAAACCACGGGATAGCGCGTATAGATCTCCTCGAACAGCCACTCTTTCATCTGGTTCAAGATCGCGAGCATTTCAGGGCTAATCTTGATCGCGGGCTGGTCGATGCTGCAGCTGATTACATCGAGCACCATCGCGCTGATGCGCGCGCCGTGCGATTGCCCCAACGGAGCCAGCCAGCCCGGTGATTCGCTCAGCATGCCGCTCCGAATCGCGTCGTCAAGGTCGTGGTTCAGGTAAGCGATGCGGTCGCTGATGCGGACTACCGCGGCTTCGAGCGTGCTCGTCGGCTCGCCATCGAACGCGGTCAAATCGCCGCGCCCCTTGCTGTGCCCGCCGATCCCAGCGCGAACCTCTTGGGTCAAGTTCAGAGGCTCGATGATGTCTAGGACGCGCAGGCTTTGCTCGTAGTGGCGAAAGTGTTGGGGCCGGTTTGGCTCGTTGCGTTCTTGAAGCGCCTCGTCGAGGGCGGCCTCTCCGGCGTGTCCAAATGGCGTGTGGCCGACGTCGTGGCCCAAGGCGATGGCTTCGGTCAGGTCTTCATTGAGCCTGAGCGCGCGGCTGATGGTTCGGGCGATTTGGGCGACCTCCAGGCTATGGGTCATGCGGGTTCGGTAGTGGTCGCCTTGGGGATCGATGAAAACTTGGGTTTTGTGCTTGAGCCGCCGGAAGGCTTTGCTGTGGAGGATGCGGTCGCGGTCGCGCTGGAAACAGGTTCGAATGGGGTCCTGGTCTTCGGGTTTGGTTCTGCCTTCTGAGTTCTGCGCGAGCATGGCGTGGGGCGATAGGCTCTCGGCCTCGCGGGCTTCGGTGATTATTCGGACTTCTTCGGGCATGATTCTTACTTCCATTGAACCTTAAGGCGCGAGACGCGCGATCGTCCACTCGCCGCCCACGAGCCGGTAAACAAAGCGGTCATGCAGGCGAGCCTTCCTTCCCTGCCAAAACTCAAATCGATCCGGCACCAGCAGATAGCCGCCCCAGTGAGCCGGGCGAGGAACACCATTCGGATACTGCGCCATCAGTTCCGACATCGATCGTTCAATGGAGTCTCGATTTGTGATCACGCGGCTTTGGGGGCTCGCCGCGCTCGCTGCCTGACTATCCGCGGGTCGGGACGCAAAATAAGCGTCCGAGTCTCGCGCGGCCAAAACCTGTACCTTCCCTTCC
>CAYRAX010000150.1:6420-6784 GCA_964422285.1 uncultured Chthonomonas sp.
GCTCCAGCGAGGGCCACCAAAAGCAGACGCTAGCCTGGTCATTCGCCGCGAGCTCCGCGCCCTTATCGCTATCGTAGTTCGTGAAAAACCGCAAACCACCCGAATCCAGTCCGCGCAAGAGCACCATGCGGCACCGAGCACGACCCGCGGCATTCGTGGTCGCCAGGCACATCGCGTTCGGCTCGATGCACCCCGCGTCGGCGGCATCGTGAAGCCAAAGATCCAGTTGTTCGACGGGATCAGCGACCAGATCCTCCTCGCTCAACTGGGCTTTGAGGTAGGGGTTGTGCGACCCAACGAATGCATCCGACATGATTGATAGTATGGGACATCGCGGATTGCGCCATAATATGCCTCAGGCGCG
>CAYRAX010000151.1:0-6691 GCA_964422285.1 uncultured Chthonomonas sp.
CGCGAGTTGGGCAATGAGCTCATGGGTAATCACGTGTCCATGCCCATCGATGATAAGCATGCCGAGATCCTCAATTGGGACGCGCGCGACTACTTCTCCTTGCTGTTGTATCACGAGATGGGTGAGCGTGGCGGTGAGGAAACTGGCCGTGCTCACCTCCACCACCCGGTGACTCATTTAGCGCTCCTGTCCCAAGACGTCCACGTTTACTACCGAGAGTATGGACTTTAATGCGGAGTCGGACTGTAACAGCACATCCGTCCGTGGTTTGGCTGACGCCACGCCCAATTTCTCCTTCGTCTCCCCAGCTTGGTCCAGTTGGCGGAGAACCAGGTACACAGGTTTTGCCGGGCTAAAACTCACCGCCCGATACAACTCATGCGGCAAGCCTTCACACCGCAACACATCGTTCGCGTGGAACGCCATCAGGAGCCGCCAATCCGGGCCATGGTCCTGCTGAATGACTGGTTTGCCGGCGGCGGCGCGACGAGCGGCCTCGATCATACTGATTACCAAGTATTTTCGGTCACCGTCGGCATTCGTGAGAACTTCGACGTGGTGATTGGAGCCTTTGGGATGGAAGCGGTATTCTGACCCACCGACGTCCTTGATTCCCACCATTTTTTCGTCTCCCTTGGTCACATCAATGCGAACCCGCTTGATCACGTGCTCCTTTCCATGTCGGTCGGTGATGACGAGTGGCCGCGCCGGATCGAGTTTCTTGCGCTTATCCCCATCTGGCTCAATGAGCTTGCGCAAAGAGGCGTCTCGCACCCTCTCCAATTCTCCGTTTGTGAGAGCGGTGATCGCCTTTCGGGTGACATAATGGCCGGGGCCAATCTTCCCATAGCCTGTGTCTTCGTGTAGTGCTCCTCGAATCTTGTGATCCACGCGATGGCTCACGATCATCAAATCGACCAACTCGGCTACACGCTGGCGAAATCCTGCGAACGGCTCCGGGACGTGCAGATCATGATCCTTCAGGCCCGCGCCGCCGATCTTCGAGCTGATGGTCGAGAGTCGTTGGAACAGCGAACGACTCGTTAGGGCAATGACTACGGCGTCGATCGCGTGGTGCCGGTGGTCGTCGCGATTCTTTGCGCCATCTTCGCCGAGAATGGTGTTTAGGCCCCATTTGTGCCGAAGTGCGGCCGTCGCGGAGCCGTTTGCTACCTGGACTTCGACTCCAAGTTGACTTAGGTATTCCCTCGCCAACCGGCTGATATATTGGGTATCCACCAATTGACGATTCAGGAACTTGTCGACGTCTTCTTCGTTCACTTCGCGTTGAAAGAGCGCCTTTTTCCCTTTTTTCATGTACTTAAGCTCCATAACGCGTTGGAGCATTTGATCGTACTCCGGCGTGCCTTCCATTGCCTCGCGCGGTGTGCGGTTTTTCTTTACGCTGCGGTTGAACGGAGCATAGCAAAGCGTCTTGTTGCGGAACGAATCATCGAAGGAACGCGAATAGGGAATGATGTGTTCGACGTCCCAATCTTGGGAATAAAGCTCGGCAAGTGCAATATGACGGCCCGTGTAGGGGCAAGTCTCCTCGGATTCCACCCATAGGCGATATTTTTCAAGATCGGCATGGGTTGGCTCTTTGTCTATGAACGCGCTGTGGTTGCTAAGAGCTTCGCGGGCTTTCTCGTTTTGCGCTCGGTTGATCCGATTTTGTTTTTCGATGTCTTCCTTTTGCTTCTTAGTGAGTTTAATATCTCGAGCGAGTTCGACGTGGATATGGTCGGGTTTGCCGTGCGTTCGAATGATTGCATTGACGACCTTACGTAATTCGTAAAGGCAACGCGTGACGACCGGGTTTCGAGCACTCGGCGGCTCGGGCAAGTAGTCAAGGCCCTCCAAATCCAGTTGGTCTGGGCGTAAGTAACCGACGAGTTGGCATGCCTCGTCGTACCTCTTGCCTTCACGAAGGTGGGGCAACAGCTTTCGCATGGCCTTAACGCTAAGGCTTGACGTTCCGCGTTCTAACTCGGTAGTAGCAAGGAGATATGCCGTTTTGGCGTCGAACCCGTATTCGGGCCCTCTCAGCCGCTTTATGAGTCCATCTTTCAAATCGATGTTAAGCAGATCGTACGTTAGGTTTTCCTGAGCTTCTTGGTCCATGGCATCGAGTCGGTCGCCAAGCACCTTGCGCAAGCGCACCGCCGTTGAATCACCTTTGATCTTCGATTCGCCGCCTTCTTCGAGGTTGATGACCAACCCTTTGAGGCCAGTTGCCTTTCTGAGGCCTGCCCAAGAGGCTTCTTTCATTGTCTTGAGGAGTTGAACTGCTTTCTGCCTCTCGTCAGTGGATAGCGGCCGCTCTTCCCACGAATCGGGCTGTCTCACGCGTATGTTGTTGATGGTTTGCCAAATCCGAAACTCTTGTGCGATGGGATGGGCTTTCATCGCGCGGGTTCTGTTGGTTTCAAAGCGGCAAACTTCCTTTGTGAACCGCTGGATTTTGAGTGGCCTTTGGAAAAAGATTGTTTGGTAGACCTGTGCCTTCAGTCTCTCGGTTAAAACCCTTGGATGGTGCTTGGCTTGCGCCTCCCAGATCAGTTCGAACTCTTCTTCGTACTGCGATCTCTCGGTATTCGCGGTTTCCCCATCGGTTCGTCTAGCCTTGCCTCCAGCGTCCAATTGGAGCGCAAAAAACTCGCCGAGTGTTCTGGCGTTAGCGAGTTGCATCTGGGCTTTGAGTTCGCCAATTGCCTTTTTGACCTGCTCAGTTTCCTTCCTGTCCTCTTGAGATTCCTTAGTTTCCGGCTCGTTCGCGTCACTCAACCGGCCCGCCTCTTCCTCTTCGAGAATCGCCATGACATCTGGATCTGCGAAGCGATGAGAGAATGCGGCCTTTCGGTTACTCTTAAATCCCCGGCGCACGCAAAGGTGAAAAAGGCACCGTCCAAACTCGTGAAGTGTTAGCGCGTCATCCAACGCCTTGCGCCTAAGTGCGTACGGATTGAACGCGTGATCGTTCATAAGGTCTTCTTGAGCCGTTTTCTGTGGCGGAAGAAGTAGGGCAGCAACCAGCTGTCGTCTTAGAAGTTCCTTGCGCAATCGCCGTCTCGCGATCAGCTTTCGCTGGCCCCTCGCGTTTCTTCGGCTGACATTTAGTGGCTCTTTGGACTTCGGCTCAAGCGGGTCAGCGAAAATCCTAGAACCCAAAGCGATGACGCCAGATGGATCCTTGGCTGTGCCTTCCAAAATTGCCCATCCAATAGAATTTGTTCCTAAGTCCAACCCTAAAGTGCTCATAAAGCCCCTTGACAAACCACTTGCTTTTCGGTAGTATTACCCTATCTGATAGGAGCCTGCATCGCTTCTCCAATAAGAGACGAAAGTCTTGCAGGATTCACCCATAGGGTAAACCAAGGGCTACCGTCCGGGGCCAAACAACCAACCTCCCCCGGGAGGTTTTGTTGTTAATTACCAGCCCAATTTGCGTTCGCCGCGGGAGTCCCAGCGCGTTAGCACCGCTTTTTGGCGCGTATAGAAAAGCACGCCTTCGGTGCCCTGCACGTGCAAATCGCCAAAGAACGAATTGCCCCAGCCAGAGAAAGCGAACAGTGCCATCGGAGCCGGTACGCCAACGTTTACGCCCAGCATGCCGCAGGGAATCTCGCGCACAAATTGCCGCGCCGATGCGCCGCTCGTCGTAAAGATGCTGGCGCCGTTTCCATATCCGCTCAAATGCGCGAGCGAGATGGCCTCAGTCAGGTCTTTGGGCTTGGTCATCGAAAGCACGGGACCAAAAACTTCCTCATCAAAAATCGCCATTCCGGGACGGACATCATCGAGCAGAGTTGGCCCCACAAAGAAGCCACGATCCGGCAAGTTGACGCGCCCATCGCGAGCCATCGAAGCCTGATCGCCCACCGCGCGGTCGATCCAGCCTTTCACGCGAGATTGTGCGCTGCCGTCGATAAGCGGCCCCATCTCGGCGCTTCGGTTGGCCACCGTGTCTTCCACGCGTAGGTCATCCATCGCGCCGATCAACTGGTCTTTGAAATTGCGCGCTTCGCCCACGGTCAGCAACAGCGAACCCGCCATGCAGCGCTGGCCTGCGCAACCAAATGCCGCACCCATCACCGCCTTCAGCGTGCTATCCGGCTCAGCATCGGGCATCACAATCAGGACGTTTTTTGCGCCGCCCGCGGATTGAACTCGCTTGCCGGCGGAGCATCCCAGGGTGTAAACGTGCTTGGCAATCGCGGTTGAGCCGACAAACGAGACCGACGCGATATCCGGGTGGGTGCAGAGCGCATCCACAACATCTTTGCCGCCATTGACGATGTTAAAAACGCCATCGGGCAACCCAGCTTCTTGGAAAAGCTCCGCCAGGCGAACCGCGCTCAGCGGCACCTTTTCGCTTGGTTTCAGGATGAACGTGTTGCCGCAAGCGATCGCGATGGGGAACATCCAAAGCGGCACCATCGCGGGAAAATTGAACGGCGTGATGCCGGCGCAAACGCCAATCGGCTCGCGCGTGGTCATGCCGTCGATGCCGTCGGAGACTTGGGGCAAGGCCTCGCCCTTCAAAAGGTGGGGAATGCCGCACGCAAACTCGACAATTTCGATGCCGCGGCGAACGTCGCCCTTGGCCTCATCGTGGGTCTTGCCGTTTTCTTTGGTTACCAGCAGTGCGAGTTCTTCAAAATGCTGTTCCAAGAGCTGGCGATAGTTAAAAAAGATGCTCGCGCGGCTGTTCGGCGGCATCTTGCTCCAGGTTGCATAGGCTCTTAGCGCGGCCGCGACGGCGTCATCAACCGTCTTTGCATTGCCCATCGGCGTGTGCCCAATGACATCGCCGGTGGAGGGGTTGTGGACGGGCCAAAATTCGTTCTGTTCGGGCCTTTGCCATGCGCCGCCGATGAAGTTGGGGACGATGGGAGCGGTAAGGGTTGGGGTTGCCATTAGATTTTCACCTCAGCAAAAGCGCGGTCCAGCGCAGCGATCAGTTCGTCGATGTGTGGCTTTTCGGCGATGAGCGGTGGTCCAAGGCGCAGTATGTTGCCATAAAGTCCACCTTTGCCAATGAGAACGCCGCTACGCTTGGTGCTTTCAAAAACTTGCAACACGGCTTGCGGAGCGGGCTCTTTGGTTTCGCGATCTTTGACTAACTCGACTGCTTGCATCAAGCCCATGCCGCGGACATCGCCGATCACGGTGTACTTTTCTTTCAGTTCTTCCAGCTTGCCGCGGAAATAATCGCCGATCTGCTTCACGTGCTCGCGCAGATTGCGGTCTTCGATTTCATGGATAACGGCGAGCGCGGCGGCGGTGGAGACCGGATTTCCGCCAAAGGTGGAGAACGTGACGCCAGGGAAGGCATCCGCAACTTCCGGAGTGGCAATCGTCCAGCCGATGGGCGCACCGTTGGCCATGCCTTTTGCCGAAGTCATGATGTCTGGCTTGACGTCCCAATGCTCGATGCCGAACCACTTTCCACCGGTGCGGCCCCATCCGGTTTGTACTTCGTCCGCGATGAAAAGTCCGCCGTGCTTGCGCGCGATTTCCGCTGCCATCTCAAAGTATCCGGGAGGAGGAACGATGAACCCACCAACCCCCAAAATCGGCTCGGCCATGAATGCGGCGATGTTGCCGCTGGTGGTTGTTTGGATAAGCTCTTCAATATCCTCGGCGCACCGCAATCCGCAGCTCGGATAGCTCAGCTTGAATGGACATCGGTAACAATATGGCGCGTGGGCGTGCACAAATCCCGCGACTTGGGGTGCGATCGGTCGCCAGTTGGAGTGCCCGCATGCCGAAAGCGCAGTTGCCGACCGTCCGCTGTAGCTGTGGCGGAGAACGACGATTTCGTGGCGACCCGTGTAGGTCTTTGCCGCCAAAACAGCGGTATCGTCTGCCTCGGTTCCCGAGTTCGAAAAGAAGGATTTCTTCAGGTCGCCGGGCGTGATTTCCGCCAGCTTCTGTGCCAGATCAGCCTGGTTTTGAATTGGATACAGCGGCGAGCTATGCTGCAAATGCTTGAGTTGCTCGATTTGCGCTTCGATCACTGCGGGGTTGGAGTGGCCGACGCTGACCGTAAGGACGCCGCCGAAGCAATCCAAATAGCGATGCTCCTGGTCATCCCACACGTACATTCCCTCGCCATGAACGAGAGAAACGGGTTCTTGATAAAGCGTGGTCACCGCAGGAAACAGGAATTCTTTCTGCTTTCGTGCGACTTCGGACGACGTGCAAACAGCATCAGCCATGCTATAGCTTAGCACAGCCTTAACAATACGTTTACATGCTGCCCGAACAAGTAGCAGGGCGGCGCATGATACTTTCGTTCATTTCGTGTTAAGATAGGCCTACTGCCCGGCGCAAGAGCGAGCAAGGGCGCACAACGAAGTGGAAAATTGCATCATGGACCCGCTGGCCGAACTGTTGCCACCGCTGACGCCGCACGAAGCAATCGTGGAATCGACACGATGCTTGTATTGCTACGACGCGCCGTGCACTCACGCTTGCCCCACCCACATCGACGTACCAAACTTCATCAAGAAAATTGCCACCGGCAACTTGCGCGGTTCGGCGATGACGATCCTGCGCTCCAACATTTTGGGGGCAACTTGCGCGCGGGTTTGTCCGGTCCAAGAGCTTTGTGAAGGCGCATGCGTTCTTGGTTCGGAGCACAATCCAATTGCCATCGGTCGCCTGCAGCGGTACGCGATGGATA
>CAYRAX010000152.1:0-6598 GCA_964422285.1 uncultured Chthonomonas sp.
CATGCTCGTGCACCTGCGGCCCGATGGACCCCGAGTGCTGCAGCGCCATTTTCCATCCCGTGGTCGCCTCTTCCCCTTTGAATGGCACTTTCAGAACCCGTTGCGCGTCGGCATACACCCGCGAGCAGTGTCCCCCTGGCAGCTCATAAAGGGGCCTAAACGACCATTTTCGGGCGAGTTCCGCGGCTTCCGGCGGCAAATCCACCATAGACCGCCAGTGTACTTCGGACACAAATTTCGGCCGTCGGAACGATCATTTTCATATTGTATAGACAAATCGCAAAAAATTTGACCAAAACGTGAGAATTTCGTCGTATTCTATGAACGCATGCGAAAGACCTATACAGATTCTGGTTGCATGGATGGCGGCCCTGCCCACATCAGGGTGCGAGAAGCCATCCTCAGCTGGATTCGAAGCGGTCAGCTTGCGCCCGGGGACAAACTCCCCGCTGAACCCGAATTAGCTAGTCAATTCGGCGTGGCGCGAATGACCGCGAACAAAGCGGTTCTTTCGTTAACAACTGAGGGTTGGTTAACACGCAGCCCAGGTCGAGGCACATTTGTTGCCAAAGCCTGGGCCTCGCTTAAGAAGTGCTATGTTGCCTTCAGCCCATCGAGCCTGGTCGGGACGATTGAGGATCACTACTACGGCACGGTCTATTGGAACATCTCTCCGCAGCTGGCCGAACTTGGCATTGCGTGTGTTCCTGCGAGCTTTCGCGATCTTCCCCGTGAAATTGATATAGACAGCGGCATCATCGCGATCAACCCTGCGCCCAGTTTCCGCTCAGAACTCGCTCGGTTACAAAGCAATAATGCCAGCATCGTCGTGCTCGGCTCCTCTTGGACGGGTATCGAATTTCCCTATGTTGATTCCGACAACGTGTTGGGGACCACGCTCGCCGTTAACCATTTGATCGATCTGGGTCATCGCGAGTTTGCGTTTTGGGGCGCCTACGCCGAAGACACAAACACCCAGGACCGCGTTCGCGGCTACCGCTCGGCGCTCATTGGTCGCGGGCTTTCTGCTGATCCCGATCGAATCATGCTTGCTGCGGAAACGGACTTGAATCCCATGGAGGAGTTTAAGTACGTTCAATGGCTGAAATCCGGCGTGACGGCGATCATTGCCGGCGGCGCGCACACCGCGATGCATGCCCTGATGATTGCCCAAATGAACGGGTATTCAGTGCCAAGCGATGTATCCATCGTCGGCTACGATGATCCCGAATACATGCGGCTGGTTCGACCGGCGATTACCACCGTTTGTCAGCCTTTGGCGGCGATCGCTGCTCGCGCCTGCGAAATCCTGGTGGCCACCCGCACTGGGTCTGCCGATGGTGCTTCCACAGTGTTTGATCCCAAGCTGATCATCCGCGATTCAACCTCGAACGTCAAGTCAATCGGCTAATTTCGCGTTGGAGGGGCCGAAATGACAAAGGATGCTCCACCTAGTTGCGGGCCAAGAACCCCGCGCGGCGAAGCACGGTTTCGCCAATCGGAACCAACGCGCTTCCATCGCCGGTCAAGATGCGATCACCTTCAAATCGCAAATCCGACTCATCGTCCATATGCGCCCGAGGCTTAAACGCCCACCACACAGGCTATCAACTGGCCGTCACAACAGAGGTGCGCTTGGTCCTCAGATGCGCCCATGTAATAATTGCCTTCGAGACCGCGGTCATGAGGCACATTTTACTCGCTTGCCGTTTCGAATTCCCAACACTCGCGCCAATAGCGCGAGTATGCATTCCACTGTCGATCTCTATAGACGTACTCCGCAACAACTCGTAGTTGATATGGATTCAAGTTATCTTTGTAGTAGGCGATCAGGTCGCCGGATTTATGTGCCTCAAAAATAGCTAAACGCTCCGATATGGCTAAAGAGTCGCTCATTGTGTCTATTGGCTGGGGTGGCCACGATCGCGTGCCAGCATAGGCCTCAAGGACATTGCCAAGAGATGAAAAGAAAGTGCCCATTTGAGGGCAGAGCCCGCACTCGTCGGCACCAACACCCTCGCCTGGCGAGTACGCTGGGCCAAAAGTCATTCCGTAAGGTAGCAACGCAAGCCGGACTCGACTCGGCAAGTCCTTGCAGCAGTGCGGGTCGTGCACTACTTCATGCATATCGCGGGCATTCGCCACTACTACCAGTTTTTGGCGGTAACTTTCGTAGAATTCGGTCGCACGATTGATCGAATTGAGAGCACTAAACTCAGCCCAGAGCAAATCGCATTTGTCGATTTCTTCTCGTGCAATGTGCACTACGAATTCTGTCGAGTGTTCGGCAAACGCCACCCAGACCATTTCATTAAATGATTTACGATCAAAACTCATGTATACTGCTTTCGCTGCGATTTGCACATCGAAATTGCGCCTAATACGCGAAATCTGGACGGCGCTGCACGTTCCCCAATAGTCACTCGTCTGCACGATGGCTCCAGTCGTCACATTGGTTGTACCCGTCACCGACCCCAAATGGTCCACCATGAAGTCTTGCGCCTGACTAAACACTTAACGTTTCATGCAACTACGGCACCTTGAACGCCGCGCGGCGAAGCACGGTTTCGCCAATCGGAACCAACGCGCTTCCATCGCCAGTCAAGATGCGATCACCTTCAAATCGCAAATCCGACACATCTGGCGGACGAGGCAGCTCGGCCATAGGCACAACATCAAAGTCGCAATATCCTGCCACCGGATAGCTTTTCGTGGGCACAAAACTCGGCTCGATGCGCTGCACAAACTGGTGCGGACCGCGCAGAATAGCGACCTCGCCCGTGGCATATTGCTCCCGGCGAATATCCGGCTCAAGATCAACCGAAAACTCCGCCTCGGCGCCATCGACACGAACGACAAACCATTGCCCGCGAGTCTCAAAAGGCGCACCATTCAAGCTCGCTTCTCCGCTCCACTGGGGCTTCCGAATGGTGATCGTCAACTCGCCTGAGGCGGCCCTTTGAACTCGAAAATGCACGCGGTCCTCGAACGGATAATTCGTTTCTTGAACGATGCTCAGCGGAGCACCAGCGAATTCGGCGCGAAGCTCGCTCGGCCCAAACGCGCAACAAGCAAATCCATCCGGAGCCAGCGCCCACATGTCGGCGACAAATTGCGGCATCAGTCGCACCGAATTCGGGTTACAGCAACAGGCAACGTCCTCGTGAGTCGGCGAAATCTTGTAGCGCCGGCCGGGCTCCTTGCCGCTATAGGCATCGGTCCGGCGGGCATCTGCGCTGAATTGGTCATCGGTCGTAAGGTAGCCAATGCCCTTGCCGTCGCTAAGCCGCGCACCCTGGCCCGCGCTGTAAACCAGCGTTTCCAGCCAATCAAAAATCGCCGCGTCGCCCCGTGCGCGCCCCAATTCGCCCAACGACATCGCCAGCTCGGTGATCGTGCAATATTCGTATCCGATGCGGGGGCTGGATTTTCCGCGCAGACTTTCGTCGCCCTGCACCGCGCCATTGGGCAGCCTAAAGCGCTGGAGCTTTTTGATGGCCGAATCCAGCGCGCGAGGCCCCACCGCGCCCGCCGACAACGCCGCCAGAAGGCACCGAATATGCTCGACCGTATGCACCGCGTGACCCGAAAATTTGCGCCGAGTTTCGAGCTGCGCCGCCGATAGATCGCGAAACGCCTCAAGCCCCGCCGCAGCAGAAAACTCGCGAAAAAGCTCGCCCGCAAAGCGCAAAAATCGCGCGTCGCCGGTGCGCTCGAACATGCGTCGCAGAACGTCTGTGTAGCAAAGTCCGTGCGCCATGCCGCATCTGTCGTGCGGATTTTGGCCAGCCAAGAAGAATTTTGCCCCCGATTGATGCGCCGCGATGGTCCGCTCGACCGCGCGAAGCGCCGCCTCAAATTCGGGTGCAGAGCCAAAAAACTCGGACCAAGTCAACAGGCTTAGAAGCGCGCGGCTTTGGCCCCAAAGCTCTCCTTGCTCGCCGGGCGGATGATGGTACCGCGATCGATCCGTGTATATGCCGAGATATCCGTCCTGCCCTTGCGAGGAAATCCAGGCATCCAGCGCGGCCCGGACCTTTTCCCGGCCCGCCGCATCGTCCACCAGCAACGATGCCATGCTCAGACCCCAAATCCAGTTGCCGCGCGTTTCGGCGTCCCACCAAGCGACCTGATCGCTGGCCGAATCGATCTGGTTCAGCCAAAGGTCTGTGCTCGCGCGTTCGGTTAGCGCGTCCAAGCACCCGGCAAATCCGTTCGCGAGATCATTCTGGATTTGGCGCTTGATCCACCCGCGCGGCCGGACCGCACCAAACGGCAACCTTTTCCATCGCTGGCGCATGGTTGCCAGTGTATTCGAATGCGGGCTGGCCCGTCGGAACGTGATGGCGGTAGACGGTTGTTCCGGTGCATGAATGATTGCCTATCGCGCTTGCGCAAGGTGCAAAAACTTGAAATCAATTGTTTCTGCTTGGGCCACGAAGTGCAAATACGGGCACACGTGATGGCGACATTTTGAGTAGCATTCCAAAACTTAGCGGTTATTACATGGCAAAGTTAATACACGAAGTTCGTTGTGGAGTTCACGGTTTCATCCGCTTCAACAACCTGGAACGGAAGCTGATCGACAGCCAACCATTCCAGCGATTGAGGGATGTTCACCAGTTGGCGATGACCTACCATGTGTACCCCGGCGCGACCCACACCCGGTTTGAGCGCAGCCTAGGCGTGATGGAGTTTGCTGGCCGGATCTTCGACTCAGTGTTTTCAGAGGAGAAGATCACCGGCGACCTGAAGGACCGTCTTGGCGACCATTTGGCGAAGCAGTCGCTGGCCTACTGGCGAACGGTCGTGCGGATCGCGGGTTTGCTCCACGACATCGGCCATCTCCCATTCTCCCACGCCGCAGAAGACTTGCTGCCGGACGGATGGAACCATGAGCGGGTGACCGCCGAGATGATTCGGCATAGCGAGATTATGGATGTGCTCGAATCTGTCCGACCGAAAGTAGAGCCCGAAGATGTCGTTGACCTTTGCTGGGACGCAAAGAAGAGGGCGAAGGTGGAGAAAGAACGGTCACTACCGGAGTGGCAAGCGATCTTGAGCGAACTCATCACCGGGAACACCTTTGGCGCGGATCGAATCGACTACCTGTTGCGAGATGGACTTCACGCGGGCGTTCCCTATGGTCGCTTCGGTCCGGATCGCCTGATCCAAGGACTGCGCCTCGTCGTTGACCCGAGCGATGACACGATCAAAGTTGGCCTCGACTTTGGCGCGATTCACGCCGCCGAATCCTTGCTCCTGGCCCGGTATTTTATGTATACTCAAGTCTACCTGCATGATGTGCGGCGAGTCTACGACGTCCATTTGAAGGATTATCTGAAAGCATGGCTACCTGGCGGTCGTTATCCTTCGGATTGGAAGGAGCTTTTGAAGATGACCGACACCGAAGTAATCAGCGCCATGAGACTTGATTTTGCAGACAAATCTGCAGATCGTCATGCGACAGTCGCACGGGTGATGGGTAGGCAGCACTATCGAACAGTATTTGAAGCAAAAGGCGACGACTTCGTGAAAGGAGAAGAGAGGCTTTTGGAACTTCGAAATCGTCTTGTAGACTCGATAGGTGCTGATTCGGTTCGTATTGACTGGATGCAACCAAAGCAAGAGGTCAATCGGTTTCCTGTAATCGACGATGATGGCCAGGTTCAGGATTCAACTTTGGTTTCTCACGTTATCGCACAAATTCCGCCAGTAGGTTTTGGCTTCGTTTTCACCGCTCCTGAGAAAGTTGAAGATGCGAAAAAAATTGCGAAGAAGTACCGAGGCGAGTACGCGGATCTGGAGGTAATAAATGAGTGACTTAAATCGCTATGCGATTGTGTTGGAGGCAGTTCGTAGCCTCAATGCCGCAGCAAGTTGGACTGGCAAGACTCACGTGATAAAGACCCTTTACATCGTTAGTACGAAAGTACGTCTGCCATTCGAATTTGTGCTATACAAGCATGGCCCATATTCTTTCGACACAAATGATGCAATCGAATCAATGAGCGCGGTCGGACTCTTGAGTTTAACAGCCACACCACCTTACGGTGTTCAGTTGAGGCCCGGACGCTTTGAGCGCGTCCTGGATGAGAAAGTTGATGCGACGATTCTCAATGCAGTAGACAGCGCGGTAAAATTGATAGGCAAAAGCAAAGTGCAGGACCTCGAAGCAATCGCAACTAGTGTCTGGGTCATATCTCATTGTGGCGAAGAAAGGGCGGAGGAAATTGCCAAGAAAGTTGCTGAACTCAAGCCTCATTTGGGAGAACAGCTTATTAGGGCAGCCGTGTCGAAAGCGGAGAAATGGCACAGCAACTAATTGACGCGAGCAAGTGCAAGGAGCATTCTCCTCATTGTGTTGCAGATCATTCGTGTTTCACGGCTGACGTTGCTGATTTTTTTGCATGGAGCGCTTGATCTTGCGTGCTGACCTTTGGTCAGCACTAATCTTATTCACGTTGGGGCAATTTAGCCCCAACGTTGGAGACGCATAAACTACTGAGTACTCCCTATTGAGAACAAGGTTGTCAAAAGCCGCAATTCGCTTGAAACCTGCAACTACTTGTGTGCCTGAATCATCCAAGTAGTGCTC
>CAYRAX010000153.1:0-225 GCA_964422285.1 uncultured Chthonomonas sp.
GATACCGATTGAGCGCAGCATGGTCACGCTGTGCTGGGTGGGCTTGGTCTTGATTTCGTCCCATGGCCCGACCGTCGGCACCAGCGTGACGTGGAAAAACATCGTATTTTCGTAGCCGACATCTTTGCGCATTTGGCGGATAGCTTCCAAAAATGGCAGTGACTCGATGTCGCCAACCGTGCCGCCGATTTCGGCAATCACGACGTTGGCCTCTTGCTCTTTGCC
>CAYRAX010000153.1:235-6342 GCA_964422285.1 uncultured Chthonomonas sp.
GATTTCGTTCGTGACGTGCGGAATGACCTGTACGGTTGCGCCCAAATAGTCGCCGCGCCGCTCTGATTCGATAACCTTTTGATAAACCTTGCCGGTCGTGACGCTTGAGCCCCGCGAGCAAGCGACATCCATAAACCGCTCGTAATGCCCGAGGTCGAGGTCCGTTTCTGCGCCATCGTCGGTCACAAAAACTTCGCCATGCTGGTATGGGTTCATGGTTCCCGCATCGACGTTGATGTACGGGTCGAGCTTCATGGGCGCCACCGTCAACCCGCGATTTCGGAGAATACGGCCCAAGCTCGCGGTGGTGATACCCTTACCAATCGAACTCACGACTCCACCCGTGACGAAGATGTATTTTGTGGCCATTCTGATTACGAACCCATGCTGGACAACGTCGGCTGGCGGCGTGCCCAAAAGTTGAAGACGGTCGAACCACGGTGTTCGAACCGCTCGAAGTTTACCAGCACCGCACGGCCAAATCGGGCACAGATTTGGCGGTTAATTTTGCGTGGTTTGGTCAACGATTGACTTCGTCTTCTTGGAACAAGCGCAGGTACTCAAAATGTGTGTACACCCGGTTGCGCTGCCGGTGCCAGGCGTTAGTCAAAATTCCAACGGATTCGAGGTGCTTTACCATTGCATTGGCAGTAGCGTAGTTGCAATCGAGTAGCCCTGCGGTGGATTTGACCGTAATGTATGGCACCGAGAACAACTTTTCATGTAACCGAAGAGCGTTGGATGCGGTACGTCCACCTAACATCTGAATCCGCTCCCTTTGCTCCTCCCTAAGGAGTATGATCTTTCTAGCTACATCGGTCGCGTCGGTCGCAACAGTTGCAACTCCGCGAAGGAAGAATTTGATCCATTCTTCCCACTGGCCTTTGTCGCGAACGGCTTGCAATCGGTCGTAATATTCTGTTCTGTTTTGCTTAAAGTAGTGCGAAATGTAGAGCAATGGGCGGTTCAGTCGACCGCGCTCCAGCAACAAGAATGTAACAAGGAGTCGTCCAACGCGGCCGTTTCCGTCCAGGAATGGGTGGATGGTCTCAAATTGCGCGTGCGCCAATCCCACCTGTACCAGTACGGGCCATGGCGCAGGTTCATGCAAGAACTTCTCGAGGTCTGCCAATGCTAATTTCATGTCATCGGGCGCAGGCGGAACAAATTTTGCCGCGTTTAGCCCGCATCCTTCCGCTCCGATCCAATTCTGCGATCTTCGCAATTCACCGGGGTCCTTGTCTTTTCCACGTGTATTACGCATCAATATTTCGTGTATTTCGCGGATTAGTCGCATGGAAACTGGCAGGTCATGAAGCCGCTGAATTCCGTGATTGAGGGCTTTGATGTAGTTTGTGACTTCGCCCGCATCTTTTGGCGCATTAGGTCGGAGCACGTTTGCTTCCAACTCCAAAACATCGGTCAGCGAAGCCTGTGTGCCTTCTATCTGCGAACTCAGCACTGCTTCTTTGGAGACATACATCATCACGAAGAGATCGGGATTGGGAAGTACAGTTGTCGCACCATCTAGGCCACCCAGAGCGTGATCTGCTTGGGACAATAGCGATAGAAGCTCCCCGTCGTATTGGAGCGGTGGTTCAGGCGGTAGCGGCTTTGGAACGAAGGCACTGTATCCCGTCGGCTGCCGAATGTAGCTCCCAGCTCGAGTCGACTCTTGTTGCATTCTGGCTAACATTATGGGCGAAAACTTCTTCCTTATTTTAAAAAAACGCCATTTTTCGAAATAAGGAGGGCAATTCGGGTGCGTTATATCACTCTGACTGCAATAAGGAGTGCAATCGCGCTCATTCGCCGATCTTAACGCTCTGGCCGCCAGGCACCGTATCTTTACCGGGGTCGCCGTGGGCATTGCGCTTCGGATCTTTGCTCTCAAATACAAGAATCGCCTTGTCTTTGCCGTCAATATCGTCCTTGAACTTGCCGCCGCAAGCCGAATTCAACGCATACCCGTAGTCGCCTGGTGCCAAATCGGGGCGATGCAGCTTTTTCACCGCCTCGCCAGGCTTCAAGTCGGCCGTATTCAATAGCGGCTCGATCGCGTCCATCCACCCGGTCGCCTCGGGAAAGCGCTCTTCGCTCGTGTGATACAGCATCAACGCGGTTCGCAATGCCCGCAGATTGTCCATCGAAGTGCCCTGATACTCTTTTGGCACGGGCCGCTCGAAGAATCCCGCGCGCTGGGCAGCGAGCAAATCTGGCCCAAAGCGGTAGCCGACATAGCCGATTCCGACAGCGAAAAGAAAGAGGAAAATGCGTAGGATTGGACGCCTAGCTCGACCGCGCACAAGGAAGCGTGGCGGGAGCTTCCGTGCTCCGTCCTCCGTTACCACCGGTTCCGTGGTGACAGCCACGTTCAATATCTTACCTTAACGTTCATATGGGTTGCACAGCGGGTCACCGATCACGACGTCTTTCCACTTGATCACCGGCGAAGCCCCGTAAAAACTCTCGGCCAAATTGAACCCAGCCGTGTAGTAGTCAAACATCACACCAGGGTTTGCCAGCGAAAAGGTCCATGGTTCACTGACGTACCCCTTAACACCGGTTATGCCTTGCGCGATCAAATCCGCGATCAGGCTTTGCCCAGGACCGGAGTTGCGATAAAAAGTTCGTCCGCTGGTCGAAACAAAGGTCTCGGCAAGCGCACCCGGTAAAAATTTCAGCTTGTGATATGTTTCGGCCTTATACGCGCCATCGTTTGAGCCCCAGCTGGCATAGCCCATCAGTGGCTCGGAGGGCGCGACAAAGGCGGGTGTTCGCTCCAATTTGGCAGTCTTCCCTTTTTTCAACAGCGTGGAATACGCCTGCGAAAGAGTCTCTTGCATCTTCTCATAGCCTTGGGTCTTTCGGTTTTCCGCTTCGTCAAAAAAGAAAAGGCCCTTTTGCGGCTTTGCCGTCGCCGCCACATCGATCAGGCGCTTGATGTGCGGAAATTCAAATCCGTCTAAGCGCGTAACCAAGTACATGTTGAACTTATCGCTGCTGAAACGCTCCTTAGAAAGAAAGTACGGATTCCGGCTCTTGTCGATTGCGCCAGCGACATCCCAACCTTTGGGAAGTAGCGACAAGTCTTCCGGAATAGCCGGTTCGCCCAAGTTCATGGCGGCGAGCATCGCATCCACCGAATATCCCATGCCGCTACCGATTCGGATCGGCACCCCCTTGGTCGTGACGATGTAATCAATTCGTGTGCTGCTGGCCTTAATTGCCTTGCGAACGACCTCCAAAATGCGTTGCTTGAATTCGTCCTCGCCGAGTTGCTCGTCGGGTGTGCAGGTCACCCGCACGATGTTGGATTTGCCAATCTTCCGCACGGCGGCGAAGTACTCGCCGATTCTCATGCTTGTTTCGCTGGCTTCGTTCACGACGAGCAAAACGGGCTTGTATTTTGCGCTCGCATCGGCATCCTGGACGCCAATGCTAAGGTTCGCGACCCGGCTTGGCTTCACGGTCGGCAATGGATCAGATGGCTCCTCAAACTTGACTACGCGCTTTGGTTCGCAGCCAACTAGAGCGGCCAAAACCAGCGCGCTAACGGCGACGCTTAACGCGCTTTTTGTTTCCTTTGCGGCGAATTCGCACCATCGCGCGGCCAATTTCTGCGTACATTTTTGCCCTTGAAGCGGCTCCTTTAACGATTCCAAGTTTCTTTTCCTTAAATGTATTGCTTACTCCATGCAAAACGACGCGCATCAAGCGCAATTTTTGTCGCTTTGCAAAGGTGTTCATTGTCACTTCAACACCTAGCCGAATCTCGACCAGGTACGGGATGGACTCAAAAAAGCTACGGCGCATGGCGCGCTGCCCGCTGATGTAGGGCGAAATGCGTTGGGCGGTATCGCTCCAAAATTCGCCACCTCGGAAAACGCCAATGCACATGTCGCACTGGTTGAGGAGTAGCGGCGTGATGATTTTGTCAAAGTGCTCTGGTCTGAGGCCGTTAAGGTCGGCGTCGCAAAAGGCGATGATGTCGCAGCTGGTTTCGCGCACGCCGACCGCCATCGCGCCGCCCTTGCCAATGTTCATCGGCAGGCTCACAACTTTCACTTTTTCGTAAAGCGACGCGACCTCGGCCGTGTGATCGGTGCTTCCGTCGCACACGACGATCACCTCATCAGCGAGAGTGCAGCGCACCGCCGCATCCAGCACGCGCGAAATTCGCCCTTCTTCGTTGAAGGCAGGAATGATCACGGCCACACGGTTCCTGGCGTTGCTCACGAGATTAGCCCCCTGCCTTCGAGTCGCCGGCGAATGCGCTCCTCAAGCGCAGATTCCACGCGATTAACCCAACTTCCAAGCGAGCCGCGCACGCCGCCAATTGTCGTGATGAGCCGATAATTGGGCACCACACGCTGCGGCTGCCAGCGAAGTTTGTACGGTTCATCGCCGCGCAAAAAGTCGAAGTGCGTTCGGCCGGATTCGATCGCTCGGCGGATTGCGCCGGCGACCAGAACCGTGCCCGGGCATAGCTTTTTGGCTTGCGGATCAAATCCAGATTGGTAGAAGAACGAGCTTGTCGGCGTCGCCATCACGTAAAGTGCGCCGATCGCGCATCCTTCGTGCCACAGCGTCTCCAGTTCGACCAAAGAGCCCGCCAAGCGCAAAAACTCGCGATGGAAGCGCTGGACTTTATTGAACCCAAAGGCGCCCGGCAGGCCCCGTTTCCGCCAGCGTTGAGAGTGCAAGTCGAGGAACACCTCGAAGTTCGCCTGAGCGTCTTGCGGGCTGAGGCTCGCGCGCCATTCAAATTCGCGGCGCAATCCTTTGCTCACGTCGTATCGAAGGCTCTTACCGAGTGTTTTGACGTAATCCTCAAATCGATCCGGAAGTTCGAGCACCGGACAAACCGCCTGTTGAGTTAATGCGGCTGGATCGGCAAGCATTGCCCCTGTATCGTGCCGCATCTGCTGCAGGTCGATGAGATCAACGCCAGTGAGTGATTCGATATGCTCATTCCAAGCTGACATCGCGGCTGACTCAAATCCTGGCCGAACAAGCGGTCGCAAAATATCCGAAACGCCGGTACCCATGAACCTTAACGCGCGCCAAGGAGTTCGCGTCAAGACCATCGGAAATAGTCCAACCAAGTCGCCTCCTGCACGCACAGCAACCACATGGGCGGGTTTGCGCTCGCCAATGGTTTGGCACCAAGCAGAAACCCACGCCGGACTCTGAAATGGAGTAGCGGATGGCGTTGAGTTGAACAACTCGGTCCACTCATCCCATAGCCCACGGTGCCAATCGGGATTTCTCAGGACTTCGATCCTGGTCACCACCCCATTATATCGGTCATGGCTAAGACCACGCGGACTTACCGCGGTTTGGGTCGTCACCGCTGGCGCGCAAGTTTCGAAAGTAGTCGCAGAATTTCGAAATACAGCCAAACGATGGTGATGAGCAGACCGAGTGCGCAGTACCATTCCATGTAGGCTGGAGCTCGTGCCGCGACACCGCGCTCGATGTTGTCGAAATCAACCAAGAAATTCATCGCGGCAAGGCCGATCACGAATACGCTGAACGCAATCCCGATGGGGCCACTGTTGTAAATCGCGAGCCCGCCCACGAATGCCGGTGCGAAGATGCTCACGATGAGGCTGAACAAATAGGTCAAGGCTACGGCGATGGTCGCGCCAATGATCACGCTACGCATCGTTTCCGAAAGTCGGATGATTCGCGTTGCATACAGCGTGAGCATGACGCCGAGCGTGACGATCGTTCCCAGCGCAGCGATCGGCACGGCGTAATGATAAAGCGGATTTTTGTGGTCCGCCAAGCTGGTTGAAACGACTACCGAGATAAATCCAAGCAAATAGCCTTCAACCAAGCTGTAGATTGGTGCGATAACCGGCGAATACTGCCGCTTGAAACAACTCGCGAACACCAGTATGATCCCCGCGACGAGCGAAAAGATGGCCAGCGGAGCGATGGGCAGGTTCCAGCCGACCGTCGCCGAAGCCATCAATAGCAACAGCAGGATGCCGGACTTCTTGATGGTCCCGTTGACCGTCATTGGCGCGACGTTGGTTTGCGCCTGGTCAAACTGACGGAACGTATCCGTATTCATAAATGGGTTGCCGGTTCTTCTC
>CAYRAX010000153.1:6352-6593 GCA_964422285.1 uncultured Chthonomonas sp.
TGTAGTCAAATCCTCAACTATGTATTATTGACGTAGTTACCCCGGCGTTGCGTGCCCAGAAACAAAAATCCCCGTGAAAATCGCAACCGCCAAGCCTTCCGGTCCGTTTTCTTGGCTGTACGTTTGGTACAATCCCGGTGCTAAACTCTTTTGAGGTACGAGACAACAATGGCAGCAGAAACACTGGAACGAGTCACAAAAGTCGTGATTAAGGAACTTAACGCGAAGCCGGAAGAAGTAA
>CAYRAX010000154.1:0-6483 GCA_964422285.1 uncultured Chthonomonas sp.
GGCGCAACCGTGCAATTGAGTTCATCGAACCCGCTGTTGCTTCCTGTTCCGTCCACGATTTCGTTTGTGGCGGGCAAGCGCTCGGTCTCGTTTGTCACCTCGACAACGGTGCCCGGAGTATCCACCACGGTCACCATTACGGCGAGCCGATTGAACATCGTAAAAACTACGGAAATTCGCGTACTACCCTAGCACGGCGAAACGTCTGAAACAGGCACTTGGTATTTCGCAAAAAACTGCACCACCAAGTGTCTGTCAGAATGGTATCAATAGGATAGAATGTTGGTTGGTCGTTTTTGGCGATCGCCCGCGGAGTAATCATGCATCATAACCGGACCTTTTTTGGCCCAGCGAATCGCAGCCGAGTAAGCAAATGGCTTGCTGCGGCGGCAGTCGCAATTGGCTTTTCATCGATTTCGATGGCGCAATCGTTTACGAACGTGCCTGTTCTAAACCGCCTTGCATCGGAAGGCAAAAACTCGAACTTGAGCGAGATGTTGCGCGCCAAGGCTTGGGCCCGACGCGTAGGCTTCCCCGAATTGAAAAAATTCGATTCTGGGCGCATCCTCGTGCTCAAGGGCTGGCAATTTGGTCGCCCCACATTCTGGTCGACTGATAACCGCGAAGCAGCAGCGATGACCGGAGTAGACGCGCTTTGGCCAGGCGGCTCGCTCGCCTTGAGCCTTAATGGTAGCGGCACCTATGGCGGTTCTTGGGAACCAGGCGGCGTGCCCGAAGTCACGCACCGCGAATTCACCGGGCGCGTCATCAAGAAAGACGGTTCCAATGGCATTAGCGATCACGCGACCCACACGGCTGGCACGATGGTCGCCGCAGGCATAGACCCCGCCGCAAAAGGCATGGCCTACCAAGGCACACTCCACGCCTACGATACCAACAGTAGCGAATCTGAGATCGCAACGGCTTCGGGCACCGGCATGTCGGTATCCAACCACTCTTACGGTCCCCTCGCGGGATTCGAATTCGGCTTAGGTGGCCAGTTCGCGTATTACTGGCTCGGCGATCCAACGGTCAGTACATTTGAAGATTTCCAGTTTGGATTCTACGATTTTTGGTCGGCATACTACGATAACTTGTGTTACAACGCTCCGTACCACACCTTGGTGAAATCCGCAGGTAACAAGCGCAACCCTGGCGTACCATCAACTGCCTTCGACCACTACGTATTCGACAACAGTGGAAACTGGGTGCTGACGAACGCAGCACGATACGATCAAAGCACCTACGATACAATTTCAAGTGGATTCTCAGTTTCGAAAAACGTTCTGAGCGTCGCAGCTGTAAACAAGCTCACCAAAGACTACAGTAGCCCGTCGGACGTCGTGATGAGCTCCTTCTCAAGCTGGGGTCCCACCGATGACGGACGCATCAAGCCAGATGTCAGCGCGATCGGCGTGGGCGTGTATTCCTCTGTTTCGGGCAACGCGTACGACACCTACGACGGCACATCCATGGCCGCGCCTAACACGACTGGCGCGATCATGCTCTTGGAAGAGTATTACGAAAAGCTCCACGGCGGCCAAAAAATGCGATCCTCGATGGTTAAGGCACTTCTGTGCCACACCGCTAAGGAAGCCGGCACCACCCTCGGGCCCGACTACGCATTTGGTTGGGGACTTTTGGATGCGAAAGCCGCTGCCGAAAAGATCACGGCTGGTGCGTTCAATAGCGTCGAGCTGAACGATTACACGCTGACGACTGGCACCGTTGTTGATATTCCCGTCGTTGTCGAATCCGGCAACATCAAGGCCACCATCGCGTGGACCGATCCGGCGGGTGCCGCGCAAAATGTCGCGGAACTCGATAACCGCACGCCGCGACTCGTCAACGACATCGACATTCGTTTGATCCGCAACAGCGATGGTCAGGTCTTCAGACCTTGGGTGCTTGATCCCGCCAACCCATCGAACGCCGCGACGACGGGCGACAACATTCGCGATAACGTCGAGCAGGTTTACTTCGCGGGTGCCGGAGCTGGCAGCTACACGATTCGAATCACCGGCAAAGGCGCACTGAAGCCCGCTGGCGCACAAATCGTCAGCGCCGTGGTTAGCGCGCCATTCTTGGGTGGACTCGGTAGCCTGGATATCGTTCCGGCATCCGTTGTTGGCGGCGTTGATTCAGCCACGGCAACTCTCAAACTCTCGAATCCAGCCGCCCAAGATACGCCGATTACGCTATCCAGTAGCAACACGGCCGCAGCGACCGTACCGGCAACGGTTACTGCACTTGCGGGCGACACCGAAGTCAAGATTCCGATCACGACGTATTCGGTACGACCGCTGCCCGGCCAATCTTCGGTCACAGTCAGCATCGTAGCGAGCAGCCCGCTGGGCGTCAAGGGCGCTCAATTCGAGGTTCTGCCCGTTACCGTTGATTCGGTTGACTTTTCGCCAGCCGAAGTCGTCGGTGGCAATTTCGTGAACGGAACTTTGACGCTGAACGGCCCCGCACCCAAGAACGGCGCTGCGATCTTGCTCACGTCGGATCAAAACAACGTCGCACGGCCAATCCGCAACTGGGTGATCATTCCCGCGGGCCAAACCAGCACCACGTTCCGCGTTAAGACGTTGGCGGTTTCCTCGCCAGCTTCGGTCACGTTCACGGCGACCCGGTTCGGAAACGAAACATATGGAACACTGGACGTCGTTCGCGCGAGCCTCTCGTCAGTCTCCGCAACGCCAGCCAATCCGTTCGTCGGTCAGAACGTGCGAATCACGATTGCGCTTGATGGCATCGCACCCGCAGGCGGCGCAACCATTCAGCTGAGCACGAACAACACTTCGGTGCTGTCGCTGCCCAACTCGGTTGCCATAGCGGCGGGCAAACGCACCGCCATCGTGAACGCGACCGCAATCGGCAGTGGCCAAGTCACGATCACTGCCTCAAGGCTGAACGTGGTCAAGACGACGACCATAACGATCAAGAGCTAAAGCGCGACCTGATCGTCAAACCAGCGCCCGCGCGAGAAACTAATTCGCGCGGGTGCTTTCGTTTGTCTTGGTGCGTCGAAACGCGGTCGCCGTACCCAAAAGTAGCGGCAACCAAATCCAGTTGCGATACTCAAAACCATCAGCGGTCGCCGGAACCGGCAGTACTTGATTCAAGGCACGCGATTTGCCATATTCGGCGCGTACAAGCAAATTGCCCCGAGCATCGCAAGCCTGGGTAACGCCGAGCGATCCAGCCCGCACTGTGGGCACGCCAGCCTCCACGCTACGCCAAATGCTCGCCATCGACAGCTGTTCAATCGCGCCAGAGCCTTGGTACCAATCGTCGATGCTCAGGACGGCAAGCACTTGCGCACCCTGCCGAGCCGTCATCTCAAACGCAACATCGGAAAAGAGCGCTTCGAAACAAATCAGCGGCCCAACCTTTTTTCCCGCGACGGTCAGCACGGATGGGCGATCTCCGGAGGTGATGTCGCCCGAAGGCAAGCCGAAATTGTTCAGGAATGGCAACTGGTCGCGAAACGGAACGTATTCGCCAAACAGCACGAGGCGGGTCTTGTCGGCAAATTGCTGCTCGGTTCCGAGCTTCGCGACCGCCGAGCGCAGGGTCTTTCCGTTGACCTTTCGAAGAGCGCCAAACACGACGGGGACGCGCGGTTGGTCGGATTCCTTGATGTCGACATCTTCGGGCAAAACCGCCCAATCCGATTTGGAAGTGATCGCATAATCGATCCCCGCCAGTGCGCTCTGACGAGTTTTCGCGCGAGCGATTTCAGGGTCAGAAAATGCAAGATCGTAGCCGGTTTGAATCAGCGTCACCGTTTGATTGGTGGCCGGCGGTGGTGAGGCATATCGCGCCGCTGAAAGCATTGCCATCACCAAGCTTGCGACCATCGTTTGCAACACATGCCGACGATGAACCTGCTGGAAAATCATCCACACCAAAACGTTGACCAGCACCACCCAACTCGAAACCAGAAACTCCTGCCCGAATGCGGCCGCTTGGATGAGGATGGGAAATTTTGCAAGCGGGTGCGCCAGCAAACCCCATGAAAACATGACCCCAGGAACGGTGCTACGGAACCATTCGATCAGCCCCCATGCGCACGGAATCGCCCACCAAGCTTGAACCTGAATGGCGCGGTGCAAAATCCATGCGAGCGCAGGAAAATACCAAATCATCAGCACCGGCATCAACAACCAAGGCACAAATCCTAGCCATGCCGAATGGGTCCATCGGTTGACGAATGGAATCATCCATTGCAATTGCGTCAACCAGAAAATCAGACCGAAAACAAATCCGGATTTTATCGCCTGCTTGGCATCGCAGGAATGCAAAAACACGAGCCACGGTACCAGCGCGACAAAAACCAGAAGCGCGAGGTTAATCGGCGGAAACGCCAGCGCAACCAGCACTGCGCTCGCCACCACGAACCACAAGTTGGGCTTACTTGGCATGGTTGACGTCCATCATCGCCGGACCAAGCTGCGGCAGGTGGTCCGTGTCGTTATAGCGCAATAGCACCCATTGCCCGCCCGCGCGCCTGCCAAATTCGGTCACGCTCGCATTATGCAGTCGAAAGCTGCGCGCGCTGCCGATACCACCTCCAATCAAGTGCGCCATGAGCATCGCGAGTGCCCCGCCGTGCCCGACGATCACTCCATTGCCAATTTCCGCCAGCAGTCGAGCATGTACGCGCTCCATCCTCAGCCAAACGTCGTGCACCGATTCGCCGCCCGGCGCGGGAACGTGCTCCTCATCCAGTCCTGAATCGCGAGCCGCGTGGGCGAGTGCGGTTCGGACTTCAAGGAATTCTTTGCCTTCGAGATCGCCAAAAGATCGCTCGCGTAGCAAAGGATCTTCAATGATCGAAAGGTTGGCGAGTTCAGCAATTTCATGCGCGGTCACCCTTGCTCGTTTCAAGTCGCTGCACCGAACCCAATCGATGGATTCTTGCATCAGGTGTTTCGCGACGTGCCGCGCCTGATCGTGCCCGATTTCGTCAAGCGCAATATCGCGGTGGCCCTGGGCGCGCTGCTCAGCGTTCCATTGCGTTTGCCCGTGCCGAACCAAAAATATGCGCTGCATCAGCTAGCTACTCCAAGGTTTTTCATCTTCAATCTCTCGTCCCGTCGAATCAATGGTGAGCGTACCGAGCTTGAGAATACGCACTGGCGCGGGAGGAATCGCCACCGCGTGGACTCGGAAAACGCCGTGCACAAAGTCGAGCTCTTCGATGAACCCCATGCCAAAATCTTCGCCATTTTGCCGTGCTAAGCTGCAAAGCCGGCCGGAATACTGCATAGGATCGACCACGATGACGTGGGTCGCGCGGCCAACATTCAGTGCGGTGGTGAGTTGACGGTCATCGAGGTTACGCTTGGAAATCAGGAACAGGGTTGTGCCGCAGCGCTCTGCCCAAAGTACGCCGGGAATGCCTTCTTTCTCAAGATCATAAGGGTGCACGCGCACCCCGCTGCCGAACCGCACACCCATGATCGACACTTGGTCCCACGGGATCGAATGCTCCTGAGAATCTTCGATCATCTCCAGCCACCGAGCGCGACGCTGGGCGGCCAGCACCATGGGCGGAAACCCGGGTTCAGCGTCCACCGCGTGCGGGCCAACTGGCCATCCGTCCATCGGGATGTCGGCGCCTGTCGGCACCAAAATTTCGGCTGGTCCGATCAGTTGAGCAATTATCAACGCGAGATGGCGAGCCACGGGCTGCGGTCGATAATCGAAGCACTGGATCACCACGTTCTCGTTCGCTTTTGCCAGGAGTTGGGTCGTCGCTTGCAATACCGCCAACGGATTTCGCAGTGGGTCAAGGCTACCCACGAAACGATAGGCGACCACCTTACCTTCTCGCACCAGGCAAACCCGGGCAAGTGCGTTTTGGTTGGGCTCGTTGGGGTCCAATACGAGCAAATCACGACCGCGCAATTCACGCTTAACCCACTCTCGCCAAGAGAATTCGTGGGTCCCAATCAGCAAAGTGCGTGTCATCGTGTGATTGCCAGCGCTTTAGCCGCGCGATCAGGGTGTGCTAAGCGGTCACCAAGCTAAATTCGCGAATGCTCTGCACGACGAAGTCCACTTGCTCATCGGTCAGATGTTGGTGGATTGGCAGGCTGAGCACCTCAAGCGCCGCACGCTCTGTTTCGGGCAGCGACCCAGGCGCAAACCCGAGGAATTTGTACGGCTCGTGGTAATGCAGCGGCACTGGATAGTAGATCATGGAGTCCACTTCGAGTTGCTTCAAGTGCGCTTGCAGCTTGTCGCGGCGGGTAGAGCGAATCGTGTATTGATGCCAAGTATGGTTGTTGCCCGGCAGGGTAATCGGAACCTTGACGTCGGTCCCCGCGAGGCCAGCGTGATACCGCTCGGCGATTTTTTGTCGGTTTGCCGTCCATTGCGCCAACTTGGTGAGCTTGATGCGCAAAATCGCGGCCTGAATTTCTGCCATGCGGCTTGTGTAGCCAATCGCGTCGTAATAATAACGCTCGC
>CAYRAX010000155.1:0-510 GCA_964422285.1 uncultured Chthonomonas sp.
TCCTGCGGCGACTTGCCGAGCAATCCGGCATGAAATCACTACAACACGACGCGGTCGCCAAGATCCTTTTGGGTACCACGACGGTCGACGAAGTATTGAGGGTTCTTTATGCCTAACTTTAGGTTTCATTCAAGCCGACAATTCAGGCCAGTGAAGCCGCAACCGAAGGAGTACGTTCGATAGTGTCCGCCGCGCCATTCGAGAATATTGAGAATCCGCTTGACAAAATCCTCGCGAATGTCAAGGAATTGGCTGTCTTGCCGCAAGTCGTTTTCAAGATCATGGAATCGACTTCGAACACGGATACCTCCGCGGGTGAATTGGAAAAGAACATCCAGGTTGACCCGGGTTTTTCTGCCAAAGTCCTTAAGATTGCGAATTCAGCCCACTATGCGTTGCCGAAAAAGGTGACATCTATTCGGGAGGCGGTTCAGTTTCTTGGGTTCAAACAGGTTCGCCAGCTTGCAATCAACGCGGGCGTTTTCGACATGTTCGCGGGCAAGAACGACA
>CAYRAX010000155.1:520-6387 GCA_964422285.1 uncultured Chthonomonas sp.
CAAGGAATCTCTTCGGCGCCGGTCGTGGTGGCGCACATCTCTCGACTCAGCGGTTTGCTGCAAATGGATGTCCAGCCACTTCAAGCAATTGAACTCAGACGAAGGCTACACGGTCGCGCTTTTGCACCTCATCGGAAAGACCATCCTAGACAAATCGGACAGCGATTCTTACGCAATGGTCACATCAGCCAGTGAGCGCGGCATTCCCGACTACCTCGCTGAGCGACACTTTTTCTCCGTCGATCATGGACTGGTCGCCGAGGCGGTTTGCGCCAAATGGGGATTGCCGAAGGAACTCTATTCCGCGGTGAACTACATCGAACCGCCGCAGGAAGGCGACAGCGGAGTGATGCGCGCATGCCTCGCGCTATCACACGGCATCGCCAACATTGCGGTGAACGGAATTTCCGACGAAAAGCCCATCGAAGAGCTGTTCCAGCCCTGGGCGATTGAATACTTGAACATTTCTTCAAACCTGCGCGAGTGGGTGGACGCGGGCGTGACCAACATCGCCAACAACAAACACTTTTCGGGATAGAAAACGGGCAGGACGGAGCATTGAAACATGAATGGTGAAGGATTTAGCTGGGATAAATTTTCGGATGGGTCAGCTTCGGGTGAAGCGGTGAACCAGGAAGTTCAGGACATTTTGGGCCAATTGCCAAACCAGGGCGGAGGCAAATTGCCCGAGTATCGCGACCCGCTTCAAGAAATGTACGCGCCTGCTCCACAAGCGCCCCCGAGTGACATCGAAATTCACACATTTAGCCAGCCAGAAGCGGGCGGGACCTACTTTGCCGAGCCCGCGCATGAGGCTGCTCCGGCGCCAGCGAGCTCGCCATTCGAATCTCCCGCAGCAAGCAGCACGCCCAATGTTTTTCAGCAGATGAGCGCGCAAGCGCCGGCGCCTGCACCGCAAACGGCTTACAATCCAAATCACGCTGCCGAAGTCAAATCGGACGACATTCAGGGCCAGCACGAGCGCGAGCTGATGCAAGAAGACTCATCAGCCCAGGAAATCGATGGCATCCATATTGACGATATCTTGCGAGCTGGCATCGAGCGGCGCGCATCGGATATCCACTTTACGGTGGGTCTTCCTCCGATGGGCCGAATTGACGGTGAGGTTGACGCGCTACCGTTTAAGATGCTCAAGCCGAACGATACGCGGCGGCTGCTTTACGAAATCATCGACAACGATCAGATGCAAAAGTTTGAGACCACCCACGAGCTCGACATGGCTTACATGGTTCGGGGTCTGGGTCGGTTCCGTGTGAACATGTACATGCAGCGCGGTGCGGTGGCGGCGGCGCTCCGTTCGATTCCATCGCGAATCCCGAGCTTTGATGAATTGAACCTGCCCGAAACGATCCGCGAGATCGCCAAGCGGCACTCTGGTTTGATTCTCGTCACCGGTCCCACCGGTTCGGGTAAGTCAACCACCATCGCGTCCATGATCGACGACATCAACGAAGTCAGGACGGGGCACATTGTTACGATCGAGGACCCGATTGAATATCTACACCAACACAAAAAGTGCATGGTGAACCAGCGCGAAATGCACGCGGATACCTACAGCTTCCACAACGCATTGCGCGCCGTGCTTCGTGAAGACCCCGACATCATACTCGTCGGTGAACTTCGCGACCTTGAGACCATCGAGGCGGCGTTGACGCTCGCGGAAACCGGTCACTTGGTCTTTGGCACGCTGCACACTCGAAATGCGCCCTCGACCATCGACCGTGTGGTTGACGTTTTCCCATCGGACCAGCAAGCGCAGATTCGCGTTTTGCTTGGCAACACGATTGAAGGAATCATTTCTCAGCAACTGCTGCCAAAGATTGGCGGCGGCCGAATCGCGGCACTGGAAATCATGACCGGTACAGCGGCCGTCAAGAACATGATCCGCGAAGGCAAAACCCACCAAATGTATTCGATCATTGAAACCTCGAAGAAAGAGGGAATGATCACGATGGACTCATCGCTGGCCTCGTTGGTCCGTAGCGGCATCGTGCACTATGAAGAGTGCTTGATGCGCGCGGTTGATAAGGATAGCTTTGCTCGCCTCGCGCAGCGCGCGGCTGCATAATTCGCGGAAACTATATTCGGAAGTACCCTCTCCAGGCCCTGGGCTGGAGAGGGTACTTCCGAATGCCGACCGGGGTGAGGTCTTTGGGAATTTGTATTTTCTGCGCGAATGTAAGTCGTGGGCGATTTGCTTAATTGGCTCGCAGTCAACTTGCAATTTCACTTAACTTCTGTTTCGATTACAAGTTTGTAAATGCCTCATCCCCTAAATCCCCTTCTCCAACCGGTGCTTGGAGAAGTGGACCAAATTGCGGCGAATACCCTCTCCAGGCCCCCGGCTGGAGAGGGTCGGTCCGCGTGCGGACCGGGGTGAGGTCAAAAAACGACCATCGCCTTCAGAATTTCCCCGCGCTTCATTTGCAAATAGGCGCGGGGCAGTTCGTCGAGCGAGATAAAGTCGCTGACCACCGACTCGGCTTGGACGCGGTCGGACCGAAGCGAATCTAGCGCGGCGCGGCAATCATCCGGACCGCACGAATAGGACGTGACGAGCTCGATATCGCGAAAGTAAAGCTTTTCCAAATCAAGTTCCAGCGGCGAAGCGGGCGGAAGCGGCGCAAATAGCACCAACCGGCCGCCAATATCGCAAAGCTCAATGCCCTTTTGCACCGCTGCCGCCGAGCCCGGGCACACGATCACGACCGGAAACTGACCAGGCTGATTAACCCGAATGCCCAATTCATCCGCCCAAGCGATGCGCGAGCCAGCGATCTCAAATCCGACCGCATCAGAGCCGCAAATCAGCGCATGCATCAGCCCCATTGCACCCAACCCGACGATGGCCACCGGTTCACCGGGTTGCCAACGACCGCGCCGCAACGACTTTTGCACGCACGCCAGAGGCTCGATCAGCGCGGCGTCGATTGCTCGGAGCGAATCCGTGCGCCAGGTGTCGTTCAATAGCTCGCGCGAGACGGCAAAATATTCCGCCATGCCACCCGGCACGAGCTTGGTTGACTTCCACTGCGGGCAATGCACGAAATGGCCGCTACGGCACCGATCGCAGGTCAGGCACGGCGCATGATGATGGGCAAAAACGGACGACCCAATCGGAAACCGCTCATCCTGCGATTCGACCACTTCGCCGCTAACCTCGTGCCCCAAAACGTGGGGAATCTTGCGGTCCATGTACCAATCCATGAGCTCGCCGGAACAGAGTCCGCATGCGGCAGTTTTGACCAACAGCCCACCTTGCGGGCACTGTGGAATGGGTTCATCGACGATCGCGATTTGGCCGTTGCCGACGTATCTTGCCAGCCTCATGGCCTAAAAACATACTTGATGCCCGCCCCGGTTCGCAGGTCTTCGAATACCTGGGCCGCATCAGCAAGCTCACGCTCGCCGCTCAATATTCGCTCAACGTCGAATGCCGGGTCGAGCAACCAGCCGCGCGCTTTATTCACGGAATGTGTTCCAAAGTGGAATGGACTCAGCAAGGTGACTTGATCGTAGTGGAGTCTCGCCGTGTCGAAGGCGACGTGGGTCCCTTTTGGGCATCCGCCGAACAGCATGACCTTGCCGCCACGACGAACATAACTAATCGCCGATTGCCACACTTCAACATTGCCGGTGCATTCGATCACCGCGTCGTAACCAATGCCCTTCGTTGCGTCAATATCGCTAATGTGCTGGGCGCGCGCCCCCATGGCTTCACCGATCGCCAGCCGTTTGTCGTTGCGTCCCGCTAGCGTCACATCGTGGATGCCGAGTTGGCGAAGCGCCGCGACAAACATGAGCCCAATCGCGCCGGGACCGATGACGAGCACGCGGTCGGTGGGCACTCGGGGGTTCAAAACGCCCAATCCTTCGGCAACGCAGGCGAGCGGCTCGAGCAAACATGCCCTCGGAAAACTGATGCTATCCGGCTTTTCGAACACGTTCAAATTGGCGATATGAGCGGGGATCAGCAGGTACTCGGCGTACGCCCCCAAAACCTTCGTCGCCATGATGTGCTCGCAGAGGTTTTCTTGCCCAACCATGCACCAGTAGCATTTTTGGCAAGGCGCCGAGTGCACACCCATGATGTCTTGCCCAACGCTGAATTTTGCCCCTTCGCCGGCTTCGATGACGGTGCCGCTGTATTCGTGCCCAAAGAGGCCGGGCATGGGAATCTGTGGGTGGCCGCGCAAAAAGGCCTTGAGGTCGGTGCCGCACGTGGTTGACGCTTGAACGCGAATGAGCACTTCGCCGGGTCCTGGTTTTGGCACGCCTACTTCGCTCACGCGCAATCGCCCTGGTTCTTCCAGAACCAATGCGGTCATTGTGGAAATTGCTTGTTCAAGATCTTGTCGCAAAGGCACCTCGTGTGCTTCTTGGGCGACCGACTTCCTTGTTGGTTCGACCCTCGAACAACGATGGTGAAAAGATACCCGGTTCAGGGGTCCATGCGGCGCATAAGGGTCTGGTCAACGAATGCCTAGTGAAATCGATGGCACCCATGACTGTGTCCCATCGATTTCACAAATGTTTTGTGCGTTGCCATCCAGCGTTTATTGCTTGATCAAGTCGTACGTGATTCCGTGGTTAGTTCCACCGACATTCTGAATCAAGTTACCGGCCAAATGTCCTTGACCATTTAGTGTGAGAGTGCCGCTGAGGCTCGTCGCGGCTTGACCAGGGTACTGTGCGCTACCGGTAACGTTGCCTGAGTTGTCAATGCTACCTGCGATGGTGCCGTTCGAGTTCGATGTGTTGTTGTGCACTGTGCCAGCTACTGTGCCATCAGACGCGACGGTAATAGTAGATGTCCCATTCTGCCCTAGCGAGGCAGAAGTCCAAGTGCCAGCCCAAGATCCAGCGAACGTAGACGGCGTGACAGCTACCGCGCCACCGCCACCGCCGCCGCAACCGACAATGAACACTGGCACCAACAATAGAAAACATAAAGAACGCTTCATGCCAGAGATAATACTTTGTACCTTCTAAGCTTGTCAACCATATAGTTTTAGGCGGCGACTACTCGGCTTGCTTGGTCAAGCGCGTCTGCGGCCACGTGAATTCCTCGTAGGCATACCGAACCCCTTCGCGGCCAAACCCGCTCTGTTTTTCGCCGCCATAAGGCATGCTGTCGAACCGAATGCTCGGCGAATCATTGTGGATGATGCCGCCGATGCGTAGTCGCGCGGCGAAATCATTGGCAAGTGCATCATCGCTCGAAAACACCGAAGCGTGGATCCCATATTTCGACCGATTGATGCAGTCGATTGCGGCTTCGTGCCCTGCGACCGGCGAGATGGTGACAACCGGGCCGAACACTTCTTCCGTTGCGATGCGCGCGACACTGGCCTGGGCGGCAGCAAAATTCGCAACTTCAATCACGGTCGGCTCCACCCGGTTCGCCTCAGCGTTGCCGCCCAAAACGACGTGGCTGAACCGGCAATCGCGCCAAGCATCAACCACTCGCAGCGCGTGCTCGGCGGTGATAACCGGACCGCAGAGCGTCGAATCCAACTTTGGATCGCCCACTTTGACGGCGCTGGCGATCGCGAGGAATCGGTCCTTAAAATCTTCATACACAGACTCGGCGACCAGCACGTGCTGGAGCGAAATGCACACTTGACCCGCATAGGCAAATGCGGATCGGCAGAGCGTTTCGGCGGCCCAATCGAGATCGGCGGTCGAATCCACGTACGCAAACGCGTTGCCGCCAAGCTCAAGCGTAAATCGCTTTTGCGGCACGAGACCTTTTAGCATCCAGCCGACTTTGTCCGAGCCCGTAAACGAGACCATGTCCACCATCGGGTGCTCGACCATCGCCTGGGCCGCGCAATTGTCGCAGT
>CAYRAX010000156.1:0-6378 GCA_964422285.1 uncultured Chthonomonas sp.
CCTTGGAAATTGTAGTTTCTGCGCGATTTTGATGAGCTTGCGAGTATGCAATTTGTGTTCAATTTTGCTTTAGTTACGAATGTTCTATTACCTCATCCCCTAAATCCCCTTCTCCAACCGGGGCTTGGACAAGGGGACCATCGAGTTTGCGCCAAGAACGCGATCTTGCTCTGATTACAATTCTGCATTTGCCTCATCCCCTAAATCCCCTTCTCCAACCGGGGCTTGGAGAAGGGGAAAACTCTGTAGCGTTTACCCTCTCCGGGCCCCGGCTGGAGAGGGTCGGTCCGCTAGCGGACCGGGGTGAGGTTTTTTGGAAATTGAAGTGTGTAGCAATTTTGCATTGAATACGAAACTGTAATTGCCTCATCCCCTAAATCCCCTTCTCCAACCGGAGCTTGGAGAAGGGGGGAAAATGCCCGCAACAAAGCCAGCATCACGCGTTGGTTGAAGATTTGTTTCGACAAATGCGGGGCCCCCGCTCCAACCAGGATGTGGAGCAGGGGCCGCATATTTAAGAGGCCAAGCCGATTAGCCAGTCAACTAATTAACGCTTCATCTGGATAAGGTCTTGGAGCATTTCGTCAACCGTGGTAACCACGCGTGTGTTCGCTTGGAAACCGCGTTGCGTGACGATGAGATCGGTGAACTCGTTTCCAATATCAACGTTGGATTGCTCAAGGAAGCCCGAGTTGACGATACCGCGACCGCCGGATCGTGGTGTGCCGACGACCGGAATACCGGAGTTGTCGCTCGCTCGCCAGAGGTTGTTTCCGACGCGCTCCAAGCCACCGGGGTTCGGGAAGATCGCCATCGCGAGTTGCCCCAGCGGCCGGGTGAGACCGTTGGTAAACAGCCCCGTGATCAGTCCATCTTGGCTTACAGAGAAGCTTTGCAGCGATCCTGGCGGGAATCCATCTTGGTTGTCGAGCGCAACCTGCGAGACCGCCTTTCCGTTTTGTACGGTCTTCAGCTGGCTCATGGTCGAGAAGTCGAATGTTACGGTGAAAGCTAGCGGCTGCCCGGCATCAACGGTCACCACCGGCGCGGTAGCGGGCACGATGATCTTTCCTGCCGCGTCGAATCGCAATTTTGGTTGAGCAGCGAGCGCGCTTGCACCGTCCGAGTTGGCAATTTCGGTGCCCGAGCTATTCAGAACTCGCCAGTCCCAGGATGAGACAGCGCCGTCCACCGCCGCGGGAGCGATATCGGTGCGATTAAAGAACTCAATCGTAACGTTGTGCTCGCCGCCCTGAGCGTCAAAAAAACGCGCCGTCGTAGCCGCGTCAACCGCCGCGCGAGTGCTGCCCGCGGTCGTCGAACCCGAAAGGTTGCCCTGGAAGGTCGCAAAGCTCGTGACCTGGACCGCATTCAATCGCCCCAGCGGAACGTTTACCGAAGAAGACGGAGTGATCGGGTTCGAAGTTGATTGATTGCCTTGCTGAACAAAGTCCCAACCTTGAACACGCTCGCCGGTTGCGCGGTGAACCATGTCGCCGTTCGCATCCAAGTCGAATGACCCATCGCGTGAATACGCCGTGCGCAAACCGTTGGTCGTCAGGAACATTCCATTGCCTTGAATCGCGAGGTCCGTGGGACGATTGGTCGCGTTCAACGAGCCTTGCTCATTGAAGACGTCAGTACCAGCAACGAGCACACCGAGTCCAAACTGAATCGGGTTAGTACCGCCAGATTCGGTTCCCGGACGCGCGGCGCCGCGAATCGTCTGCGCGAGCATGTCTTGGAAAGTAACCCGGCTACCCTTATAAGCGGTCGTGTTAACGTTCGCAAGGTTGTTTCCGATGACGTTCATTCTGGTTTGTTGAGCTTTGATGCTGGCAACACCAGCGAGCATGGCTTGTAACATAATTTTCTTTTCCTTTTGCGGGGCCCAGCTCAAAAAATCTCGTGAAAAGCCAGTCCCCCTCCCCGGGCGATGATGAAGCTAAACAATCACCGCACTGTCAATATTTGTGAATACATTCTCTTTCAAATGGTCTTTGTCCACCGCGGTAATCACCGTCCGGTTTTTGATGCTCACCACCAGGGCGACATCGTCCACCATTACCAGCGATTCTTTTGCGCCTTTTTGGGCGGCCCGCTCGACTCCCTGAACCACGCGATCCCAACCCTGTGCGTCCAGATCGATGTTGCGGCTTTGCAATCGTGTCTGGGCGTGTCCGCTTACCTTCAACCGAGATTGCAGCAGCGACTCAAAGTCGGCGGCCTTTTCCGTTGTTGGCGCCGCGGGCGCAGCGGGCGCCGAAGCTCCACGCTGGATCAGCAGGTCATTGATCTTGTTGTTCTGGATGGGACTGCTCATGATCGTTTATCCGAAACTGGTGACATTTTTCAGGTTCACCTTAACGTCGTTACCCAGACGATCCTTCACCGTCAAAAGGACCTGACCATTTTCGAAAGAAACCTTGCTGACGGTTGCGGTCAGCGTTTCCGGTTTTCCGTCCGATCCATTGAGCGTTGGGTGGGGCGCGGTTATCGTCTTGCCGATCAGGGCCGCGCTGTTTGCCAGGTTGACCAAATCGGTCGTGGTCGAGGTCGCAGCCGCTGCCTTAACGGAGCGGATGTTCCCCATCTCGACTTCCGAGGTGCCACCGTTCGCTTCTTGCACCGTAAGGTATCGCTTGCCATCGCGAGAGACCACACCGGTGACGATGCCCGTGACGTACGCGCTATCGCTGGTGATGTCCGTCGTGCCGGTCCGCAAGGCCGTAACCTCCTTACCGATCAGCGAATTCGCCTGCGTGATCTGCGATGTCGCGTTCAGATCGTCCATTCCTTGAACCGTGCCAAGCTGGGCGAGCTGGGCATAGAAGTCCGTGTCTTTCATCGGCTCCAGCGGGTTTTGGTTTGCCAGCTGGGTCGTCAAAAGTCGCAGGAACGACGCCATATTGAGCTTGCTCGATGATTCGTCGGTCTTCTTCGTCGTGATGCCGAAGAATGCGTTTGAGTCTATTGAATTTACGACTTGGGCCATTTTTGAATTTCCTTCTTCGTCGGTTGCTTCCTCTTCCCGAATCTCCGGTGTTACGGGGGCTAGGGTTGAGGAAGAGGACTTTTCTCCACAAAAGTCCGATTCAGCAGCAATCGCTGGACTTTAGATGACTAGGTCAACTCCTTCGCCTGGGCTCCAGGCCGCGCTGACATTCGCGCTGACGGCGGCAGTGTTCGATGTCACCGCAGCGTTGAATTGCTGAACCCGTTCAAAGTCCTGGCGGTTCATCATTTCGTGATTCGGTCCCTGGTGCGATTGGTTTGCATCGGCGAGCGACGACTGGATGTCCAGCGAGTTCACCGTGTAACCGCGCGACTCGACATGCTGGTGCAGTTGGTTAGCGTTTGATTTCAGGTTCTCTCGAACTTGGTCATTGCTCGCCAAAATGTCCATATCCACCTTTTGTCCCAGCGTTCGGATGGTGACCGTTAGGCTTCCCAACTCACGCGGCTCCATATGGATAACCATTCGCCCCGCGCGCCGATTTTCGAGCATCTTATCGATGCGGTCCACCAGCTGTTTTTGGATGTCCGCGGTATCGATCTTTTGGTTGGTCGTGACCGGGTTTTGGACCTTTTGGGTGGTCGATTCGTTGATGGGAATCGGCGAATCCGTTGTTTGCGTGGGTTCGGCAGGCTCGGTGTATGCCGCGCCTCCGGTCAGGGGCGTATCGTGCGAAGGACCGCGCTCAGTTTCATCAACTTTGAACGTCTCGGAATCCTTTTCATGGATGTTTCGAGTCACCCACTCCTTGATGTCCGCCGCCGTGGCAGCTGTAGTGCGCTTCGAATCGCCCGAGTCGGTGGGCTTGTTGGTATTGCCACCCTTTGCCTTGTTGGCGTTGGCGGTATTGCCGTTGCCATTGGTGCTGCTCGATTGCTTGGACCCTTTTTGCATGAGTCCGTGGCCAGTGCTGCTGGAGGACTTTCCGCCGCCGGATTCGCCTCCACCGCCACGCTGACCGGTTGATCCTTGCCCGGATTGGTTCGTGCCATTATCCGTTTTTAGGTTGTTGTCGGATTCGCTATTCTGGTTTTTTGTGCCTGTGGACTTGTTGTTCTCAGCCTTTTGGTCATCGGTTTTTGTTGCGCTCGCCTTGGTTTCGAGGGTTGTCGATGCTTGGACCGCGTCATCTGTTGTGCCGGTGACATTGGTGATGTTCAGCTCTTCGCTGGCCTCATCGGAGACAATTTTGGTTCCCTGGGCCACCTTGTTGAGTTCGGTTTCGAACTCACCGCTAGTGGATTCGGCATCGCTAGTGGACTGGGTCGCGCCCGACCCGGTTGCCGCTTGTGCCGATTTGCCGGTTTGCACACCGGTGGCGTCGCTTGCCCTATCGGTGGATTGAGTGGTACTTGCCGCGACAACCGCCTGAACGGCCTCATCGCTTTGCTTCGAAACCGCATTGCTTTGCGCTTCCAAGGCGTTTTCGACGTGGTCTGGCACGGGCAAGATCACCGCAAGGACGCTGGTCAAGTCGGCGATTGCTTCTGACCGCTTGATATCTTCCGACGAACGATCCGTTTTGGCTTGATCGTCGTCTTTTCGAATCGGGTCCGGCTTTTCTTTTTGAGCAATCGGCTCGTTGGATTTTGCTTCCCTATCGGTGCTTATTTTGTTGTTATTCTCTGATTTCAGACTTGCAGTTTTCGTGTCGGCGTCGGTCTTTGGGTTCGAATCCGCCTTCGAGTTCGTTTGAACCGTCTGGCGAGTCTGCCCAACTCCGGTACCCATCCACGTCGCTGCTATCGCAGGTTTGACGGTCATGGCTCCTCCTAGTTGTCGGTTTGCCTTGTTCCATAGTGTTGGCAAATATCAACACAAGACTCACCATAGAACCTGACAATCCGCTTCACTCGGGCGTCCCGACGCGGCGATATGCAACCATCTATCCATGCAATCTCCCGGCTCATTTCAGTGCGGTAGTACCCATATCGGTACCGGCGAACTAACCCTCATCGCAGGTCCATGCCTCGCCGAATCCGCCGACCTCTGCCTCCAGGTTGCTGAATCGGTGTTGAACGCCGCTACTCGTCTGGGGATTTCCGCCATTTTTAAGGCTTCGTTCGACAAGGCTAACCGAACCTCTGGCGATTCAGTGCGTGGAGTGGGCATCGACGAGGGGCTTCGCCGGCTAGAAATCGTTAAGCAAACGTTCCACATGCCGGTGACTACCGACATCCACCTTCCCGAACAAGCAGCATTGGTCGCCCCGCTGGTCGATATCATTCAGATCCCCGCGTTTCTGTGCCGCCAAACCGACCTCTTGGCCGCCGCCGCCGAAACGAAGCGACCCGTCAACGTCAAAAAGGGCCAATTCCTTGCGCCTTGGGATACGCTCAACATCGTCAAAAAGCTGCAATCTTTCTCGGCGAGGGGCATCATGCTCACCGAGCGCGGCACCACCTTTGGCTACAACACGCTCATCGTGGACATGCCCGGTCTGGAGGCGATGCGAAACCAAGGCGTTCCGGTCTGTTTTGATGCCACCCATTCGGCTCAGAGGCCCGGCGGTGCGGGTACCTCAACCGGCGGAGCACGCGAGACAATTCCCGCCATGGCCCGCGCGGCGGTCGCCGTCGGCATCGATGCGCTGTTTATGGAGGTCCACCCTGACCCCGCGAACGCCCTCAGCGATGCAGCAACCCAGTGGCCACTCGATCAGTTTGAACCGCTGCTCGAATCGTTGGTGAAGATTCACGAACTTCGACGGACTCTGCAATGAGTAATCGGGACTGAGCGCGGTCGCGGTTGGACCGTCTCCCCCAAAAGTCCACCTCAGCTGCGTGAGGGGAATTTTTTCGACGAGAGCACTCTAGCGAACCTTGGCGATGCCGTCAGCCAAGAACTTGGCGAATTCGGGCCCCGTCGTTTGCGAACCCGCAAACACCGCAACCGGCTTCGAATTCGAGGCATCCAGAATCACGTAAATCGGGAGCGCCGAACTTTGGGTCAGCTTCTGCTGTAAATCCGCGTTAGCCTGATCCTGCGGACGATCGGTGTAGAGCTTTGCCCGCGCAAACTTCGCCAGCGCTTCTCGCACCGCCGGATGTGGAAATACTTGCTGCTCCATCTGGCGACAATTCGTGCAAGTTACGCCCGTGAAATCGATGAAGATCGGCTTGCCGCTTGCCTTTGAATCCTCGATGGCTGCGCTAAAAGTCTCGTGCCAACTAAGTTCGCCCGCGGCAACTGCGCCCTTGCTTTCACGGCCTGGATACGGCTCCGGCGGCAAGAAGCTACCCAAAGTGCCGAGGTTCGCCCCTTGCAATCCCGCAAGCAAATAGATCGCGGCGGCAAATGCACCAACCCCAAAGCCGCGTCGAATCCACCCGATGCTCGGCTTTTCTTCGGCATGCCCCAGC
>CAYRAX010000157.1:0-6204 GCA_964422285.1 uncultured Chthonomonas sp.
ATAGGCGTTCAGGCCCGCGATAGCGACACAAGCGGCGTACGCCAGAATTGTTGTCATGGGTCGATTGACGTGCTCGCCCATCAAGGCGCGGTTGCTGGTAAACATCACGAGTGGGAAAGTCGCGAATGAAAGCTGCATCGAGAGCACGACCTGAGAAAATATCAGCAGGTTAACCGTATCCTTGCCGCCAGATGCGGAGATCATGATCAGCGCGGGAACAGCGGCGAGCAAGCGAGTCGAAAGCCGCCGAATCCAGGGCTTGATTTTCAGCCGCAAAAAGCCTTCCATGACGATCTGACCGGCGAGCGTGCCAGTGATCGTGGAACTCTGGCCCGAGCAAAGGAGGGCCAACGCAAACGCGGTCGCCGCGGCTCCGCCCAGCATCGGCTTTAGCAGCAAATGAGCCCGCTCCAGTTCGTCCACAACTTGTCCGCTGGGAAAGAATACGCTCGCGGCAACAATCAGGATCGCGGCGTTGACAAAAAATGCAGCCGCAAGCGCGATGATAACGTCCAAAGTGCTCCAGCGCACTGCCTCACGCAGGCCGTCTGGAGTTCGCTCAATAGCTCTTGTTTGCACAATCGAGGAATGCAAGTAGAGGTTGTGCGGCATCACGGTAGCCCCCAAAATGCCGAGCGCGATGAGCAGTGCCTCGGCGTTGGGGATCGACGGATGGGTCAGCCCATGACCGACGTCCGACCAGTTGGGTTTTGCGAGCAATACTTGCAGCAAAAAGCAACCAGCAATCGTGGAAACCAGGGTGATTACAACCGCTTCGAGCTTGCGAAAGCCAAATTTCATCAGCCCCAAAATCATCAGCACGTCGCCGACCGTGATCACGACGCCCCAAATTAGAGGGATGCCAAAAAGCAGATTCAGCGCGACTGCTGAGCCGATCACCTCTGCCAAATCGCAAGCGATGATCGCTATCTCGCATAGGAGCCACAGCAGAATCGACACGGGCTTGGAATAGTAGTCGCGGCAAGCCTGCGCCAGATCCTTGCCGGTGACGAGACCCAGTTTTGCGCAGAGCGATTGCAGGAGCATCGCGATCAAATTCGAAACCAGTATCACCCAAATCAGCTGGTAGCCAAATTTCGAACCGCCGGCGAGATCGGTTGCCCAGTTGCCAGGGTCCATGTATCCGACCGACACCAAATAGCCTGGGCCGACGAAAGCCAAAAACTTGCGCCATTTGCTGCCATTTGTAACGGTCACCGAGCGATGAACTTCGCTCAGCGAAACCGATTCCATGCGGACCGGAGCAGTATTCTTGGCAGTCGAATCGACCATGTGATGTAAAAGTATAACCCAGGTTATACTTTTTTCGGGTGTTCCGAGCGTATTCTTTTCAGAAATGGACCGGTCTAGGCTCAAATTGACGTGCAAATTGTGGACCATGGACCTATCCGAAGCCCAGCTTGACTCGTTCGAGAGCTTCGAAGAGGCGCTTTACGCGACGAACGAGCACACAAATTTGACCCGAGTACCGCGCAATGAGTGCTGGCTGCGGCACTTTGTGGACTCCCTGGCGATCGCGCAATGGATTCCCGCTGGGGCTGCGGTGCTAGATATCGGAACCGGCCCTGGATTTCCGGCTTGGCCGCTGGCCTGCGCCCGCCCTGATCTCAAAGTTGTCGCACTCGATAGCGCGGGAAAAATGATCCGGTTTCTGCAGTCGATGAAGTTGCCAAACCTGGTTGCCGTGCAGGGAAGAGCCGAAGAACGCTTGCAAATCGGCAAGTTTGAGTTCGTAACCGGTCGGGCAGTTGCGCCGCTCGCGATTCAACTGGAGCTTTCGGCGCACTATGTTACGCTCGGCGGGCTCGTCATGCCGATGCGATCAACAAACGAAGATGACTTTGATCATCCCGCGGCGAGCCAACTCGGGCTTGCGTTTCGTGGAGTTGAGCAGGTTGCGCTACCCGACAGCGACATTGTGCGCGCGTTTCCCCGCTATCAAAAAGATCGACAAACGCCGGACAAATACCCTCGCTCCTGGGCAGAAATGAAAAGCCGCCCGCTTGGAGCTACCACTGGCTTAAGTCAGGCTCCGTCACGCGCTCAAAAGCGATGAAGTCGGCAGGCGGCGGCCGGAAGGCGCGAATTTCCTCGCCCGTCAGCGGGTGCGCAACCTCTAGGTAAGCGGCGTGCAATTGCAGCGGCACCTTCAGCGCGCTCGATGGACGGCCATAAACCGGGTCGCCCGCGACGGGATAGCCAATCGATTGCAAGTGAACCCTGATCTGGTGAGTTCGTCCGGTTTCCAATTTGCAGGCGACCAACGAGGTTCCGCCGATGTGCGCGAGCACCTTGAATTCGGTCGCGGCGGGCCGACCTTTGGGATCGACCTTCATGTTCGTTCGCCTCGCTGGGTCACGGGCGATGGGTGCCTCGACTCGGCAGCGCGCCGGCTCCATCAGGCCCTCCACGACGGCTGCATATCGGCGTTGCGCGGTCTTGTTTTGAATCTGTTTTGCCAAATTTCGGTGGGCAGCGTCGGTTTTAGCCACGACCATCAGTCCCGTGGTCTCCCGGTCCAGTCGGTGGACGATGCCGGGCCGGAACGCGCCCGCCTCCTGGCTCAATGCGTGACCGCGAGCGAGCAATACATTAACGAGCGACGGCTCCTTTAGCGACGCGGCCGGGTGGCTGGCCAGACCCCTCGGCTTGTTGATGATGATGAGCACGTCGTCTTCGTAGGCGATGTCGAGCTCCATCTCGTGCGGCGTCAGGTCGTGCGGCTCGCGATCCTCGATGATTGGTGCCTCTACTTCGTCACCCTGAGAAAGCGCGTGACCAGACTTCAGCGCGGGCTTTCCGTTCACCAAAACTTCGCCCGACTCGATGAGTTTTGCGATGCGCGTGCGGCTTTGGTCGGCCATCTGCGAAGCCAGAAACCTATCCAGCCGCACCTTTTCTGAGGCCACGAACAAAGGCATACACGTATTTTGCATCACTTTATGGTGTGCTTCTGGTACCAAACCATCGTATAAACCTCATATGGGAAAATCTATCAGGATTTTTGCGTTGCCACTCGGGCTGTTGGCGGCGTGTTCAGCGTGGTCAAATCAAGACGCCAAGACGGTGTCGATGGAATTTCGCGTTGGGTCAGTTTCCAAGCTGATCAGCGACCTCGGCGCTGCGACGGGACAAAACCTCAAGTCCTCGGCAGCCTTGGACCGCGACTACATTTTTGCATCCTTCAAAAACCAGTCAGTTGAAGATGTCATGGCGCACCTGGCGAAAGCGGTCACCGGACGCTGGAAGCAAGAAAGCGATGGGCTGCGGCTCGTTCGTGACGAAGTAGGTGATCGCAAAGTTTGGGAAGATGAACTCGCGATTCGCACGGAGGCGATCAAGGAGCGCATTGCAGCGATTCGGGCCGAGCAGTCGGCGGACAAGCAATCGCCAGCTGAACTAGCCAAGCAAGCGGCGAGCGGAGTCAGTGACCGGATTTTTGGCACTGGTGGTCCGCCATCGCAAGCCGACATGGAGAAGTTCAGAAAGGCAATGGACCTGCGCCCCGGCCCGCGGGCGGTAATCGAAGCGCTGACCCACATCAACCCAACTGATTTGGCGAAGATCAATTTGGGTGATCGCGCGGTATTTGCATATCACCCGACACGGAGCCAATCGCCCCTTGCGGCAGCCGTTCTGGAAGTCGCCAAGAGTATGGTGACCGCCGAACGTGAATATCAAAACACGATGCGTGAGGAGATGCAGGCGACCACGGGAGCAGAGCCCGGAATGCGCGTCATAATTGGCGGGCCAGGCGGCGGGGACCCAATCGGCGAAGGCCAGCCGGGCGATGCCATGCTTGTTGTGCATCGAAACTCGATCACCGGATTGAACTGCACCCTCGTTGTGAACAACACAGAGGGTCAGCCACTCGTGCAGGGCAGCATGAACCTTTTTGTGGAGGGTGGAACACAGCCTCCGGCGACGTTTAAGGTTGATTCAAAGGACCAAATCAAGGTTGAAGCGGCGAATCGTCGCTTGGCGATTGCGCTCGCGGCGGTGAACCCAACTGGAGCGGGTCGCCAAGCCTTTGCGACGTTTGTGGTCGGTGGGCCAATGGGTGGCGGTCGCGGAGGACGCGGTGGACGCGGTGGCGCATTTTTTGGTGGCTCACCGGTCAGTAAGCCCGTTATCGACGACTCGGTCAAGGATATGATCATGGACCCCGTCAAGGTTGAGCCGCTTTCGACCTACGTCTCTGACGTGCTCGTTGGCGTGGCAAATACCGTTGACAAGCCCGTCATCGGCATCGTTCCCGACCGATTGGCGGAGGTATTTTTGGACAACGCGACGAGCAGTGCGCCGTTGGTTTCGGACGCAGTCAATGAACTCCAGACCACCGCCCGGATGACCGTTTCTGAGGATTCGGGGTGGGTGCATTTGAACTCAAAGTCGCCGGTGATTGACTACGCAGACCGCATCGACCGGGGCGCGTTGAAAAAGCTGATGTCGCGGCTTAACACCAATCCCGTCGTGAGCTTGGATGACCGCGCTGATTATGCGGCAACCGTCCTTCCTCGCGGCGCGAACACGTTCTTTTTTGATCGTGCGTACGCGAGCATCATGAATCCATCCGGGTGGGGTTTTGAGTTCCCCGCGAGCCAGCAAGAGGACCTAGACACTTTGCGGCTGTTCGGACGGCTGAGCCGAAGCCAACGCGACACCCTGCGAAACGGCGGGCAAATCGGCATTGGTTCGCTCACGAGCCCGCAAAGGCAGGCACTGAACATTCTCGTGTTCGGTAGCCAAGATGGGCCTGAATTCGATCAGCCAGAAAGCGCGCAACCGCAACCCGATGGCCCGCCACGGATGCGTTTCCCCGGCTTCAACAACGCGTCCATCGCGAACGAACGAACGACGGTCTTGACCAACGGAATTCCTGCAGGAGCGGCGATCGTCTCCAATGTCGAGCGCGAAGCAGCGATGCTCGGAAAGACCGCAGACGGCGCGCAAGCCACGGTCGGAGTCCGTCAATACGCGTTCTCGCAGCAGATGGCTTCTGCGGCGATCGGGCGCGGATTCCAACAGCCGACCTACACCGGATACAAGGCGGCGACCCGGCTGAATATTTCGCTGCGCATCGCACTCGCGCCGCGATATGGAATGGATCGTGACCTAGCCGATACCATTTACGATAACGCGTCGGCATTTGGTCCGATCAGTTCGCTACCAGCGGAAACCCAAAACGCGCTTACAGAAGCGATGAGCGAAGCGGAGAGAGTGCGCCAGCGAATGGAAAGCGGTGATCGTCCAGGCCCAGGTGAAGGCGGTGGTCGTCGTGGAGGCGGTCGCGGCGGGGCAAGACCTGGACAAAACAACCCCTGATCAATATCGAAGCGCCGAAGGAATCCTTTCCAACGGCGCTTCAAACTTGGGTGCGGGGGCTGTCTTGGATGAGAGCACTTATTATCTGCGGCACTTGGCGCTGGTGGCGCGCGAACGTACTGAACGCTATTAGTCGATTCGCCGTCGTAACGGCGACCTAATTTCCATTTGACAGTGACCTAAGATGACCTGCCAGTGGGTACTATCGCCGGACGATGCTAACCAAATTAGCTCCTAGAATTCCCAGGATGCATCGCATGTCGTCGCCGTTCCAGCTAGGTCTCCTGGAGTCCGAATGACCAAATCTGAGCTTGAGCGGCACCTCCGCAAATATGGGTGTACGCTCGCGCGAGAGGGCGGACGACACTCCATTTGGGTCAACCCTGCGAATGGGGCATCAGCCGCTGTACCGCGGCATCGCGAATTGAAAAAGAACACCGCGAGGCGGATTTGCCAAGACTTAGGGGTCGAAAAACCCAACGAATTGTAGTTCAGAACGCCGGAGCAATGCGCTCAATTAGCGCGGCTGGCGTTTTGCCCATCATGGCTACTTCGCGTCGATAAGCGGTCAACGTGTGGAGCGCATCGAGCACCATCTCGCGAGCTTCCTCCACAGTCTCACCCTCCGAAATTGCACCAGGTACCTCGGGGATAAATGCAGTGAATCCGCCTTCCGCTGCTGGCTCAAATACGATGGTCAGGTTACTGTCCATTACTTCAATATACGTCGAAAATGAGTTGCTTGGCTCATAAAATATCGAAGCGCCGAAGGAATCCTTTCCAACGGCGCTTCAAACTTGGGTGCGGGGGCAGGATTTGAACCTGCGACCTCCGGGTTATGAGCCCGACGAGCTACCG
>CAYRAX010000158.1:0-6195 GCA_964422285.1 uncultured Chthonomonas sp.
AAACCGGATATTCTCTGCGAATGAACAAATGGCTCTTGGGAGCGGTTGTGCTCATGGCGACATGTTGCGGTGGCGGCATGTATTTTGCCCTGCAAAGCCTGCAGGCCGGAACTGAAGTGCTCAAGTCATCCGGCAAATGGGTGGACGAACAGTTGCCGCCCATCGTCAAGACGTGGGATGCGGAGAAGTTTGCCGCGCTAGCCGCCGACGAGTTTCTGTTCAACACACCAAAGGACCAAATTCGAAAGAAATTCGATGTTTTGCGCCAGAATTTTGGCGGTTTAGTGAAAATGGAGCCCGCAAAATACCTCGGTGTGCTGCCAAGGACCCCAGATTTTGATTTTGTCGGAGTGCACGTCACCGCGGATGCCCAGTTTGAAAAAAAGAAGGCGAAAATCGACCTAAAGCTCAAATATTCCAAGCGAAAATTCCAATTTGCCAACATTCAGGTCGACGAAGTGAAATGAATATCGAAAAAACGCAGGAATTCATTCGCATTCGTTATGGCGAGACCGACCAAATGGGTCACGCCTACTACGCCAACTATCTTTACTGGATGGAGCAGGCGCGCGGAGCTTGGTGTCGGGAACACGGTTTCAATTATCGCGACCTGGAAGCGATGGGCTATTTCTTGCCGGTGGTTGAAGTGCATTTGCGGTACAAGGGCGAGATCAAATATGACGAAATCATTCGCGTTGAAGTTTGGGTCAGCGAAGTTGGGCGCGCGGCCATTCGGTTCGACTATGAGATATTCAACGAGAGCGCGCGGCTGTGTACGGATGGCTATTCGTGGCACGTGCTGATGAACGAGTCGCGCAAGGCGACCTCGATTCCCGCTGAGGTGCGTGCGATGATGGAATCTCCGAGAGTGCTGAGGCCCGCAGATGCGATTTGATAGCCCAAGGCTCTCCGTTTTTGCCGCGCTCGGGTTTGTTGTCGTGGTTGCGGCGGCGATTTCGTTGGTGCTCGATTTTGTAGCGCGCGGTTCGGGTTTCGTGGGTGGCTGTTGTCGCGCCATGTCAGCGATGAATCGCGGCATCAAACCAAAAATGGCGTGGCGCTCCTGCTGGCGGGACTGCTCTTGCCGCTCGCCATCCAAGGTGCCTGGCCAGATCACTTTGATAGCGTGCTCCGCGCATTCAACGCAATTGCGACTGTGGTGTTGGCGGTGGGAATCTGGTCGATCGCCGTCGACCTGATCGCCAAGGAAACAGCACTGCATTCCTCGCGACCCAGTTCGGTGATCGTGCCCTTCTTGCGACAATTCGGAAAGATCATTATTTGGGCGATCGGTATCGCAGTCGCCTTGAGCGCGCTGGGGCTCGATGTCCAAGCCGTTTTTGCCGGACTCGGATTGGGCGGCATCGCCATCGCGCTCGCCTCAAAAGACTCGATCGAGAATTTCTTCGGTGCCCTAACCGTCGTGATCGACGTTCCTTTCGGAGTTGGCGATTGGATCAGGGTGGATAAGGCTGAAGGAGTGGTAGAAGACATCCGCCTGCGAAGCACCCTCATCCGAACCTTTGACGATTCGCTCATCACGCTGCCGAACAGTAACCTCATCAAGGCGACGGTGGAGAACATGGGCACTCGGCGCGTGCGCCGCATCAAAACCACCTTTAACCTTTTGCCGCCCGAAGATGCGGGCCGGATCGAGACTTTTTTGGCAAGTATTCGCGACAAAATCAACGCACTGGGAGCGGTGGTTGACGATCGGACGCGGGTGCATTTGTACGACTTGCGGCCGGAAGGCGCAGTAATTCAAATCGTGCTCTTCCTCGACGTCGCCGACATTTACGAGGAAGAACAAGTGCGTGAGCAAGTAATGCTCATTTTGTTGAACGAGGCAAAAGCTGCGGGACTAACGCTTGCGGTTCGAACGACGCTTTAGAAGAACGCTCGCCATGCCAATGCCAAACGTGGCCATTGTAGTTGGTTCAGGAACCGGGTTCACGATTACATCGTCGAGGCACAACTCCGTGGAGAGGCCGATATTGCCGACGTAGTGTCCCCAATTGGTCCAAGTCAACGTGACCGAACTCGCGACGGGCTTGAAGTAGATGTAGTATCGCTGCGATGCGCCGAGCGCGCTCATTCCCGAAGGTGCCGCCAAGTAGGTCGTTGCCTCGCCGGTGATGTCTAGGCCAAAGAATCCGTCTTGTGCCATGGGGCCAGTGCCTGCGGTTTCGCCCGATGCCCAAAAGTCGAGCAAATACGTTTGCGTTGTGCTCAGGCCAGTCAATGTTTGCGATAGCGTCACCGGGCCAAACCCCGGCTTTGCGTTCAGTATTGGCGGAACGGGGAACGTCACGACCCCATTACCCGCGAAGCTTGGCGGAACCGATGGCGGCAACATGATCGACGCGCCGAAGTAAAGTCCCGATTCGCCGTGCGGCAACCAATCGCTTCCCCGAATTCGGCCAATACCGTTGTGGCCCCAGGTGGCATAACTTTGTGCCTGACCGGACGCGTTCCACCCCGAAAGCGCCATCGACGGAGTGAGCACGGTGCCCGTCGCCCAGTAACTCAGGTTGGGATAGAATCCGTTGTCGGCCTCGAAGCTGCCGTTGACGACCAAGTTGGATGGTCGATTGCCGAGCAGGGTGTCGCCGCTTGAAATGGATAAAATCGCGGCCTGGCTGGCACCGACGATGACGGTTCCCAAAGCCAAAAAAGTTACTTTGCGCATATCCTATATTGCGGCTAGTCATCCTAAATGTGACTTATGCGCGGATTCACGCGCGCTTCTGGCAAACGTACATGGCCTCGATTTCGTCCAGCTTCAAGGGTCGCTTGCCCCAATCGCCCGCCGTTCCGCCCCAAACGTGCTGAACTTCAAACCCCGCGTGGAAGAGCATGGCTGTCATCTCGGGCGGGATGAAAAGCCGTTCTTTAATGTGAACGGTGGTCGGACCCTCGGGCAATTCCATCGTATTGGCGTAACGGGACACCATCGTTGCCGGGTCAAAGCCGCCCGCCTCCACGTCTTCATCCTTCATCGCGCGGATCGACGCGTAGCCGTTAAGCGCCGTCATCAAGAAAGGGGCGCCGGGTTTGAGGCTCTTGCCGACGTTTTGCAAGATGGAGAGGTCGTGCTGGACCGCGTCTTCGTCGTGCCCGATAAGTCCCAATCCGCCCTCGCAAATACAAATCGCGGCATCAAACGGCTCGGGAGCCACCCACTGAGTTGCGTCGGCCTCAATGAACTCGACGGTTTGCCCGACCGCCCGGGCGTCGCGTTGGGCTTCAAAGAGCATTCCCGGCGAAAGATCGATGCCAGTGACCTGAATGTCGCGCCGTGCGAGTTCGATGGCGTGGCGTCCGACCCCACAGCCCACATCCAGCAATCGCATGCCGCCCTTGAGTTCCATCACGTCAACTAAGAACTGCACTTCGACGATCGTGTTCTTCGTGAAGGAATTTTGCAGGTAGTAAGGGGCGTGTTGATCAAAAAAATCGCGCCACGACTGCGTTACCGGTCCATCCATCAAGGGACAAGGTACCTCGGAGTGCCATAATCGTGAAGCGCAATGCTGGAGTCGTTCATCAATTGGATCAAGGCCTGGGCTGAAGGGGTCATTTTGGCATTGGGCGCGCCGGGCATCGGCATTCTCATGTTGCTCGATTCGGCAAACATTCCGATACCCAGCGAAGTGATCATGCCGTTTGGCGGGATGATGGCAGCCGAAGGCAAGTTGGCGTTTCATGCGGTCGCACTGGCTGGGACGATCGGCAGTACCATCGGCAGCGGCATCTCCTATTGGGTCGGCGCGCTGTTGGGCAAAGATTTCCTGCTCAGATATGGCAAATACGTCTTGCTTCGGCCCAAAGAAATCAAGCACGCAGAAGATTGGTTTGAACGTTACGGCCTAATCGTGACCCTTTGGGGTCGGTTTGTGCCGCTGGTGCGAACTTTTATCTCGCTACCTGCCGGGTTCTTCCGCGCGAACTTCGGCCTGTTCATGCTGTACGCGTTTTTGGGCGCTTTGCCGTGGAGTTATTTCTGGGCGTACGTTGGACTGAAGCTCGGGCAAAACTGGCACAAAGTCGGCGACTACATGAAGTACGCCGACGTGGTCGTTGCCGTCGTTCTTGTGTTGCTACTTGTGCGTTTCTTGCGCTATCGTTTCCGCAAGAATGGTGAAGAGCCTGCCTCCGAACCCACGCCCTAGCGGTACATCATGTCGTCGTAGTCGGCAAGCATTCGGCCGCAACTGAACGCCCAAACACTGTCTGCGATGGAGGCTTTCATCACCTTGATCCACTGAGCTGGAACGCCCTGTGCGTCTCGATCAAAGAACATCGGCACGACCTCTTTTTCAAGCACGTCATACAGCGAAGCGGCGTCCTTTTTGTCTTGGGCTTTGTCCGTTTTTTCCGCCTTTCGACCACCGATTGCCCAGCCGTTGCGGGCGCCTTCGCCTTCGTCACAAGCTTCGTCCCACCAACCATCCAAGATCGATACATTGGGAATGCCGTTGGCGGCTGCCTTCATGCCCGATGTGCCAGAGGCTTCGAGCGGACGGCGAGGATTGTTTAACCAGATATCCACGCCTTGAACGAGGTGCCGCCCCAACGCCATGTCGTAATCTTCGATGATGAAGACTTTGCCCTTTAGCTGCTCGCTCATCGCCTTTTCAAAAACGCCCGCAATCAGGCTTTGACCATCGCGGTCTGCCGGGTGCGCCTTGCCGGCAACCACGATTTGGACCGGTCGATCGGTGGCGTTCAAGAGCTTCATTAGCCGCTTCATGTTGGAGAAAATGAGATGCGCACGCTTGTAGGTCGCAAAGCGGCGCGCGAACCCGATGGTGAACGCTCCGGGGTTTAGCGCGTTGGCGACCGCGCCGAGCTCGGATGGACCGGAACCTTGGCGCGCGAGTTGTTCAAACATCCTTTGCCGCGCGAATGCGATTAACCGCTCCTTCTGGGTTTGGTGGGCTTGCCACAAGGCCTTGTCGCTGGCATCGAATATCGCCGTTATCCGTGGCCGATCCTGTCGAGCGAGGCTCTTTCCACTCGGAACCGCCGGCATTTCGTCGGCAAAACCGCCAAGCAGCGACGCTACTTCTGGCCCCAGCCACGTCGGCATGTGGACGCCGTTGGTCACCCCCAGCACCGGATGGCCCGCAATTTTGTGCCACGTTTTGTCGGCGGTGCGACCGTGCAGCAAGCTGACGCCATTCGAAGACCGGCAATGCCGCAACGCGAACGCGGTCATATCAAAAACGCCGGTCGTGTCTTCTGAATCCAGCCCTAACTTGAGGACTCGATTGATCGGAATCTTGGTGGCTTTGCAAGCAGTTCCAATGAGGTTGGTCACCGCCGCCACATCAAACCGCTCGTTGCCCGCCGCGACCGGAGTATGGATCGTGATGATCGACGATTCGCGAACAATTCGGCGCGCATCATCAAGCTTCATGCCTTGACCAACGAGCTGGCACAATCGCTCAAAAATGAGGAATGCGCTGTGGCCTTCGTTGAGGTGCCAAGTCGTCGGCTCGATTCCCATCGCGTCGAGCACGAGTTTGCCGCCGATGCCCAAAATGGCCTCTTGGTGGAGCCGCATGTCGCGACCGGAAGTGTAGAGCTGGCTGGTGATCGGTCGGTCTTCGGGCGTATTTTCCGCGACGTCGGTATCCAGCAGTATCAGTGGCGTGCGGCCCACTTGGACGAGCCAGACCGCTGAGTGAATTGTGCGCCCCGCGACCGGCACATGGACCTGCATTTGGGCTTTGGAATTCGGGTCAATAACTGCTTGCACCGGGCAGTCCTCGGGCGCTAGCGCGGGGTAAACGTGCTCCTGACGACCGGACCCATCGAGCCGCTGCGAAAAGAATCCGCGTCGATAGAACAATCCAACCGCGACCATGTTGAGTTGCCGATCCGAGGCTTCCTTCAGGTGGTCTCCCGCGAGGATGCCAAGGCCACCCGAGTATTGCGGAAACGACTCGTGCAGGGCGTATTCGGCGCAAAAGTAAGCGACCAGCTTTTCTGGCTTTTTCGCTGGTTTTGTCGCCATGTACCGCTCCAGGTCCTTGACCGCCGCTTCGACCTTTTTGACGAAGGCGGCGTTTTTCGCCAGCTTATCGAGGTGCTCGGTTTGGCGCAAGATTGTGGCTGGTGCGAGCGCGCTTGAGGCGAAACGTGGGTCGATTTCCGTAAAGATCGCTTGGACTTCGGGGTTCCAGGCCC
>CAYRAX010000159.1:0-6126 GCA_964422285.1 uncultured Chthonomonas sp.
ACCTCACCCCGGTCCGCAAGCGGACCGACCCTCTCCAGCCAGGGCCTGGAGAGGGTAATGCCGACACACAATCGTAAACTCTGGTTACACTCAAGGCATCCCGAGCCAGCTCAGCATCGCGTTAAGCCGGTGGATGCGCAAGTCGGGCGGGCCGCCGCGGCTCATTCCGTGCGATGTGTTCGCGGGGTAGCGGATGAACTTCGTCTTGATTCCTTGCAACTTGAGCGCGGCAAACACCTGCTCGCCCTGCTCGATGTTGCACCGCAGGTCGCCTTCGGAGTGAATGATCAGCGTCGGAGTGGTCACACCCTTGAAGTGCTTGATGGGAGAGCAATCCCAGAGCTTTTCCCAATTGTCGAAGGCCGTGCCAGGCCAATTTCCGTCGGGAATGAAAAGGTAATCGCTGTTGCCAAATTTGGAGAGCAAGTTGCTGACGCATCGGTCGGTGATCGCGCGGTAGTAGGCGTTCGAGTGGCTGATCGCCCAGTTCACCATGAACCCGCCATAGCTGCCTCCCACGATGCTGACGCGATCGGAATCGACCCATGATTGGTCCATCGCAAACTCGGTTAGTGCCTTTACGTCATCCCAATCCTTGTCACCCCAATCGCCCATAATCGCGCGGCAATATTGCTCGCCGTAGCCCGTCGATCCGCGAGGATTGCTGAGGAAAACCGCATATCCCGCCGCAGCGAGCAGCTGCATTTCGAAGAAAAATGCGTCGGTATACATGCACATCGGCCCGCCGTGGACTTCGATCACCGCTGGATGGGATTGCCGGTCGGTGAACCCTCGCGGTTTGATCATCCACGCCTGTAACTCGGATCCGTGCGAGCTCCGCAGCTTGAGTTCCTCCGGAGTTTGGATGTCGATTTCGGCCGCCCATGCGCCGTTCAGGTTGCCAACCGCGGCGAACGTACACTCGTCCTTGTCCACCTTGATGATCGCTGGTTCGACTGGTCGATCGGGCGGCAGACACGTCGCTCCGATTAAGTTGCAGTTTGGCGCGAAGCTAAATGCATGAATCTCGCCTCGGTGATCATCAAAATAGGTTCGCAGGTAGCCGGATTCGACATCCAAATTGGCAACGGTCTGGCGTCCGCGCTCGCCCAATTGGAACCAAATCGACCCGCCATCAGCTGCCCAAAATAGGGAAGTCTCCGCCGCGTCGCGCGTGTCGGCCAGGGTATGTGCCCGAAGGAAAACGTCCTGATCGGGCATTAAGTTGGTCCATTCGTGGGTGGCCCAATCCAGGATCGCAATAAACTCCTTGCGCGGCCCGTGCGGATGCTGACCGTCGTCAATGTTCGACGCCGCCATCGCGAGCTTCGAAAAGTCCGGAGAAAAGCTTAGTGCCGTTTTTTCGCCGCGCGGGGTCGGGATGATCTTGGTCTGGGCGGACGCGATATCCACGAGCACAATTTCGTGGCTGTAGGGCGCAGTGAGGTCGGTGATAGCGTTGGGATCGTAGGCAACGACGATCTGGTTTGAATCCGCGGTCCAAGCAAATGATTCATCGTGCATCAAGCCGAGCGGGATCACGTGCCGATGCTGGCCCGTCGCTACGTCAAGGACATACAGCCCCAACCGTTGACCACCGAAATAGCCCTCGCCATCCCATCGATAGGGCCAGTCTTCAACTTCCAATGGTGGCTCACTCGCTTCGTCGGTCTTGCGTTGCTCCTGTGCTTCCTTCGTGCGCTCGTTCGCCGTCGGCCGAAAAACGAACGCGATTTGCTTTCCATCCGGCGACCACTGCGGGCTCGATATCGCCCCCTCAGGCAGGTCGGATATCTTCGTTGCGGTTTGCCCATCCCAAATGTAGAACTGCGACCGTGGTTTTTCGAGATCCGAGATGAACAGCAGCTTTTCACCGCTTGGCGACCAAGCCGGGTTAGTTTGGTTCGAATCGAGGTCAGGAATCAGCGCGCTCATCGCACCATCGAGCCCCATGCGCTGAAGTGTCGTTCGGTAGGTGCCGGCAGTTCTGACCACCTTTAGGCAGCAAACCGCAAATTCGCCGCTAGGGTGGATTTGAACTTGCGAGGCAAACTTGAGTGTGAGTAGGTCTTCGGCGACAAGGGCACGCTTGGGCATCCCACCAATTTACCGCGCCATCACGATTTAGGACAGCCGAGTTTCGGTCTGGTGATTACAAAGCGGGTTATCGCAAAAAGCCTTTCGCTGCAAGCGGCTGTTCATCAGGTGAAACGACACCAAAATGAGTCCGCCGCAAGCGGATACGACGGCAGCGAGGACATTGGGTTCTGCTGCGCCAGATTCGGTATGCCGGTGCAGGCCAAAAATGCTGGCCCCGACCAACAGAACCCCAAGAAAATAGACCAGGCTAGGGATCCAGGACCGGTGGCGTCGGTATCCCACCCAAATGGCGAGCGGGCCCACGATGGCGGCAACCGCGAAAAAGGCGTAGTCGATCCAGATGGAGTGGTGGCTGAACAGCCCACTTGCGGCAAGCACGGTCGCCAGCAAGGGCATGATCATGCAGTGCACGGCGCAGGCAAAACTTGCCACCATGCCAATGCGATCGATTTTGGATACCGTGCCAGTCACTTTCTTATTATTGCATAGATTTTGCATCAACACAAGGCGACTGGGCAAGAAAAAAAAGCCCAGCATTTGCATGCTGGGCTGATTTTGCTTTGTGGTGACGAGATTAGTCGTCGCCGCTCGTGTCGAAGCTACCCGAAAGGATCAGATAGTCGTCGGTGTTGACGATTCCGTTCTTGTCGAGGTCTGCGCCGATCACGTACTCTGGTGTGCCTTCGGCAGTGTCAAACGCGCCGGAAAGGACCAGGTAGTCGTCGGTGTTGATGATTTGGTCATCGTTCTTGCAGTTGCCATTGATGAGCGTGAAGTTCACCGTGCCACCTGCGCCGCCGACCGCCATCGACTTTCGTTGTCGCAGGAAGGTGACGCCCTCGGCTCGCAGCTCATAGCTTGCGCCGATGAGATTACCGTTCAGCGGGAACGAGTAGCTCGGTGTGCTGGTCGTGCCGTCAACGTTTACCACTGCGGATTGCAGGGGCTCGGTGCCGCCCACTGCGTACACGTTCAGCTTGATGCTGGTGAACGGACCATCGATCCAGCTACCAACCCAGGAACTGCCCAGGTCGATCGTACCGGAGATCGTCTTCGTGCTCTTGGCGGGAATAACTCGAACGCCGCGGATGGCGGTTCGGACCTGCGCAGCAGCGTCGGAAAGCGTGATCGCCGTAAACGCCGAAGCCGCGCCGGTGTCGGTAACCGTGAACAGGTTTGGACCAGCGATTGCGCTGTTGCAGTAGAGAACGTTGTCGCTACCGGATTTGGTCAGCGTTACAGCTCGGACGCCGTTCGAAAGACCAGTGTTCAGCGTGTAAGCAAGGGTCCAAGTCGTGCCATCAAACGTCCACTTTTGAACGCCGCCACCGGTTGCGATGGTTCGCTCGTCCGCGATGTAAACGGTGTTTTGACCGTCGAACGCGAAGTCGTACGGCGGGTTGTTGGTCGCGTACGTCGGGTCGGTGATGATGTTGGTCAGCGTTTGGTTAGCCGAGGTCGGCGCGCCAAAACCGGCAACGTTCAGACCCTTGAAGAGGCCCGAGCTGGTGGAGAAATAGAGTTGACCGTTCCAGAGCCCAGCAACGCGGGTATTGGTTACTGCGCCGCCAAGTTGAACAGTCGCGCTATCGCCGATCTTCATCGTTCGAACGCCAGCGGTGGCAAACAGGCCAGTTCCGGCGGTGCCAGTCATCCAAATTCGGCCGCCGTTCACGATGGCGCCGCGAATGTTGCTGGCGTCGTAAGCGTCCGAGACCAGTTGGAACGAAAGGTTGCCGTTCATGTCGAGCATGCCGACTTTGCGGTTCGTAGCAGCAACGTTGGTCGCCGAAATGGCCGTGATGCCGAGGTCAGCATCATAACCAGCGAAGGCGAAAACGCCTTCGTTGTAGCTGAGAAAGCCTTCGGAAGTGGACGAACCAGCGCTCGTCAGACGGTTTGCACCGGTTCCATCAAGCGTAAACGTTTGAACCAGCGTTCCACTCGGCGTGTACTCTTTCAAGTAAAGCTGAGTCGAAGCGTTGTTCAGGGCCACTGCGCGATTGTCTTCGCCAACTTGGGTCACCAAGATGTTTCCTGGCGTCAGTGGCAGGGCGAATAGTGAGCTTGCAAGTGCAAGCAGGGCGGAAGTCGTAATAGTTTTTCGCATGAATTTTTGGCTCCTCTATGCGCAGAAACGCACGGGCACGAAACTGCATATATTATGAAGCAGTTCGTGAGAATCAGGCAGATTTTTCGACTAGCACTTGTACTTGATCGACGAATTTTGCCTGGTAATTCACTGGGTAATGGCCCCAAAATCCCGCGCCTTTCCGGCGTTCTCCTTGCTATACGGCACCGAAAAAATCAGCACCAACAAGAGTTTCTCGCACGAACTTTAAGCCTGAGTTAAGCAATCGCCCGTATTATTGCTAGTCTCCGTAAGTATCGAACGAACTCGACACGGCGAGATAGTCATCCGTGCCCACAATGCCGTCTTGGTTCAAGTCTGCGCGCGGATCAAAGCCAGAGTCGCCGCTGCTTTTGTCGTAGCTACCCGAAATGATCGTGTAATCGTCGGTATTCACGACGTTATCGCCGTTGCAATCGCCATTCTTGAGAACGCCGGAGACGTAAGTCCCCCACGTATCGTTCAGCGTGACGGTGCCGACCTTTTTACGTAACCAAGTCGAGCCTTTGATGCAAACGTCATAGGTTCCGCGTTGCGTAAATCGGCACGAGAAGTAGCCGCTACCTTGACGCGTGGCAGTTTTGGTATCCACTACGGTCGTCGTGCCCGGTGTGCGAAGCGTAACCGTTAGCGTTTGAAGCGGAGCCTTGTTGGAAAGCATGTCCAGATCCAGCCGACCACCAACACTGCCGCCTGGCTCGGCGACCGCGCGAATCCAATAATACTGGGCCGGGACGCTTGCCGCCGCCGAAATCGTGCCATAGGTGTGTAGCAACGCATTGTTTTCATCGAGGCGCGTGTTAAACGTGATGATTCCCGCGAGAAATGTGCCGTTATTGTCAACGAACAGCCCGCCGCCGCTATCGCCCGATCCCACAGCGCACTCCAGTGTTGTTGGGACTGAGCTACCAAATGGCGATTTGGGTTTCGGTAGTGTGTTATCTTCGGCCAAGCCGCTGTCAAAATCGCAAACTAGGTTTTCGGTCCACGGGCTTGCGATGTCAATGATGTTCGTCCCCGCACGACGCGCTTTGGCGGAGTTCGTGGCGCTACCCGTGCTGGGCGAGCCGGTCGAGCCATAGCCGACCCAAGTGCCGAGCATGCCGCCGACCTGTGGAAAGCCCATCAGGACCGAAGGAGTAATGCCTTGCACATTGGTGCTCAAACGGGCGAGCGCAAAATCGTATTGCGGCGTGTATTCGTCGCCGCCCTTGAAAAGCGGATGCCGAATCCAGTTGGTCGTGGTGTTGGTGGTAGCGCCTGAATTCACCTGAACCGCCGTGGTTAAACCCGGATAGTTATGGCCCGCGGTAAGCAACGTGTTCGGGCCGATGAGTACAGCCGAGACATCATAGCCCGTGTACTGCATTCGGAAAACTTGCGGATACAAGTTGCCTTTGGTAATGTAATCCGCATCGGGAATACCATCCCGCCGAACAATTGCGTGACTGATTCCAACTGCCGCAATGGCAAGTCCAAAAAATACAAGACGATTCGTGTGTGTATGCATGACAAAATCACCCATGGAATTTGTGTCTAACGTTACTATACAACGAATATTGAGCAGGTAGCACTACGGATGCCATTTTTTTTGGAACTGCTGCTCGATGTTGCCTCCGGGTGCATTTGGTTTCCTGGATTGCTCCGTCGATGCGGCGGTTGAAAGATTAGTCGCCCATTCCCTTGGGCTGGCTGGATTGCTCGAGATAAACAGCCTGGCGAATGAGCCTGTCGAATGAGCAAGGCGGGATTGAGGTAAATTCAATCGACGTGCTCCCGTCGTCTAGCGGTTTAGGACATCGCCCTCTCACGGCGAAGATCGAGGGTTCGAATCCCTTCGGGAGTACCAAAAATAAGTGAGGGAGAGCATACGAAGTGAGTTGCTCTCCCTCACT
>CAYRAX010000160.1:0-3082 GCA_964422285.1 uncultured Chthonomonas sp.
TTCGGGTGATGGTTCGAGCACGACTGCTCACTTCACGCGATGGATTTATCGCCGCGCGGGTGCCCGATACGGATTCGTATTGGATAAGTACGGCAAAGTTGTGCAAATCGAAGCAATTGGCGTCAAGGACGCGGCGGTTCGAACCAAGCGGGGAATCGTTTTTGGTTCAACCTTCCAACAGATCCTGACTCGCTATGATGTGCCGGAAGCCTATGAAATCGGCGGCGACCAATACACAGTTCGATATCTGCAAAAGAGCAAGGTCGCATTCCGACTTTCTCGACTCAAAGCCAATGACAAGCACCGCGTGACAGCTATCGTTGTCGCTGCGGGCACCAAGTAAGTACAACTCATGTCGGACGATCGCGAGAACGTCCGTTCACGGGTCAGCTTGGTCGATATCATCGGTCGTGACGTACGCCTGAAGCGTAGCGGTAAGAATTGGATGGGTTTGTGTCCGTTTCACGACGACAAAAACCCATCCTTTGTTGTTTCCGATGAAAAAGGCTACTACCGTTGCTGGTCTTGTGGCGCAAAGGGCGACGTTTTTTCGTACGTCATGGAAACCCAGAAGCTCGGATTTCGCGATGCGCTCGAATATCTAGCCCAGATTGCTGGAATTCAGTTGAAAAAGACGGATGGCGAGGCAGCGGGTAAACGGAAGAGCCTTAGCGGCATGATGAACGTGGCCCAAGACCACTTTGTCGCAAACCTGAGCAAAAACAAAGTCGCGATTGAATACTGCCGGGCTCGCGGGCTAAACGAGCAAGTGATCGCGGCTTGGGGGCTGGGGTTCGCCGATCCGCTGGATGAAGCCATTCCAACGATGCTGAAGCGCGCGGGATATGCACTCGCCGAAGCGGCGGAAGTGTTTCTGACCGACGGCGACGAAGCTCGTGGTTATGTTGGAAAATTTCGTGGCCGATTGATGTTTCCGATACATGATCATCGGGGGCAACTCGTCGCGTTCGGTGGTCGGTTGCTGGGCGACGGCACGCCAAAGTACATCAACAGCAGCGACACGCCGCTTTACAGCAAACGACGCGTGCTTTACGGCTTCCACAGGGCCAAGGACGCCATCGCAAAGAGCGAAACCGCCGTTTTGGTCGAAGGCTATTTGGACGTGATTGCCTGCCATCGCGCCGGACTGACTAACGCGGTTGCGTCGCTCGGCACCGCCCTCAGTGAAGACCATGTTAAGCTGCTAAAGACCTGGTGCAGGGAAGTCGTCATCGTCTACGACGGTGATTCGGCGGGCCAAAAGGCAACCGATCGCGCGATTGACATGTTTGGCACGGAGGGTTTCCGAGTTAAAGTTTGCGTGCTGAATAAAGGGCAAGACCCAGACACATTGCTGCGCGATTTTGGTCCCGAAGCAGTGATATCACTGGTCGAAAATGGGGTCACGCCAACTGAATTTCGGCTCGCGCGGGTCATGTCGGAACTCGACCCCGGCGATGAATCTTATTGGCGAGCCATCACCGAAATACTTGCATCAACAAACGATGAGATGGAGTTGGTTGGTCATGTCGAGCGAATTGCGCCGACTTACCCCGGAATTCGCGATCCACAAGCGGCTCGCAGCGCGATGCTGAAACAGGTTCGCGCGCGGCGATCAGAAATCTCAAATCAGACCGAGGCACCGACGAAAGCGGTGGTGCAGATGCAACCACGCGAGCGCTTAGTTGGACCAGAGGCCGTGCTCATCCATGCCTTGGAAGACGAAAAATTGAGGGCTTTGGCTTGGTCGCACGTCGCTCGCACTGAGCTTTTTCATTCTGATTTTGCTGTCGCGATCAGCCGATTCTTCACAGCTAGCTATGGCGACCGGTGCCCCAGTGGCCCGCTACGCGATTGGCTACCTGCTGATGACTCAAACGAGATCGCGGCAAGACTTTTGGATGAATTGCTTGTGCCGCTTTCGGCGCCCGTTGACGAAGATTCGATCATCGAGGCAGTCGGCCGCCTTGAGCAGCGTTTGGAGCGTCATAGCCTGAGACTGACGTTTCATGAGGCAACGCAAACCGATGAAGGCTTGGTCGAATTGCAGACACGCCTTCGAAAATTGAAAGGTGTCGTGGAACCCTAACGAAAATTTCCTCGAGCGTTAGGCAAAAAAACGGTGTATAGTATTTGACAGCGCACCGTCGTGCGCTGAGGGATTTGCATGTCGACATTCTCGGGGGCGAGAACACTCGCTGTATATCGGAAGCGCCATTCGAAAGAAGGCAGTGGCGAACCGAGCAACGTCGTGCGTCTAAGTCCCCAACCGTCGGCCTCACCCGACCTCGATGGCGTACAGCTTTGGATGCACCAAGTCAGTCGCAACCGCTTGCTCACTCCGGAAGAAGAGCATCAACTTGCGCATGCGGCAAAATTGGGTTGTGTCGAAAGCCAGCGCGTTCTTATCGAAGCCAATTTGCGGCTCGTGGTTTCCGTTGCCAAGAAATACCGCGGGACGGGAATGTCGTTCCAAGACATCATTCAAGAGGGCAACTTGGGGCTGATTCGCGCCACTGAAAAGTTTGACCCTGATATGGGCACGCGGTTCAGCACCTATGCCATTTGGTGGATTCGCCAGGCTATAAATCGTGCGGTTTCCGAACAATGCCGCACGATTCGGCTTCCTGCGCACATGAGCACGCTTGCCGCGCGGGTTTCGCAGGCGACCGCATGGCTTCGCAGCGAGTTGGGACGCGAACCGACCGCCGCCGAACTCGCAGCGCGACTGCGACTTTCCGTAGAAGTGATCGAAAGCGTTTGGCATGCGGTGTGCGAACCGCTATCGCTGGAAGCGCCAACGGCGAACGCAAGCGGAGTCGGGCTTGGAGACATGCTACAAGATCCGGATTCCGAATCAGATGATGAGGTTGTCGAACGAATTGAGCTTCACGAACGCATCATGAACGCGGTGGGCGACTTGCTTCCGCGCGAAAGGCAGGTCATCAAAATGCGGTATGGGCTGGAAAATGGCCGCGTTTTTACACTCGAAGAAATTGCCTCGCGCCTGAGGATTACGCGCGAGCGCGTACGGCAAGTTGAATTTCAAGCGATGAAGCGCCTTCGATCGAAAGCGATATGC
>CAYRAX010000160.1:3092-6105 GCA_964422285.1 uncultured Chthonomonas sp.
AGAACCCAATTTGTGCCGCTAGGGAATATAATGAACGGTTTTGCGATGCATCTTTCGCGCAATACTTCGGCGATATCAATGCTGTTACCATCTGCATAACGGACGTCGGCGCCGAGTTCCATGCAGATGCCCATCGCGGCGGCCGCATCATACAAATTGGCCTTGTCGCTGATCATCCCACGAAACCGCTGCCTTGCCACCCAAATCGCCTCGATCACAAACGCGCCCGAATATCGGTTCTTACCAGGAACGAGTGCCTGCGGAAATTCTCGGAGGAAAGACTCGGGGTAGCTCACGAGTTCTTCGGCGCGGATCGGGCCGGTGGGAATTTTGGGCATTGGCTCGCCGTTGCAGAATGCGCCATGTCCGCGCTGGAAAGTGTAAGTTTCGTCAAAGTCGGGCAGACTAATCGCTCCTGACTCGATCTGGTTATTTTGGATCAGCCCAACCGTGACGCCCCAAAGCGGCGAGCCATAGGCAAAATTACTGGTACCATCGACGGGATCGACCAGCCAAATGGGAGCCGATTCGTCGCCAGTGAAGCCCTCTTCTTCGCCCCAAACGCCCGAGCCGGGCACCAATTTGACCAATTCCGCGCGCAAAAAGGTCTCAACGGCGCGGTCGGCGGCTGTCACCAAGCTGCCGTCGCGCTTCAGCTCGTAATGATGGGTTTCGCGCTGTTGTTGCGCAATTTTGCCGGCCTGCGTGACGAGATTTCCGATCTCATTGGCGATGCTGGTTGGGGTCATCAACTCTACATTATGAAGGGTCCGAGCGTTAGGCGCGGGAAGATAGCAAAAATGCTAGAGGCCCTTGCATCAGGGAACGTGGTATGGTACTATTTGTACTTCCGCGGGAGTAGCTCAGTGGTAGAGCATCTCGTTGCCAACGAGAGGGTCGCGGGTTCGAATCTCGTCTCCCGCTCCAAAGATTCGAAACGGTCTGGATAGAAATATCCAGACCGTTTTTTTGCTCAATGATAAAGGGATATCTATCGACTTAGTCGTCGCCGACTAAGTCCCAATTGTCTGACATGATCACGTAGTCGTCAGTGCCAACGGTTCCATCGCCATTTAGATCGGCGTCATAAGGACTGAACTCGGTTGCGTCAGACCGAAAGAACCAGTCTGAGTCTGTATCAACCTTGTCAAAGTATTCAGACAAAATTAGATAGTCATCCGTGCCAATATAGTTGTCCTCATTTATGTCGCCACGTATGAAATCCAGCTGCGGACCAGTTAGCGAATTGCTACTTACGGTCATCTGATTTGTCATACGAAGGCAACCACGTGGCTTAATCGAAAGGTCGTACGTGCCATCTCCTTCGCAACCAATAGGCAGATCACCGTTTGGAAGCTCAGTAATTAGGCCATATCCAAGTACTGTCGTTGTGTTGGGTGTGCGCCACTCTGCGAGAGCTGCAGTGGACCTGAAGTCCTTTGGAAACTGACCGCCATTGGTGGGAGGTGGCAGTTTCGGAACTCTGCCGTTGACAACACGGCCCATGTCTTCAAATTGCTCCCTGCACCCCCCTTCAATACCCGGGTAGTAGGGCGGTGGAACCTCAACAAATGCCCATATTAGGGTTGTGCTACTCAACCCTAATACTGGAAGCCAAGTAGTGGATGTAGTGGTGTTCTCATACAGCATTGTCACTGGTATGAAATACTCCACAGCAACCGGTGTTGCCCAAGTGTCCGCAATTGCACCGAGCGTGCCCATTTCGGTACTAACTGACGAAGGCAAGGACGCTCCCGCGCTGGCGATGCAAGTGCAATACCCGCTTGCATCTTCCCACAGGAGCCTCTGGTTGCCAAACACTCTGGCGTACGACTGCGAAGTGTTTGCCACTTTGTACACAGTGTTAACAGGCTGTGACGCAGTAAAAGTAATACTCAGACTATAGTACGCAAGTGATTCCTCCTGAACATCGCCCGTAGCAATACCCCAATGACCGTATCCAGCAGTGGACAGCACGCCAAAAGAGCCATTCCGTTCTGGAAAAAAGTGGTACTGCTGATCCACATAGACTCCCTGGTGCATATCCCAAGTGCCTGAACCACCAGACACCATCGCGAAATCAGTCGCGGTGACGCCAATTATGCTCACATCTACGGCACTTGCATACGAGGCAAAAACAGTTGCGCTCGCTAACATCACTAATGAACGCTTTTTCATAAGGTTACTCCTTGCAAGTTATGTTACATCAAGTAACGACATGGTTACAAGTGGCTACAAACGAATTTGCACCAATATGCCAGGTGCCAACTCGATTCTCGCGACAGCATTTTTTTCAACGGAACCAGAACAGACTTGTTCGAACCCATATGAATGCCTAGGTCTGCCTAGGGCACATCGATGGGGAAACCAACGTCTCGGATACGTTGCCCCTACTTCATCTCGAATGTGCTTTGTTTGCGACCTGGCGCGGGGGGCGATCCATCGCCTTGCTTTTGACCGTCAAACATAGACTTTACGGAGTCATTTCCCTTTGGGGCTCCGCTGTCACCGCAGCCCACCACAGCAAGCAGTGCGGCGACCAAGGCAATGCAAGCGCGTTTGGTCAGTCTAAATCCCATAGATATTTCTCCGGGTCGGATAGCTGGCCAGCCTTCGCGCCCTTAAAATTACAACCATCAGCCATTCTGAGCACGGGATACGCCTTAACACTGCTATCGGCGTGCTGAATGATGACCTGACCGTCCTTTAAGCCCGGCGCAATGCTACCCAGATCGACTTGGTTATGCCAAGGCCAAAGCCCGCCATACACGTCCCAAGCAATAGCATTAAACCAAGAGGCTGGATACCTTCGATAGGTTCGATCAGCAACATACGCATCCATGGGCCTGAGTGCTGCACCGTTTGCGTCTTTCCAACAAGGAGCTTCTATGACCCAGTTGCCACCACCAGTTGGTTTTCCGCCTGCATCTCTGTCCCATACGCTACTTCCAAACATGATAGTTGATGATGGGCGACCAATCTCGGCTTCCGAGACTGTCGCACTAGTTGCGCG
>CAYRAX010000161.1:0-6086 GCA_964422285.1 uncultured Chthonomonas sp.
AACATGGGTGATCAAGCGCAAGGTTTTCGCCTACGCTGGATTCTATGGCGGCCAAGTTTATAACGAGTACCAAGAAGTAGATGGCTACATGTTCATCCTCATCACCGAGGATAAGAAGCTCCTGTTCGTTCTGCGCGGCTATTCGGGCAACAACGCGATCGGCAACGGTACGGTTGGCGACGATGGCACCTATAGTTTCACTTGGCGCAATTCGGACGGCGACACCGGCACAAGCACCGGCACTATCAGTGATGGCGTACTCCAAGGTACCGCTGAGGGCGAATCCAGCTCATTCGATTACGATGTGAGTTCGGGATTTGATCCGCAGACTTTGGAAGGCGACGAGCCACCTGCCGAATAAACGGTAGCAACTCACAACGACACGGGGCCGACTCAACTAAGAGCCGGCCCCGATTATTTTTGTCCGCCACTCGTTCGAATGGTGACTGGTAAACTTACGGCATGCCTGTTATTGTTGACATTGCTGCTCGCGAGATTCTGGATAGCCGCGGAAATCCGACGGTTGAAGTGGATGTTTTGCTGGATGACGGAAGCTTTGGTCGAGCTGCCGTGCCTAGCGGGGCCAGCACCGGCGCATTCGAAGCCGTTGAATTGCGCGATGGCGACTCGGGCCGATATCAAGGCAAAGGCGTTTTGCAGGCTGTCGAGAACGTGAATGAGGTCATCGCGCCGAATCTGCTGGACCGGGACCCCACCGACCAAAGCGCACTCGACGCGATTCTGCTGGAACTGGATGGCACGCCAAACAAGGGCAAACTCGGCGCGAACGCGATCCTGGGTTGCTCCCTGGCAATCGCAAAAGCCGCCGCCAGCAACTGCGGATTGCCGCTTTACAAATACGTCGGCGGCGTCAGCGCGAACGTCTTGCCGGTCCCGATGATGAACATCTTGAACGGCGGACAGCACGCCGATTCGAACGTCGATTTTCAGGAATTCATGGTTTTGCCGGTCGGTGCCAGCTCGTTCAGCGAAGCCATGCAATGGGGCTGCGAAATCTACCACACGCTCAAGTCGGTTTTGAAAAAGAAGGGCTTGGCTACGGGCGTCGGCGATGAAGGTGGATTCGCGCCGAACCTGGAGACTCAAGAACTTGCGCTCGACTACATTTGCGACGCCATCAAGACCGCCGGATTTGAGCCTGGCAAACAGGTTTGGTTGGGCCTCGATTGCGCGGCAACCGAGTTTTTCGACGGCAAAGTTTATCGCTACAAAGCGGGCGCGGTTAAGGAGCGTTCGTCGGAACAGCAGGTTCAATATTTGGTCGATCTCAGCAACAAATATCCGATCATCTCGATCGAAGACGGCCTTTCGGAAGAAGATTGGGCCGGTTGGAAGCTGGTGACCAAAGAACTCGGCGACCGCATCCAGCTCGTCGGCGACGACCTTTTTGTGACCAACGTCACGCGCCTCAGCCGCGGCATCGCCGAAGATTGCGCCAACTCGATTTTGGTGAAAGTCAACCAGATCGGCTCGCTTTCGGAGACCCTGCAAGCGGTTCAGATGGCCGAGCGCGCCGGGTACACGGCTGTCATGAGCCACCGAAGCGGCGAAACCGAAGACACCACGATTTCGCACCTCGCGGTCGCCACAAACTGCGGTCAAATCAAGACGGGCGCCCCCAACCGCACGGATCGGGTCGCCAAGTACAACGAACTTCTGCGCATCGAGGAGTCGCTGGGTAGCAACGCGGTGTATGCCGGCGCCCACGCGTTCGGCAAGCTTAGCTCGCGGCTGAAATAGTCGAGTTCTACAGTTCCAACGACGGCTGCTCGGATTGGCCCTCCAATTCCAGCAGCCATTTTTTGCGCCAAAGCCCGCCGCCGTAGCCGCACAGCGTGCCGTCCGCCTTGATCACGCGATGGCAGGGAACGATGATCGAAAGCCGGTTATCGCCATTCGCTTTGCCGACCGCCCGCTGACCATCCGGCGAGCCAATCGCGGCCGCCATCTCGCCATAACTTTCCGTTTTGCCATAAGGAATCGTCATCAAATGCCGCCACACGCGTTCCTGGAATTCTGTGCCGCGAAGCACGACTGGCGTGCCAAATTTTTGCAAGTTTCCCGCGAAATATTGCACTAATTCGCTCGAAATGGATTTTAAATGGTCGTTGTCGCCAGGGACGATTCGGGCGTCGAAGCGCCGTTGCAAAACCTGGATTTGGGTCGGTAGCATGCGGCGATTCACAAATTCGAGCAGGCACAGGCCGTCATCGTTCGCCATGGCGAGCAATGCGCCCAGCGGTGATTCGATCCACTTCGCGAGCATGATGTTGGTGGCGTCCGCCCGCCCCGGCGTTTGCCCCAAAACCTTTTCAAATGCATCGCGAAAACCGCTGTCCGACTCGTATCCAATGTCCATCGCTGTTTCGGTCAATCCCTGCCCATTTCTGATTTGCTGCAGCGCGACACCGAGTCTGCGCGCTCGGCTGAAGGCCTGAAAAGTCATACCGTATTGCTTGACAAAATAGCGCCGCACACGCGCGGGATCAAGGTCAATTGCGCGCAAATCCCGATCTCGCCAGCGTCTTTCCGGCGCGGCATCGATGGATTCAAAAAGCGACGCCACCCACTCCGCTGGTTTACCGCTCGGGTCCATCGGTCGGCATACCTTGCATGGTCGAAATCCAGCATGCAGAGCATCCGAAGTTGAGCCAAAAAAGGTGACATTCTCGCGCTTTGGTTTCTTGGCCGTGCAGACTGTGCGGCAGAAAATTCCGGTCGTCTTGACCCCCACGTAGAACTGGCCATCGTACTCGGAATTGCGCTCAATCAGCGCTTGGTACATCGTATCCGGCGGCGGCAATGTTCTCATTTTTGGGACCATACCAAACTCGGAAAGCCCGGTGCCACCGAAAATTGAACGATGAATTTTTGCCTACCAAGTGCCGGCCGTTTTGTCCATCAAGTACTGCGTCAAGTGCTCGACGTGATAAAGGTCGTGGCCAATTATCTGGTTCAAAATGTCCGCGACACTGAGGATTCCAATCTCCGGATGGAGTGCCGTACGGCCCATTTGGTCCTCGGTCAGCGTCTTGCAATACTCGACCGTTTTGGCCCGGCAATCACGAAATTGGCGCAAAGATTCCTGCACGTCCTGACCCGCATAATTGTTCTTGATCGCCATCTCCGACTCATCGTAAGGCACGATTTCGTATCCGTCTTGTTCAGCGGTTCGCGAGACTCGATCCAACAAAATGGGTTCCCAATCCGCCAGATGGGCGATCGCCTCGCGCAGGGTAAATCGGTCCGGATCGGTGGCGTCGTCGTGGCGCGATTGCGGAATGCTCGCGACGATCCTCTCCAGCGTGACCGGGGTCAGCGGCAAGGCCTTGAAAATATACGGATTCATGCCGCGAGGTTACCCAACGACCGATTCACATCGGCGATTGTGGGATTCTCGGCGTTGGACCTTCCGGCACTGGATAGCTGGCTGGCCCCGAGTCGCTTTCGGTCGGCCCAACATAGGTCCGCGGAATCGGCGCGTTCACCGGGCACGGCGCGGCCGCCGGGGCAACCGATGGCGGAGTTTGCGCAGCCGGAGCGGAACTGCTCTGGGTCTGCGCGGGCTGGCTCGGTGCGGCTGCAGATGGCGCGCTCTCATTAAGCGCCATTTGCTGCATTTTCGAGGTCATTTGCGATTGCCACTGGTCAAGCTGCGCCCGGTCAAATTCGGTTGGCGGCATGCCAGCGAGCGATGGCCCACCTTCAGGCGCGTTCACCTCTTTCAGCGCATCTTGCATCTTCGGCGAAAAGGCGTTTGCGCCCATCCCCTTGATCTTTTGTGGCGCGATACAACCGGCGACGGCGCACGCCCCCAAACCCATCCAAATCCAGTTTTTTGCCCCCATACTGCTTTGATTATGGGTTTTCGCGGTTCAATTCACGCTCGTATTCATTGCAGTTTTAGTGTGTCGCGTTCCCTGACTTGACAACCGCAAAAATTCGGGCTACCATGGCCTACAAGGACGGATTAACACTATGAATATTTTGGATACATTCAAGTCGATGCTCGGCGACGAGGGCATTGCGAAAATTGCACAACTGCTCGGGCTGGACGGAGCCATGGTTTCCAAGGCCCTGGAGGGCGGTTTGCCCGCTATCTTGGGCGGACTGGCAACCAAAGCAAGCTCCGGTGCGGGCGCGACAGAGCTGACCGATCTGCTCAAGGGCGGGACGCTGCCGACTTCTTTGGATGATGTCGCCCAAGCCCACGCCAGCGATGAGGGCAAGACCGCTTCTGTTCAAGCTGGAAATGATTTGCTTGGCTCCATTTTCGGCGGAAAATTGGACTCGATCTTGGGTGGATTGGGCAAATTTTCCGGCCTCGACAAGCTCGGCATCGGTTCGCTGCTCGCGGCCGTTGCGCCGATGCTCTTGGGTTGGCTCGGCAAGCAAGTCCCTGGCGGCGTCAGCTCGCCCAGCCAATTAGCTGGCTTCCTTAGCTCAAAAGCGAGCGAGGTTCAAGGCGGACTGGGTGGCGACCTGAAGGGTCTGGTGGGCGGATTCGGTTTGGGATCGGTGGCCGGAGCGGCATCTGGCGCGGTTTCATCCGCGGCATCAAGCGTCACCAGCGCATTGCCCGCACCGAGCGCAAAAGGCGTCACTGGCCTGGGCTGGTTGGTTCCGCTCGTGCTATTAGGGCTCGTCGGCATTGCGTGGTGGTCGATGCAAAATCCCGCTGCCAAGGAGTCCGCTGGAACGACCGAACCGGCACACGCCACCGAGGCACCAGCGCCTGAACCTAAGCCAGCTGAAGCGGCTCCCGCTCCTGCTCCCTCCAACGGCATGACCGAAAAAGAGCTACCCGGCGGCGTCAAGCTCTCCTTTGCCGCAGACAGCGTCGAATCCAAGCTGATCGCGTTCATCGAAGACGCATCCAAGCCCGTAGATAAGACCACTTGGTTTACGTTCGATGGCCTTCTTTTTGACACTGGAAAAGAAACGCTCCAGGCTGCATCCATGCCTCGCCTGGAGAACGTAGCAGCCCTTTTGACGGCGTATCAAAACGTTAAGCTCAAGATTCGCGGATACACGGACAACGTCGGCGATGACAACGCGAACCTCAAGTTGAGCGATGCGCGCGCCAAGACAACGATGGCTGAACTCGTGAAGCTCGGCATTCCCGCCGATCGGCTATCCGCCGAAGGATTTGGCGAACAATTCCCGGTTGCCGACAACAACACCGAAGAAGGCCGCCAGAAGAACCGGCGAATCGACGTTCGGGTGACCGCAAAATAGGTCCGATTGTGGAATAATGGACTTGCTGGGGAGCGCTGCGATCCGAATTTGAATTGGACCAGGCCCGGCAGACCCAACGGCGCTCGTAACCGAACCCACGGTTACGGGCGTTTTTGGTTTTTTTGCCCCGAATGCCGAGTAACCCGGGTGGAGATCGACCGAGGATAAAAGTAGATGAATACGATGCAAAATCCGATCAAGACTGACTTTTTTGTGGCAGATCTGGGCTTGGCCGCTTGGGGCCGAAAAGAGATCGCCATCGCCGAGACCGAGATGCCGGGCCTCATGGCGATTCGGGAAGAGATGGCGAAAGATAAACCGCTAAAAGGCGCCCGAATTGCCGGCTCGTTGCACATGACGATTCAAACCGCCGTGCTTATCGAGACCCTCAAGGAACTGGGAGCAGACGTACGATGGGCGAGTTGCAACATCTTCTCGACTCAGGACCACGCCGCGGCAGCAATCGCCGAAGGCGGCACTCCCGTTTTCGCTTTCAAGGGCGAATCTCTGGACGAATATTGGGACTTTACGCACCGCATCTTTGAATGGTCGGACGGCGGTACGCCGAATATGATCCTCGATGATGGCGGCGATGCGACGTTGCTCGTGCTGCTGGGCAGCCAAGCAGAAACTGATCCATCGTTCTTGGAAAGTCCAAGTTCTGAGGAAGAAGTTGCACTTTTCGCTTCGATCAAGCGCCGACTGGCTACGTCGCCAGGATTCTATAGCCGCATCAAGGCAGAAATCCAAGGCGTCACCGAAGAAACGACCACGGGAGTCAAGCGGCTGTACCAACTGCAAAAGGAAGGCAAGTTGCCGTTTCCTGC
>CAYRAX010000162.1:0-6064 GCA_964422285.1 uncultured Chthonomonas sp.
CTACCCGCAACACGATTCATCGCTTGAATCAACCCAGCCGGACCGATTTTGCCGTCGCGGTGGCAGCAGGCGCGAACAGACACAAGTGAAGAATCTTCGCCAGGTTCGGTGTGAATGGCCAAGAATACCGCCCCCGAATTTCGCGAGAGATCAAACGCGAAGGCTTGCTGGTCGAGGGTCTCCACCAGCGCGCTGTCCTCGTAAGCCTTGTGGAAAAGTTGATGCACCAACCCGAGATCCGCGCTCGCGTTGATGTGCGCCATTAAGAGCATGATGCTCAATTTGGGTTCTTGATCGTTTGGCTCGTCGAGTTGGTCCAGTCCCTGTTGCCAACCGAGCGTTGTCAGCGCAGAATCGAAATCGCCTGAAATCGGCTCAGATGTCAGTGCGACCGGCGTTTCCAGCATCAACCCGGCCGCGATCAAGGGCCGCATCGCGAGCAACGGCATCACCCAATCCGGCGGGGCGAGAAAAATCTGCGATTCGGATTCTGGCGAAAGATCCTCTGGTAGCTTGATGCATTCCGCATACTTGATTTCGTAACTTCGGGCGTCAACCGAAAAATGCAGATCGCCTTCAGTCGCCCCAGAAACATCAACTGAATCGTGGCAAGCCAGCATACTGAGAACGTCGGCGGGAGCGCGGTGACAGGCAATCATAGAATGCTCAGACAAAGCATCGCCCTGGCGTATGCGAAATCTTGCGCCAGGGCGATGCGAACCTCAGGGTTTTGTGATCGAAATGCACTCAATATCGAACACGAGGATTTGGTTTGGACCGATGGATGGCGGCGCATTTTCACCGTATGCTGCCTGCGGGCCGCACTTCAAGATGCGCTTTTCGCCCTTCTTGATGCCCACAAGTCCTACATCCCAGCCTTTAATGACTCCGCCGGCACCGAGAACAACCTCAAGCGGCTTGGGCTCTGCGCCACCGCGAGGCTTACGCGAGCTATCAAACTCTTTGTTGTTGACGAGATAGCCGCGATAGTGAATCAGCAGTTTGTCGCCATTTTTCGCGCCTTCGCCGGTGCCAGGAGTCAAGATTTTGTTCGAGAAAAATGCCTCGTCGCCCGCTTTGGCAACGTCCAGCAACTTGATATCGAACACCAAGGTCTCGTTCGGGCCAACGCGTGGAGGCGAGCCCTCTTCGCCGTAAGCAATGATCGGCGCAAGAGTAGCCTTTCGGCGCTCGCCGACCTTCATACCGGTCACGACTTTATCGAAGCCGGGGATGACGGTTCCGGCACCGAGCCGCACAACGAGCGGAGTCGAGTCCACAACCCGGTTAGTATCGAATTGCTTGCCTTGAAGCGTTGAGCCGGTGTATTCGACATACGCCAAATCTCCAGCCTCCGCAGTGATCGTGCCGGTTGGCTTTTCTAAAACCTCCCACTTGAGCTTCGCCAGCTCAGCTTCTTGGGCCTTTTTCTTGTTCTTCTCGGCTTCTTCCTTCTTCTTTTGCTGAGTCTCAAAATCTTGCTGCTTTTGCTGTTCGGGGCTTACTCCGTTACATCCGGCCAGCGAAATCACAGCGAGTACGGGAATGATCCAGGAAAATCGCATAACAGAAGTTGTACCCGGGACCGAGTGCCCAATTTCGGTACTATCAACGTTGCATGGGCAAGAAAGGGAAGGATAACCCGAAGCAATCTGGGCCAGCGTCGATTCAAAATCGGCGAGCGCGATACGATTACGAAATCCAAGATACTTACGAGGCGGGCATAGCTCTCGTGGGAAGCGAAGTGAAAAGCGCGTATCTTGGACGGGTCAACTTGTCCGACGCATTTTGCAAAATCGTCAATGGCGAACTCTGGCTGCTCAATTGCGATTTTGAACCGTATACCCATAGTTCGGTCTATCTGCCCGACCGACGGCGCGACCGAAAGCTGCTGATGCACCGAAAGGAAATTAACACGCTGGAGCGAAAGGCGCTCGAAAAGGGTTTTGCACTCCTCGCGTTGGGCATGTATTTCAAAAATGGTAGGGTCAAGGTGCAAGTGGGGCTAGGCGTCGGCAAGAAAACCTACGATAAGCGCATACAAATAGCGGAAAAAGAGACGCGGCGAGAGAAAGAGCGCATGCGATCCGAAAAGTATTAAGGTATGGCGTCACTTTTGCAACCATCGGACAAGTTTGTCCCCAAATCCTTTATTGCGCTGAAAGACTATTCGCCCGCGCGATTTTGGAGCGATCTGGTTGCTGGTGTGACGGTCGGGCTTGTTGCGTTGCCGCTTGCGATGGCGTTCGCAATCGCGTCTGGCGTGCAGCCGCAATCGGGCATTTACTGCGCAATCGTGGCGGGTTTTCTGATTTCTGCACTCGGCGGATCGATGGTGCAAATTGGCGGTCCGACCGGCGCGTTCGTCGTCGTCGTTTCCAGCATTGTCCAGGAGCACGGCCTTGATGGCCTGTTCATGTGCACCTTGATGGCGGGCGTCATGCTCGTTCTGCTGGGCATCACCGGCCTGGGAACCGCGGTTAAATACATCCCGCGCCCGGTCGTCATCGGCTTCACCAATGGCATCGCCGTACTCATCGCCAGCACCCAGATCAAAGACTTTTTCGGCCTTAAAATGGACAAGGTTCCGGGCGAATTCTTGGAAAGAATGCAGGCGATCCAGCACGCTTGGGGAACGCTGAACATCACTTCAACTTTGCTTGGTTTTGGTGCCCTCGCGACGATGATCTTGATGCTCAAGTTCTTCAAGAAAGTGCCGGGAACGATCGTCGCGCTGGTGGGTGGAACGATTGTTGCTTTCGCCCTCGCGCTGCCGGTGGAGACCATCGCCACTCGATTTGGTGGCATCCCGTCCGTGTTGCCTTCGATCCAGGTCCCGGCGCTGCGTCCAGACTTGATTTTGCCGCTCCTTTCGCCGACGACGACGGTGGCGCTTTTGGGGGCCATCGAATCGCTGCTGAGCGCGGTCGTCGCGGACCGGATGTCGGGCGATCGTCATAACCCCAATGTTGAACTTTTTGCGCAAGGAGTTGCCAATATCGTTTCGCCGTTAGTGGGTGGTTTGCCCGCGACGGGCGCAATCGCCCGAACGGCAACCAACGTGCGTAGCGGTGCAAAAACTCCGGTCGCTGGCATGATCCACGCGGTCACATTGCTGCTCATCGTGCTGTTTGCCGCGCCGCTAGCCAAGCACATTCCGATGTGCGTCCTCGCCTCAATCCTGTTCATGGTCGCCTACAACATGGGCGAATGGCGCGAGATTCCGGAAATCTTCAAGCTGAGCAAGGCGGATATCGCGGTGTGGATGATCACCTTTGCGTTGACCGTCTTCGCGGACCTAACCGTCGCCGTGGAATTTGGTATGGTTTTGGCCGCATTGTTGTACATCATGCGCGTGACGGCCACCACAACCGTTTCAGAAATCACCCGCGAATACGTTGACTCTGGATTCAAGCATTCGCTACAAATTCACCCGATCCCTGAGGGCGTCGCGGCATTTCGAATTCATGGTCCATTTTTGTTTGGCTCGACCGACAAGTTGTCCACCATTCTCGAGCAAATAGACACATTGCCGAAGGTCGTGATGCTTCGCCTGCGAAACATGAACGCCATCGACGGAACCGGGATTCACGCGCTGGAAGACCTCGCGAGCAGGCTCCGCGCCACGGGACGATCGCTAGTGATTTGCGGACTGCGTGAACAGCCCACCCTAGCCATGAGCAAGGCTGAGGTTCACCACCGCCTAGGCGAAGAGAACATCGTGCCTTCGCTCGAAGCTGCCATCGCTCGAGCCAAGGAAATTCTCGCCGAAGATTGAGCCGTCTAGCGTTTACGGCGCGCCAAGAGCGCAAACCCAAGACCCATAGCGAGCCAAGTGCTGGGCTCTGGCACCGCGACCATTGAGACGTTATCCAGTCCGATATCGGCTGGCGTTGCTAGTGCGCCCAAAAATTGAAGCTTCGTGATGTTGCTGTTGGCCTTGAACGTAAACGTATTTGTGGTCCACGTTTGCTTGCCAGCCACTGCTTCGGCCGTGTAGATTTGCTGGAAATCGGCGGCGGCGGCTTGGATGCAACAGATGGTGGACGAATAGCGAGAGTGAATTCCGAGGTCGAAGCTGACGATGTAGTACTGGCCAGCGACGGTCGTCACATCCTGGGTCACTCCGCCGTAGGGCTGGGCGTCTCGAGTGTCCGTCAGGTCGAGCGAACGAACGCCGTCGGACGCCACGTACCAGGGAGTGGGGTTCTGGTTTTCGATCCACGCCACGCTACCGCCAAAAACGGTCCAGCCGCTGACGGTGGTCGATCCGGTAGCGAGCGACATCACGTTGGTCGAGTCACCGACAAAAGTACCGTTGGCAACTTCAAAGCTGCCGTTTGAAACGAGATTGGCTTGAGCGAAACCGCAAGCGCTGACGACTAATCCGAGACAAAAAAAGCGTTTCATGTTCCTCTTCCCACTTTTTGGCGCAATGCGCCTAACGACCCCCAATATACAACGGTTTGAGGTGGTTTGCGGCGAGAACCGCGCGAGATTAGGCAAAATTACCGACGAATACGCTTTCTGCGGGGCCAATCATCGTGACGCGCCCGTCCTCGCAGTAAATGATCTTGAGCCGGCCACCAGGCAGGTCGATATTGACTTTGCGGTCAGAGTGGCCATTCAGAAACGCGGCAACGCCACACGCGCACGCCCCAGTCCCACAAGCCAAGGTGATCCCAGCGCCGCGTTCCCACGTTCGCTGGATCAGATGCTCGCGGCTGACGACCTGGACAAAATGCACGTTAGTTCGATTGGGGAAGAGGTCACAGCACTCCAGCTCCGGGCCGATCTGGTCCAGCTGAATCGCCCAAGCGTCGGGCACAAAGATGACGATATGCGGATTGCCCATGCTCACCGCGGTTGCGTGATACGTTGCGTCGGCAGCTTGGATCGGCTGGTTGATGAAGGGTTCGCTGCTGCCGCTCGTCATGCCGATCTCAGCCGTAGAAAGGCGCGCGGGGCCCATGTCGACTTCAACCAATCCGTCATCGTGCAAGACCAATCGCAACGGTCCGGCACCCGTTTCCACCTGTAAATCGCGCTCGTGGGTCAGCTTGGATTGGTGCAGAAATTTCAGGAAGCACCGCACGCCATTGCCGCACATTTCGCTTTCCGACCCATCGGGGTTGAACATGCGCATGCGATAATCCAACTCGTCGCCGGACGAGGCGAGAATCAGCCCATCTGCGCCCACCCCAAATTTGCGATCGCACATTTTTTGGGCAAGCGCAGGCAACGCCAGTTCTTCCAGTTGGACAGAAAAGCCGTTAATGAGCACGAAATCGTTGCCGATTCCGTGCATCTTCGTAAACGGAATCACTCGTTATCTTGGGGTTCGGAGTCGCCGTCACGACCGCCTTCGCCCTCTCGACCGCCAATCGGTCTAGCAGGAACGATGCTCGTGATCGCGTGCTTATAGACAAGTTGAGTTGGTTTGCCGGGAGAATCCAGCATCACCGTGAATGCGTCGAAACCTCGTACCTGACCCCGAAGTTGAACGCCACCCATCAAATAAATGGTTACACCAATGCCCTCTTTGCGGACCTGGTTCAAGAACATGTCTTGCAGGTTAATCGATTTAGCCATGACTATCTATCACTCAAAGTAAGTTTCAATCAGCCGATGCTTTGAAAATAGACTCCAGTTCCTCCTGAAGCGCATCGGACGTTTGCTCAATGGGGCCGCGAGTCTGCAACCAGTGCAGGTGCGGTTCAGATCGCATCCAAGTTCGCTGCCGTTTGGCGTACTGAACCGTTTGCTGCACAACATCGGAAACAACTTGTTCCCGAGTTGATTGCCCAATCACCCAGCGAGCGACCGCATGATACCCAATTGCGCGCATACTTTGGCACGTTTCGGGCACATTCTTTGCCATAAGGTGCGCAACTTCCTCCTTCCAACCGGCATCGATCATGGCTTGAGCACGCTCGGCGATGCGTTCATTCAACCTAGGTATATCTACGGGGATGCCCAACTTCAATTTTTGAAATGGCGGTAGCGACCTTTCATCGGATTTTGGTGGATTGTGTGCCCGCTCTAGCGCACGGATGACGCGGCG
>CAYRAX010000163.1:0-6034 GCA_964422285.1 uncultured Chthonomonas sp.
GGTAGTTGTTTTTCCATATGTACCGACTTGTCCTTTTTGTCCACGGCCTACTGATTGGACACAAGTTCGGAATGGATTTTGTGCTTTTTGATTCAGGTGGGTTCGACCCTTCCCGTAGGCCAGGATGCGCCCTGAGAGCGCATGCAAATTCTGGCACGCACGATCAAGCGTTGTCTACGGCGTGGCGCATGAACACCATTTTGCTGTAGAGCGGCTGGAACCCCATGCGCTGGGCGTTTCGATGCGAAATCGAACCCGGCAGGGTCACTACTTGGGCGATGCATCCGACCCCGACATCCTGTAGCCGGCGTGCAGTGAGCGCCCGTTGGAGCCCGTAGCCGCGGAATTGGGGCCGTGTACTCGCACCCGCCATGAGGCAGACCGATTCGCCAATGATGCACGATCCGGTCGCCGCGGGCTCGCCGTTCAGATATGCCAAATATCGCCGGGTATTTTTAGTGCCCCGCATGATTTCTGCCACCGGGCCCGACTCTGGCGCAAGTTCGAGCTGCTCGTTCCATCCCGCATCCGAAACCCGAGCCCAAAGCAAATCGTCGCCCATCACTTCTTCGATTCGGATGCCCGGATTGGTGGGATCGTCGAGAGCGCATCCGGGTTGAACCATCACAGTTTCAAAGTGGTGCGGCGCGTACCCAATTTGCGCTACTTGCGCCAACAACTCCGGCTCGACAAACGGGGTCACGATCAGCTCCCAATTAGTCGCGCGACCGGAATAGAAGTCTTCCACCTCGACAAGGTCAACGCTCGCACCCCGATGCCCCAGTCCGTATGCCTGAGTGATCGGCGATCCATCGCCCGCAAACCTCATTGCTCCACCACCGATTTCTCGCGCGTCGTGGCCCTGATCGCGTGAATTGAGCATCAAATCAATGCGGAATTTGTGAATTAAATCGACCAATTCATCGGTGAGCAACACAAAAACATTATGCGCGCGGCAACGGCAATTAAGGTCGCACACCGATAGTTTGCAATGGCACGAGCCGCATCATGCGCGTTCCGGATTTGTCGGGCGGCAATAGCTCGGCCAAGGCTGGCAGTGATTCGATTTTGAGTTCCAGCGACGTGGTCTCGTCGCGCTGCAGATCAATCAAAACTGTATCGGCGGGAAAATCCAGCCAGCCTTTGACATCTGCACCGAGCCCGGCCTCCGCGCCAGCTTCTTCGATGGTCGCATCGGTGTAGGGCGGCTGCCGTTTCAGCAAGGCGAGTCGCAGTTTTTCGAATTCAGCAGCGCCGCGCAGCTTGGCCATTTCCAACATTGCTGCCACCCGAATCGTGCGGTATCGGTTTTGCGGCAACAAGGTCCACCGGAACAAGATCGCTGGCTTGCTGGGCAATTTCTCGATGCTCTCCTCGACCAATTTGCACCTCGAGCATTCGGGGTCGGCGAAAGACGCTCTGACCGAAGCAAATCAGATCTCCAATAACCGCCTCGCCGACATCCTCATGGAGCAAAAACTGGACCGGTTCAACTGGCCCGTCGGCATCATGGTGAGCGCGGTTTTGCTCCTCGGCCTCGTGGCGTGGGTCTATTGGCCAGAAAGGCTCGTACGCCGCTCGCGAGCCGCCAAAGAAGAGAATCGCGCCGCATACCTATTCGCCTCGCCTTGGATCATCGGCACCCTCGTCTTTACCGTGGGTCCCATGTTGCTCTCGCTACTGATGAGCTTTTCCGAGTGGGACATTATTCAAACTGCTAAGTGGCGCGGTGTCGGCAACTACGCTGAAGCCGTAAGCGTCGACCCCCGATTTTGGAATTCTCTCAAGGTCACTGGCATCTTCACGTTGGTCAGCGTCCCCGCCGGCCTGGTCATCTCGCTCATGCTCGCCCTGCTGCTAAACGTTAAAGTTCGCGGCATGGCACTCTATCGAAGCGTGTTCTACCTTCCCGCGCTCGCCAGCGCAGTTGCCTCGGCATTGATATGGCGTAAGATTTTCCAACCAGAAGGAGGCATCCTCAACATTATCCTCTTCGGTCCAGATGGAAAGCATGACTTTTTCCACTTGGCGTCAACACTTTCTACCAATGGACAGCCACCCAATTGGTTAGGCGACGAGAAGTTGGCGCTTCCAGCGCTCATCATCATGAGCTTGTGGACGATCGGCGGAGGCATGGTGATTCTCCTAGCTGGACTGCAAGGCATTCCTGATTACTACTACGAAGCAGCAAAACTCGACGGGGCAACAGCTTGGCAGAGATTGAAAGTTGTAACCTTGCCATTATTGTCGCCAGCATTATTCTTTACGTTAATCACAGGGGCAATCGCAAGTTTTCAAGCGTTTACGCAAGCATTTGTCATGACACAGGGGGGTCCGAACGATTCGACAAGGTTTTACATGCTCCACTTGTATGACCAAGCGTTTGGTTCGCTTCGAATGGGATACGCATCTGCGCTCGCGTGGATTCTCTTCGTCATCATCCTTGGTGCAACTTTGATTCAAATGCAACTCAATAAGTTTGTCTATTACGAAAGTGAAAACGCATGATCCACGCTTCTAAAACTGCGAAGTTCATCGTCGGCTTGCTCCTGCTCATTGGCTGCATCGCCTTCATGCTTCCCTTCTACACTTCGGTGGCGATGTCACTTAAATCGCCCGCAGAACTTTCCACAACTAGTGCATGGTCTTGGCCGAAAAATCCATCTTTTGACAATTATCGTGAAGTTCTCTCCAATCCCAACGTGAACTTTGCAAAGTTGTTTTGGAATACGGTGATCATCGCCTCTTGCGCAACATTTGGCGTTATCTTGAGCGCGAGCCTTGTTGCTTATCCGTTTGCGCGGCTAAAGTTCGCCGGTCGTGACCGCCTCTTCTTAGTGCTTTTGAGCACGATGATGTTGCCCGGAATCGTGACGATGATCCCCACCTACTTGCTGTATAAACAACTTCATTGGGTGAATACTTTTTATCCGCTAACGGTGCCTGCATTTTTCGGCGGAGGAGCGTTCAATATCTTCCTTCTCCGACAGTTTTTCATGACGATACCGCGCGAACTCGATGAAGCAGCAAAACTAGAAGGAGCGAGTCATTGGATAATCTATTCCCGCGTGATCATGCCGCTATCTCAGTCCGCATTGGCGACCGTCGGGATCTTCTGTTTTATCTACAATTGGCGCGATTTCATGGGTCCGCTTATCTACTTAAACGACGTTGAAAAGCAGACATTAGAGCTCGGCTTGGCCACATACAATTCGTTACGCGCTGAGCAATGGCATTTGTTAATGGCGGGAAGCGTGATGGTTACCATTCCACTGCTAATCTTGTTCTTCGCTGGTCAGCGCTATTTCGTAAAAGGAATGGCAATGACTGGGCTCAAGTAAGCAGCCGACCGCTCTTTTCCAAAGCCGATCTCTGCGCTGGTGAAAGCGATTCAACCGTAATCAAGTCTGGCGAACTCAGCTTCGACTGAGTCTGTGCAATTTCTTGCAAAATCTGGTTGTTAACAAGCGTGAACTCCTCGCCGTTGATCTCAATTACCGCGCCATGATAAGGCGGAAACCAAAACGCCCGAATTTTTCGATGAACATCATCGCCAGGCGCAACAACGCGTAGCTCATTGAACTCCTGCCGGTTGATGGATCGGCCGCCTGTGTTGGGGGTTGTCGGCAACTTGCCACGCGCTTCATCCACGCGTCGTATCGTCTTCTTGAACAGCCGAAGCATAAACTCCTGGCTGGTGCGCTCCAGGCTCACCACCGTCTCTTCGTCAGGATCGATGGAGAATTTGAACACGTCAATGATCGGCCCGGTGTCGATGCCAGCGTTGATGTAGTGCGCCGTCACGCCCCAGTAGTCCAGCCCCTCCAAAATCGCCAAATTGTATCCCGCCAAACCGCGATAATCCGGCAGCGGAGCCGGGTGAAAATTGATCACTCCGCAGCTGGGGAATGAAATCAGTGGCTCCTTGATAATCTTCCAATACACGAAGGAGATGCCCAAATCGAACTGAATTGTGCCCTCTTGAATGCGTTTGTAAAGCTCATCCAGCGACAGCACCGGAATGTTCCAAGTCCGCGCGACCACAGCGGTCGGCGAACCCGGCAGATGGTCATCCGTGAGCACTGCGACAACATCAAAGCCTTGCGCCATGAGCCAGTTCAGCGCGCTCGCGGCCGAGGCTTTTCGCCCCATGAACAAAATTTTGAGCGGCGATATTCCGGGTTGATTCGTGGGCTGGTTCATTCTTAAGAATTCATACCAGGAATGCCCGTGCCCGCGCGCCTACTCCTTCTTCAGCCGTGTCAGCGCTGTTCCCGCAAGGCCACCGCTCGGCATTCCTTCCGTGGCCGATGGCTTGCTGCTGGAAAAAACGAGCAACTTCGGATCCGACCCGGGAACGAGCGTCGTCAACTTGGTTTGCGCGGTGACCACAAAGTCGGTGAGGATTTCATTCTTGATCGCGCCTTGGCGGCCAGTTTCAGATTCCTTCAGCAGTCGCTCGCGCTCCCTCTCGATGGGTTTGCCGTTAAGCTGGCGATAGGTCAGCGTCACCGTGTTTTGCGCTGCCGCCCATTTGCCGCTAATCATCGTGTGCTCCCTGCCATAGCTGATATCAAAAGTTCCGTCGGCTTTGAATTCATAAATGTCGACGATCGGTCCAGCGGCTGACGCGTCTTGCTGCTCCGCGATCGAACTGAGGCCCAGTTGCTTGGCGAGCTGTGGATCCGTGTAATCACGAGTGGTCCAAGTACCAACGATGAACTGGTCGATGGGCGTCGTGCCGATGGCAGGCGCTGCGTCACCCATGCGCGCAAATTTCGGCTCCGGCTTGGCGGGCGCGCACCCCATCACGAAGCATGCAACGATAACCAAAATCACAGAACGTGTGTTCATGGCTCCATTGTTGCAGGTTTTGCGAGATTAATGTGCATTTCTTACGAACCTCCTGCGCACGGCTATGCGTCAATCAAGTATCAATTGCTCGATAGCTTGGTTTGAGCGTTTTCTTGGGCAATATTGTTTTGGTGAGGACAGAATGAGAAGAATCGGTTTGGCTTTTGTGTTAATGTCACTCGGCATTTCTTGCTATGCAGATTTGCCCAAGTTCACACTCTATAACGAGATCATTCCTCGCCCCAACGATGGTTCGACAGGAAGCTACTCCAGTAAGCACATCAATGATTCGGGCGACATTTTGGTCGAGACATTTCGGTACGTAGGTAATCAACTCCAGCTCGACTACTATCGATGGAACGGGTTGACTCACACGCACCTGCTCACGACGCCCGGGAGTGGTTGGAATGCTCAATTGAACAACCAAAACCAGCTTTTGATTGGCAACTACTTTTACGACAATGGAACGACCACGTTGATACAAGGACAGAACTGTAAGCTCGCGGACCATGGAACCGTGCTGGTGCCGCAAAGTGACTACGTCTCCATTTACGAAGCATCAACCCACACCAAGACCCAAATTGCTGGCTTGCTCTCCCAGCCCGCGTCCAGCATCAGCTTATCTGGCGTAGTGGCGATTAGTGACCTCAGGTACGGGATTTCAAGGTGGACCAAAGAATCAGGGCTACAAAAGTTGGTGCTACCAAGCGGACTCGTCGTTAGGATGAATATTCCCGTTTATGTCTCCAACGATGGAACGATTGGAGCTCCATTGGCAAAAGTGGATGCTAGCACCGGGGCAACCACACCGCAACCAGTGATCTTTGTTGGCGGGACAAGCGTGTTACTGCCCATCGGCGACGCGACCTACGGCGAAGTGACAAGTGTTGCATCCAAGGACTTGGTCTACGGCAATCTCAAAACCGTCAATGCAAGCGATGGATCGACAAACCAAATTCGTGTTGCATGGGTCAAGGGCGTGTTGCACAAATTGGAACTGGTCGGCAACACTTCGTTCGGCGCCGTAGCCGCGTGCAATAGCTCGGGCTCGCTTGTAGGTTGGTTGCCAGGTCAAAATGCCGCTTTTCGCATGACACCCGTCCCCGAACCCTCCACCTTGTTCGTCACACTGGCGGGATTCTGCGGAGTATTGTGCCGGCGCCGCAAGCGGACACCGAGG
>CAYRAX010000164.1:0-6033 GCA_964422285.1 uncultured Chthonomonas sp.
GACGTCCATAAAGCGGCGTGGGGCGGCTTCCTGCTCTCCCACGCGAAAATTGTGCGCACCATCGACTCGTTGATGGCGTCGCAAGGAGAAGTGAGCCTTGAGCAATACGATGTTCTGCTTGCCCTAGAGGAAGCGCCAGAGCAACAACTCACAATGACTGAGCTTGCCGATGCCGTCGTGTTCAGCCCTAGCGGCCTGACCCGGCTCGTCGATCGAATGGTCAAACAAGGATTTTTGGAGCGGTGCTGCAATTTGAAAGACAAGCGCAGCACCTACGCCAAGTTGACGAAGCATGGGCTGGAGACGAGGTCGCGGTCGTGGATTTTGTACTCGCAGCTGTTGCAGGATCACTTTGCCTGTCACGTATCGAAGCAAGACGCCAAGCACTTGGTGGTGATCGCTGAGCGCATATTGAACCGAAAATCCTGGCCGGGGCACAACCATAATTGCGCCGATTAGCTTGAACTAGGTATCCTCTGGTCTCAATCCGTTCAAATTGGGACCAGAAAACAACGATGCGAATTCGAAACAAAGAACTTCGAAACAAATGGCGACGCAAGGAAAAGCGCGTTAAGACGCTGATCCAAGAGGCGATTGCCGCTTCCAAAGGTGGCAAAAAGGCTGAACCGGCCAAGCCCAAGCCAGCGCCGGTAGCCAAGGAAAAACCTGCGGTGAAACCTGCCACGGCGGCGGCAAAGCCAAAGAAAGCGCCAGCCAAGAAGAAAGAAGCGCCCGCCGAGTAACAATTTTCGCTAGGCTAAAGCAAGCAGTGGCTCCCGAAATTCGGGTGCCACTGCTTTATGTTTTTGCAGGCTCCGCTTCTGGCATCGTGCTATTGCGAAGCGGGGCAAAGGCGAGCCCGATCAGCGCCACCAGCATCATTCCACCGCCCATGATAGCGTACATGAACTTTGGACCAACCGCCGCCAAGATCATTCCCGCGCATGCCATGCTCACCGGCTGAGCAACGTAGCCGATCATTCCAAACAGGCTATTCACGCGGCCCTGAAATGCATCCTCCACGATTCTTTGCCGGTAGGTCATCATCGGCAAATCGGCAAACGGAATGACCAATCCGCACGCGATGTTCAGCATCAAATACGGAAGGTAAACCGGCGTCCAGCCCATGAGCGTTACGAAAAACCCGAGCGCTAAAATCACCAATCCAAATGAGCGGCCCGGTCGGTGGATGGTGAACTTTGCCGCGCCGAAACTGGCCGCCGCGACCGCCGCCAAAAACCCAATTTCAAACGATGCGAGCGTGGCGTACTTGCCGTCAAACCATGCCTTGTTGACCGTGATATGGACGACCATGAACGGCGAAATAAAGATCTGCAGGCCGCAAATCATCAACAGAGCCGCCCGAAGCACAGGCCGAGCCCAAGCGTAACGAATGCCGTCTGCTGCCTCCTTCAGTGGATGATGGTCTTCGACCTCTTCGCGATTGGGAACGATGGCTGGCAATCGACGAACGAACAGCGCGGAAGCAAAAAACGTAAGCGCATTGATGATGATTGCGGCAGGGAAGAACTGGTTTGGAAAAAGGGCCTGGATTTGGGCGAGCAATGTGGCTGAGAACGCCAGTCCCACCAACAGCATCGTGTTTTGAGTCGCCATCGAAAGCGAGTTTGCGGCTGGCAGATTTTCTGAGCGAACGAGCCTGGGAATTGCGGCAGATTTGGCGGGCATGAAAACGACCGCCGAAACGCTGAGCATAAATGCGCTGACAAAGATGAGCCAGATCGGGGTTCGGCCCAAAAGCGTGACGGTCGCCACCAACAACGCAAGCACACCGAACGAAAACATGTCAGACCAAACCATCAGTTTCCGCCGGTCGAGTCGGTCGGCGATTGCGCCGGCAAATGGGCTGAGAAAAAGGAATGGCAGGGCCTGAACCGCACCGACATAGCCGACCATCGCGGGATTACCCGTCAGCTGGTCAACCACATACAGAAACACGAGCATGTAAAGCGAATCCCCCATCTGGGAGATGGCTTGCCCCGCCCATAAAGTGCGGAATTCTGGCTCTTCTTTGAGTACTCGAAACATCGTTGAATCAGAAAGAATGGAATGGAGAATACGTATTCTTGTGGTAGTCTCGCCCCATGATCGAAGCTTTGGTTATCGCCGCTTTTGCGGGCCCAGATCCACTACTGGTTCCTCGGGATATTGAATTCAACTATTCTAGCAAGACGAAAGTGAATTCGGTAAGCGTTGCTGGCACGTTCAACCAGTGGGATCAAGCGCGCAACCCGATGACATTGGGAGCCGACGGCACCTGGCGCACGACGATCAAAATCATACCGGGAATCTACACCTACCGCCTCGTTGTCAATGGCAACACTTGGATCACCGACCCATCCGCGCCAACCCAAATTGACCTGAACAGCAACACCAATTCGCTGCTCGTTGTTCGGCCCGAATGCTATGACACGAAGCCTGGCAAAAAAGGCGACGGGCAAATTACGACCGAGGTGTTGCTCCACCGGCCCAACAATGCTGACACAGTTCGCCGTACGAAAAATACCATTACGATAAATCTGCGAACTCGAAACTTGGACATTGATCAGGTTCGGCTAAACATTCACGGGCAAAAGCCGGTTTCGATGGAGCGTATCGAAAGCAACGAACTTTACGACACCTGGCAATGCGTCGCGAAGGCGAGCAATTTGGAAAAGTTGACTTACGATTTTGAGCTTAAGGACGGCAAGACGGTCGCTCGATTTCCTGACCAGCCGTTCGTGCAAAATGTTGCCGCATACCCTCTACCTTCGCCTCCAAATTGGGTTCAAAAGTCGGTCTTCTACCAGATTTTTCCTGATCGATTTGCGATCGGCGGCACCGCCGCAAAGGACTACCCGAAAGCATGGTTTGCCGAGCCCGCCGAGCGCGGATTCCAGGGCGGCAACCTTAACGGAATTTCGGAAAAACTCGGTTACATCGCCGACCTTGGCGCAACCGGTTTGTTCCTGAATCCGATTTTTGCCACAAACACTTATCACGGCTACAACACGCTTGATTACGAAAAAATCGAGCCGCGATTTGGCACGAATGCGGACTTCGCCAGCCTTGTGAAGGCGCTCCATTCGAGGGGCATCAAGGTGATGCTCGATGGCGTTTTTAACCACTGCGGTTCAGAGCATCCTTATTTTCTCGACGTGATCAAGAACGAGAAAAAGTCTGAATACTATCCTTGGTTCACCGTTTACAAATTTCCGATCAAAGTTGAGCCAGGTCAGCAGACCTATCTGGGTTGGGCGGGGGTTTACGGCATGCCGAAACTCAAAACATCGAACCCAGTCGTTCAGTCGTTTGTCGCAAACGTCGGGCAGCACTGGATCAAGCGATACAACATCGACGCTTGGCGGCTAGATGTCGCGGACGAAGTGGACCCTGAATGTTGGCGAGTGTTTCGGCGCGCTGTTCGCGGTGTCGATAAAAATGCATACATCTTGGGCGAAGCATGGGGTGATGCGCGCACGTGGGTACAGGGCGACCAGCATGACGCTACAATGAACTATAGATGGCGAACTGCTGTTATGTCCGCAATTTTGGATGGTTCTCTTTCGCCGACCGGTTTTGATCGTGCGCTGCGGATTGTGCGTGAGCAGATTCCAGAAGCAACTGTTCTGTGTCAATACAATCTATTAAGCTCGCATGATACACCAAGGTTTCTTACTTTAGCTAAAGGCGATAAGCGCAAATTGCGTCAAGCCATGCTGTTTCAAATGACCTATCCCGGTGTGCCCAGTGTGTATTATGGCGAAGAGATTGGAATGGAAGGCGGACACGATCCTGATTGCCGTCGCGGCATGATTTGGGATCAGAAAAAGTGGGATCACGCTCTCTTATCCGATTACAAAGCAGCCATCAAACGAAGAAAATCAACTGCAGCGCTCTGTAGCGGAAGTTTTCGAACGTTGCTCGCTGATGACCCAACCGGACTATTCGCCTATGAACGCAAAGCTGGCAAGAGCCGCGTTGTCGTTGTGATGAATTTGGGTAAGTCCCAGCAAGATGTGCCAGCGCAACTAGTGCAAGGTTTGACGCTCGCCGAAAACAGTGAATGCGTCCAGCGCAAAAATGGTGGCGTATCACTTAAGCAACATGGAATTGCATTGCTAATAGCACCTTAGGAAACTAGCTTCGAAGCAGGTCTTCTTACGGGGTTGTGTTCTTGTCAGCTAATCAACTAATATACTGACGTAATTACCCCTTCGGGAGGTGTTTCTTTTGGACCTTATGTTTGACCCTCGCCGCAAAATGGCAGCGGTAGGAGCGGCGACCATTGCAATGTTGGTCGGCGGTTATACGGTAGCGCAACGATCTCATTCTTCGGACATCAACGCGGTTTATTCTAGCGTTGGTAATAAAGTTGTTGTGCAAGTCGCTGGCGCGGTGAAAAAGCCGGGGCTTTATACATTTAATGAATCGGCGCGTGTTGATGATGCAATTCAGCAAGCTGGCGGCTTTGACCGCAATGCCGATGGGTCGCGTGTTAACATGGCGGAAACGCTGGTTGACGGCGAAAAAATAAGGATTCCGCGGCTCGACGATCCGGCGGACATTCCCGTAATCACCTTGCCGACGTTGCGCAGCGGCGTGCAGCCATTAGTGGGGCAAAAGCAACCCACGGCCAAGAGCGGATCACGTAGTAAAGCACCGGGAACATGGGGCAAAAAGCCGCCTCCACCACCAGGCGGGGTGAGCTTGAATACGGCGAGCCTCGAACAGCTGACCGCGCTACCAGGCGTCGGACCCAGCACCGCTCAAAAAATCATCGCGTTTCGAACCCAAATTGGCGGATTCAAGTCGGTGGATCAAATCATGGACGTGAAGGGCATCGGCCCGGCTAAGTTCGCCAAGATGCGGCCTTATTTGAAGCTCTGATTGGATTCGAGCCGGTAAAGCGCGTAGTATTTCAGGTCGCCGGTCGACTGTCGGTGTAGGTATTTGCCTTTTGTGCCGAGCCGGTTTTCGTCGTCAATGGAAATCCGATCGATGCGCGTGATTACCCAAAGCGGTGTCGGCGCAGATTCGAGTTGCTCGATCTCATTCCAATCCATCACTGGCTGGTTCACGTACATGATCACCGATGGATGGCTGGTTTGTTGCAGCTGCAATTGCCCGGTTCCCTGGTCCGCAGTCTGGCGCGAGAGTTTGTATACGGCGACCGGCACGCCAGTCCCGCGGCATCGCTTCGCCAGCGCGTGAATTTCTGCGTGCGAGTCGTTGCCAAAGTAGCCGTAGTAGTAAGCCATGAATCCCGCGTTCGCGATCATGCATTGGCAGATGGCGGTGATAATGAACGGCCGCATGAGCGATGGCGTCGGTGCTGGATCATCCAAGATGCCACCTTCGCTACGAAAATGCTGCGCGGAGATCAGCGCGCCAAGGCAGATCGCGAGTGGCGGGACCAGCGGCGCGACGTAATGCACGAGCTTGGCGCTACCCAGAAAGAAGAACGCGAATACCACGAACGCCCAGCCCGAGCAAAATCTCAAAAACGTACGCTGAGTGCCTTCGGGCAATATCCAGGGCCGCGCTTGCCAGAGACGCCCCGACCATGGCGCCATTCCCAACAGAATCACGAGCGGATAGAAGATCCAACTTGCTGGCCAAGGAACCGCGTGGGCCGTGTCGCCGCCCTGAAATCGACGGATATTTTGTTCGACCAAGAACTTTTGCACGAACGTATCGCCATTCGCCAGGTAGCAGGGCACATACCAAATGCTGATGACGACGGCGCACGCCAACACCGCCCAATGCCAGCCGCCGCGCAAGCCGGACCGCAATTCTGGTTGTCGCCAAGTTGTCCAGATGAGCACACCGACCGTTAGCAAAATCGCCACCGGACCCTTCGCGAGAACCGCGACACCGATGCAGGCACCAAATGCCCAGCGCCAGCCCGGGCGATCGGTCATCGAGTGATAAAGGAACAGCATTCCAGCCGTGAACGCGGCGACGAGCGGTAGGTCGGTCATCATCATGCGGCCGAGCGCGATCATCAAAAGGCTGGTCGCGCAAACCAGG
>CAYRAX010000165.1:0-5911 GCA_964422285.1 uncultured Chthonomonas sp.
GCAAGGCCAATCATTGATGCTGGCTCGGGAGCAACGATGACCTCGATTCTGCCCCATGGAGTTCGCATGACGCCATCGCCAAATGTGCCCATTGGGTCGAGGGTATTCGTACTGAATCGAGCGTATTGGTATTGGCTGCCCGCGTACTGGCACACATAGCCGAACCCGGTATGTCCGCCTGCAACGCCGATGATTGGCGACCCAACTGCGATAGACGGGTCAAATCCCACGACCGGTCCCAATGAGCCGTCGGCTCCGATGGGTGTGCGATATATGGTGTCGCCGACCGTATTCGCACTATAGTACAAGTAGTTTCCGATCGTAGACATGAAAATCGGCCCGCCGGGCGCAGCGACTTCTTGCACTGCAGTCGAGTTGCCGATTGCGTAGTTGTAACACACAATTTTGTTATCATTGACTGATGCCGCGTAAACTCGACCATTAGTCGAGTTAAGCTGGACGCCACACAACCGGGACCCGGATTGCGCCCAATACCGCGACGTCAAGTACCCGCCGGATGATGTGTATTCGTTCACATAGGATGCGTTATTGGTGAGCGTGTAATCTGACACTAAATAACTGCCGGTAGGCGTCAATGTCAAACTTGACAAGATTCCCACTTTTCCCCACGAGTTCGAGAGGGCAAAATTGGCGATCGGTTCTCCGGTGGAAGCGTTGAACTGAAAGATACGACCGATTCCGTTGCTGCCTTTTTCCAGCACGTGCACCACGTTATTGCGGTAGACAATGTCGACGGGGTCTTTCAGATATCCCCTACCAATGGACCCCAAGTAAGCACCAGTATATGGATCAAACCGGCGCACTGCGGGGTTTTCGCCGGAATCGCGATCGATTTGCATTAGCACTTCGAACGATGCGAACGCAGATGAATATGCGGCGAGGCACGCGGCAAGACAGATAATTTTCATTCCAACTCCCAGGCCCAAGCGGGGCCGAAACCTAACTAGGCACATTATATTGCAGATTTGCGGGAAATCAAAATTGCCTGGCCAAAATCGGACTAGCCGCCATTGTCTGCGGAGCATTTCTCGTGTACAATTAAGTTCCCTGTGGGCCCGTTTTGACATTGCCTGTCACGGGCAGGAGCTAACTGTAATGAAATCATTAAGACGCATTGTGGCGTTCACACTCATCGAACTATTGGTGGTCATCGCCATCATCGCAATTTTGGCGGCGATCCTGTTTCCAGTTTTTGCGCAAGCGAAGAACGCGGCAAAAACAACTCAGACCGTGTCCAATTTGAAGCAAATCGGGCTCGGCTTTCAAATGTACATCAACGACTACGAAGACGTTTGGCCGCTTTGGTCCAAAGGCATGGGCTGCACAACCGTTGCCGAATGTCCGGACGGCTCGGACGTATTCGCGTTGCGACACATGTACAACTCGCTGGTCAATCCTTACATCAAGAATGGCGTGAAGATTACTGACAAAGTGGCCGGAACTGGTGACCTAGGCGATATCTGGGCCAGCCCCAGCGCCAAGACGCTCCTGTCATCCGTTAGCAACACCTTTGCGTACAACCACTGGACGCTAGGCGGATTTTCTTCCTGCGCTCGAAACATTCACTTGGAGGGCATGCCTGGATCCTGCACGGGTCGAACCGTTGCCCAGTACGCAGAGTTCGCTGACGCTTCGTATAACACGCCTGCATCGAACTCTCAATTGCAAGAGCCATCACAGACTATTGCGCTTCATGATGGTGCTCAGTTGAGCCGTCCGCCTCAATACGCGGTGGCATTTCCAACCGGAGACGTTTGGTTCATCGGTGCCTGGGGCCCCCACGAGATGGGCGGATCCAGCATGATGTGCGGACCAGGAGGAGCAACTACGCAGACACCAGTACGAATCAAGTTGATGTCCGGCAAACGCGCGGTCATCGTGTACGCTGATTCGAGCGTAAAGAAAGTACCGAACAGCGCGCTCTATCACAAGGCGTACTATGCTTCGGGATCGACAGCGTGTGATGGCAAGAACGTCACATGGCGCGGCTCGCTCACTGACAACAAAGGCTGGGCGCGATCATGGTAATTCGAAAAATCTGCTTGGCATTGATGGTCATTGCGTTGATTGGCGCAGCGGGTTGTGGCGAAAAAGCTGATCCTGCAACCGCCGAAAAAGAAACACAAAAGCAAGCGACCGAGCAAGCAGGCTCGGGCGAAAACAAGTAACCTTTCCGCTTGGCCGATAGATTGCCCGCAACGGTAAACTATCGGCCATGGGCCAACAAACCAAAACCGTTCAAGACATTGATGTTCAAGGCAAGCGAGTTCTCGTTCGATGTGACTTCAATGTGCCCCTCGAAAATGGTTTGATCACCGACGATCGGCGCATTCGCGAGGCTCTACCAACGATTCAATACTTACTCTCGGGCAGCGCAGTGGTTATTCTGTGTAGCCATCTTGGGCGCCCCAAAGGCGTCACTCCCGAATTCAGCCTGGCACCCGTCGCGGCTCGGCTCGAAGAACTCCTTATGCGCGACGTGCCATTGCTCGCCGATTGCGTGGGTCCGGAGGTCGAAGCGAAGGTTAAGGCGATGTCGCCTCCCTCGGTTTGCCTGCTAGAAAATGTTCGATTCCACCCCGAAGAAGAGGCGAACGACCCAGCTTTTGCCGCGCAGCTCGCCAAGCTGGCCGACCTTTACGTCAACGATGCATTTGGCACAGCTCACCGCGCGCACGCCAGCACCGAAGGAGTCGCGCACATCATTCCCGGCGTCAGCGGATTCTTGATCGAAAAGGAACTCAAGTACTTGGGCGGCGCGCTGAATAATCCGAAGCGACCGTTTGTCGCCATTTTGGGCGGCGCAAAGGTGAAAGACAAGATCACGGTGATCGACAGCTTGCTGCCAAAGGTGGACAAGCTGATCATCGGCGGCGGTATGGCGTTCACTTTCCTGAAGGCAAAAGGCTACGAAATCGGCAAGTCCCTGTTGGATGAATCCAATTTGGAGTACGCAAAATCGCTTTTGGCGAACCACTCTGACAAACTGGTTTTACCGGTGGATGTGCGAATCACGCCGGAGCTGAACGATGCTGCAACAGCGACCGTGGTAAGCGTCGACGCCATACCGAGTGATCAACTGGGTGCCGATATAGGGCCCGCCACGGAAGCCGCTTTTGCTAAGGTCATTGCCGACGCGGGCACCGTGGTCTGGAATGGCCCGATGGGCGTCTTCGAAATTGACGCTTTCGCCGAAGGCACTCGCAGCATCGCCCGGGCGATGGCCGAAAGCAACGCCATCACCGTGGTTGGCGGCGGCGACAGCGCGGCGGCGGTCGAACAACTCGGCTTCGCGGACAAAATGAACCACGTCAGCACCGGCGGCGGCGCATCGCTCGAATTCTTGGAGGGCAAAACTCTGCCGGGCATTGCCGCTCTGCAAACAAAGTAGTTCGCGTGAAAATCGTCCTGCGGCTCGATCTCGATTACGTGCCGTGGGACGCTTCATCTCACGACGAGCCAGCCGCGTTCGTTCGATTGCTTGAACTGGGGCGTCAACGCGGCCTGAAGTATCACTTCTTTGCTTCGACGCGCAGTGTGCTGACCTTTCCATCGATGAGCGACCAGGCGCTGAATGACGGTCACGACGTCGACTGGCTCGCGCCACGCCAACATGAACCGCTCGACCAAGCGATGGAAGCGTTTCGCACGATCGGGCATACGTTGCAGGGAGGGTCGGGGCCGGATCGCGTGGATGGTGGTCAACTGGATTGGTGGGTGAATTCTCCAGCGCAATTTGACCCGTTGATCGACGCAGACAACTGCGCGAATGCGATCTCTGCTCGAGAACCTACGGTGATCTTGAGGGCACGGCCGAGCGATTTTGCCGGCATCGAAACCCTTGTCGAGCGATGGCACGAGGTCGTCCAAAATGCGCTTCAAGCCGGGTACGAACTGGGCACTCTGCGCCAAACCCAGTAATTTGTTGCGCCAGAAAACTTGCGCATTTGACAGTACCCGGCTTATAATTCATTGTTCCGGCGACACTTCGCCATGTTCGGAGAGGACTTATGAAGAATATTTGTGTTCTTGCGCTATTGCTTGGCGCTTTGGGATCGGCGCGAGCGAGCTTCGATCTGGTTTTGGTGACTGATGAAACGACGAACTCAGTTCACCGATTTGATGGAACTTCCGGTGCCTACCTTGGGCAATTTGGCAAGGGTCGCTTGTCATTACCTCAAGGTGTCACAGTAAACCCCGCGACCAGTCTAGCGTATGTTGCAAGTTATGGAACTTCTTCCGTCCAAGTCTACAACTATAGCACTGGGCTATTCGTAAACGAGTTTTCGGTCGGCATGCTCGCTCGTAGTATTTCTTGGGTTGGTTCTGACCTGTTGGTCTCAGGTGGTGGTGGATTGCGAAGGTACACGACTAGCGGTAGCTTGGTGACGACCTTTGCAAACACTGGGACGGTAACAGGTTGTACAGTCGGAACAGATGGTCTTGTGTACGCCTATAACGTCAGCGATGGCCAGTTTCAACGTTTTGCGGCAAGTGGCGTGTTGACTGGATTCGTCGGCTCTGCGACGGATGTAGGTAGCTACCCACGTTACGGTGCCATCAAGTACGGCACTCAGAACATTTGGCTGAACAATTCCGCCAGTCAAATCGAATTTCAAAACACACCTGCAATGACGATGTCGAGCGCTTTTGGCCTTTCCGCAGTACTCCTCTATCCGATTGGAATTGCGCCGGGCCACGCTTCTGCACTCTACGTCTCCGGCTACTCACCAGCAAGCGGCAACCCACCAATCATCGCGCAGGTGAGCGCGCTCACGGGACGCGTCGGGTTGACGTTTGGCGCAGGTACGCTGGTTCAACCGCGAGGCATGGCGAGCGTTGTGGCTCCCGAGCCAGCCACTTGGATAGCCCTTGCATTTGGTGCGTTGCTCGTCGCTCGGCGGCGCAAGCGAAACTAGTCGCCTTCTGAACCATAGTGAACCCGCCGGTCGAGGATTTCGCGCGAATAGCGAAAGACTTCTTCGATCAGCGGGTTCCATTGGTGATAGATTCCGGGTAATTCGCTCGGATCAACCAGCTTTCGCCCAAGCGATTCCTCGGGGCAACCAATTTCGACGAGATCGGCAACCGAGGCAACGAAGACTTCAGCCCATCGAACCTCAGTCCGTTCTGAAATTCGGTAGCAACCGATGTACTGCACTTCGGAAAGAACGGCACCAGCCTCTTCGATGGCCTCGCGTTGAGCAGCGTGGATGCTCTCTTCGTTGGGTTCCACCCGCCCGCTTGGCACGCACCAGCCGCGATCGCCAATGTGGCAGAGCAACACTTGCTCGTTCATCCACGGAAAGACCAGAACCGCGAACGCCCGCAACGGCGGGTGATAGGGTGCCGGGAAAAACTCCAACCGCTGGCGACCATATTTTCCAGAAGGAAAGCGCCTCAATTTGCCAGCACCACCTTGCCCAAAATCTGGCTTCGCTCGACAGGACCGTAAACGCGGCTGTCTTCGGATTCGCTGCGATTATCGCCGAGCACATAGACCGAACCGGCAGGCACCTTGTAAGGACCATTTTCGATCTTCCAGTTGCGCGGAGCGTTCAGCCAATCGACCTCTTCTCCGCCAACCTTGAAGATGCGCTTGATGATTGGCTCGTCTTTTTCGCCCAATTTGAATACGACGATGTCGTTTCTGCGTGGCTCGCCGACCATCCAATAGGCGCTAGTAGCTAGCAATCGTTGACCCGACCGAAATGTCTTGTACATGGAGTTACCACTCACCTGAACAGTGAAAAATAACTGGCGGAAAAATAGCGCGCCTGCCAATACAAAGAGCATCAGCACGCCGAAGCCGGTGATCGTTTTCCGCGGTTTGTTCGTCATCAGCAATCAACAATAGGAGTATTTCACAATTAATTGTCGGCAGATTGGC
>CAYRAX010000166.1:0-5894 GCA_964422285.1 uncultured Chthonomonas sp.
CGCGAAGCCGGAAGAAGTAACCGAAGTCGCTTCTTTCCAAGAAGACCTAGGCGCAGATTCGCTGGACGTCGTGGAATTGGTCATGGCGTTTGAAGAGGAATTCAGCATCGACATTCCGGATGACGACGTGACAAACCTGAAGACGGTTGGCGACGCCGTCAAGTACATTGACGGCAGGGCGGACTAAGCTCTCGGTGCAATTTCAGCCGTCGGGACGCGTTGTAGTCACCGGCATCGGTGCCGTAACGCCGCTGGGTACGGGGGTCGAAAACTTTTGGCCCCGAATGCTCAAGGGTGAAAACTCGATTGATCACATCCGGTCGATGGATGCGTCAGAGTTTTCAACGCGCATCGGAGCCGAAGTCAAGGACTTTAACGCCGAAGATTGGCTAGACAAGAAAGACGCGCGCCGCATCGACCGCTTCATCGCGTTTGCTGTTGCAGGCGCAACCCAAGCCATCACCGATAGCGGCCTGACTGTCACCGACGAAAATCGCGAGCAGATCGGTGTGCTCATCGGGTCAGGTATCGGTGGGCTCACCTTCATGGCCGAGCAACACCGTAAGCAAGTTGAGTCGGGGCCCTCGCGAGTCTCGCCATTCCTGGTTCCCTGGATGATTCCAGATATGGCGAGCGGTTTTACTTCGATCGTGCACGGCCTACGCGGTCCAAACACCTGCGTGGTAACCGCATGCTCCACCGGCGCCAATTCGATTGGTGATGCCTATCACATTGTCAAGCGTGGCGACGCGATTGCGATGCTTGCTGGTGGTGCCGAAGCACCGATTAACGAGATTGGGCTCGCCGGCTTTTGCGCGGCAAGAGCCATGTCAACCCGCAACGACGATCCCGCCCATGCATCAAGGCCATTTGAGCGCGACCGCGAGGGCTTTGTCATTGGCGAAGGCAGCGGCGTTGTCGTCCTAGAAGATTACGACCACGCGGTGGCTCGTGGTGCCAAGATTTACGCTGAAGTCGTGGGCTACGGCATGACCGGCGACGGCTACCACATCACCCAGCCGCTGGAGGGCCACGACGGCCTGCGACGAGCGATGCTCATGGCAATGCGCGGCCTGGAGCCAAGCAAAATTGACTACATCAACGCCCACGGAACTTCGACGCCGCTCAACGACCGAGAAGAAACGAAGGCGATGATTGCCGCTTTTGGCGGTGATCCAGGTGCAGTACCAAGGATCAGCAGCACAAAATCCATGATCGGCCACACGCTCGGCGCGACCGGCGCGATCGAGGCGATTGTGTGCTTGCTGGCGATGCGCGATAGTATCGTGCCGCCCACGATCAACTACGAAAATCCCGATCCCGACTGCACGCTGAACTACACGCCGAATGTCGCCAAAGAAATGGCCGTGAACATGGCGATGTCCAACTCGGCGGGCTTCGGTGGGCACAATGCCAGCTTAGTCTTCCGAAAGATTTAAGCCTTTCGCTTCGGTACACCGCGAATCTTGAAGCAATTGCGGCAGCGCGCTTCATAGGCCTCCGTCGCTCCAATCAAAACAATCGGGTCGTCGTAGTGCGCTGGCTTGCCGTCGATCATGCGATAGGTATGGCTCGCGATTGCGCCGCATTTCATGCAAATCGCGCGCAGCTTCACGACTTCATCGGCGACCGCCATCAATTGCGGCATGGGACCAAACGGTTTTCTTCGAAAATCTTGGTCGAGGCCCGCGCAGATGACTTCAATTCCGCGATCCGCGATTTCGACGGCAAAATCCACGATTGCATCATCAAAGAACTGAACTTCTTCGACGAGCAAAACGTGCACTTTGGGGTTCAAATGTGCGCGCATGTCGGCGACATTACGCACAGGAACCGCTTGATGGCGCACACCCATATGACTCACAACGTCGGCCTCATCGTAGCGGCGGTCGATGCTGGGCTTAAAGACCTGCACCTCGCGCTTTGCGTACAACGATCGACGCGCGCGCCGGATGAGTTCTTCGCTCTTGCCGGCATACATCGAGCCACAAATAACGGTGATTGATCCCAGCGGTTTCATCGACTAGCTGGCATCCTCTTGATCCATTTCAAACATTTCTTCCATCTCATCGGATAAATCTTCGTCCATCGCTTTGCCCACTTCGCGCATCATTTTTCGAACAGAATCTGGCGAATCGGGCGATCCCATCGCTTCCACTTGGTCGGCGAGCTCTTCTACCCTCGCGTCTTCGTTTCGACCCCGCACAAACCGGCTCACAAGCCTTTTCGCTGACGTGGATTCGCACTTTGGGCATTTCGCCGACTCGTCGCCCGCCACGATACCCACCAAAACGGAAAACCGGTGGCGGCAATCTTCGCAACGGTATTCATAAATGGGCATCAGCGATCATTAAACCCGACCGGGGCCATGTTCGCCAAAATGGTTGAGTGACTGACGGCCTGAAGCGATTGCGCGACGCCACCGCGAACACCAACTGGAACGAAAAACTCTGGTTGGTCGGCGGCTGCGTGCGCGACGAATTGCTCGGGACTACCCATGGCACAGACTACGATGTGGTGCTCGAAGCCGACGTGCTCGCGCTGGCCGAATTTCTATTCGAATCCGGCATCTGCGACCACGCGCCCGTGACTTATCCGCGATTTGGCACCGCGATGGTCACGATTTTGGGCACCCAAATTGAATTCGTCTGCGCCAGGGCTGAATCATACGACGAATCCACACGGAAGCCGCACGTCACCCCATCGACCTTGCGAGATGACGCATTCCGGCGCGACTTCACGGTGAACACGCTGATGAAGAACCTGCACACCGGTGAGATTCTAGATCTCACTGGTCACGGGCTTGAGGACCTTTCGGCGCACAAATTGGTGACGCCGCTCGATCCCGACACCACCTTTGTCGATGACCCGCTGCGCATGCTTCGCGCAGTGCGGTTCCGCCATCGTCTGGACTTTGAGCCTGACACCATGATGTGGGGCAGCATCAAAGCAAACGCGCAGCGGCTAAGCATAGTTTCTGCCGAGCGCATTCAACAAGAATGGGCCAAAATGCTGACCGGCCCCACGCCTTGGCTGGCCATGAACGATCTGAGGGACCTCGGCTTGCTCGCACAGTTCGCACCTGAATTGCAGGACATGGTCGGGGTAGAACAGGGGCGCTTTCACCACCTTGACGTTTGGGATCATAGCCTGTTGGTGCTGGAAAACCTGGGCATCCGCGACCTGGTTTTGGCCCTTTCCGCACTGTTTCACGATATCGGCAAACCCAGCACGCGCACCATCGATGAAGCGGGCAACACGCGCTTTTTCAGTCACGAAACCGTGGGCGAGAAGATGACGGAGAAGATCCTGAACCGGTTGAGATTTCCCGGAGCAATCGTGGAATCGGTGGCGAAGCTCGTTCGTAATCACATGCGGCTGGGTTCATCGCCAAAGTTCACGCCAACCGCGGCACGGCGAGTTTTGCGCGATTTGGGCGACCTTACGGCGCCATTGCTGGAGTTGGTGGAGGCGGACTGCCGTGCCCTTGCGCCGGGGGTGAAGTGCATGGACATCGGGGTGATTGCTCGACAAATTGAATCCGTACGCCAAGTTACGCCTGCCGCGAAGCTGCGATCTCCACTTTCGGGCAGCCAGGTGATGGATATTTTGGGCCTTGAGCCCGGACCCGAGGTCGGCAAGGCGATGCATTGGCTGACCGAGATGGTTTTGGAGGGCCGCTTGAACCCGGACGATCAGGACGCCGCAAGTACCATGCTGGCGACTGAATACCGACCTGGATAGCCCCAAAATATGCCGGCCTGCCCGTATTTTTACAGGCATGTTTACAACCTGGGATGCCGATAATTTCACAGGATCCAAAATATGCTCTCACAACGCAAGCTCGGCGAACTGCTCCTCGAACGGCGATTGATCACGCCTGAGCAGCTGAATATGGCGCTGATCGCCCAGGAAATTACCCATGAGCACCTGGGCCAAATCCTGATTGGATGCGGCTACGTCAGCGAAGAGAACATCTTGCGCGCCCTTGCCAGCCAGCAGCAAATTTCACCCTGGTTCTTGGACAAAGAGCCGCCGACTCCGGCCGCGCTGCGAAAGCTCCCCCATGCTTTTTGTGAGGAACACCGCGTCCTTCCAGTTCAAATTCGTGGCGACTTGCTGATCGTTGGGGTGACCTGTCCGTTCGACACCAAGGTGCTGGAGCAGATCAAATCGATGACCAGCATGCGCGTCGAGCCGGTGATGGTGAGCGAATATCGCCTGGACCAGATGCTGGACGACCTGGCTATGGCGAAAACAGATTCCTCGGATATCGACGCGCACATGAAGCGCGCGATGACCGAATACGATGGCTCCGCCCGCGCCGGTCGCGACCGCAGCAACCTGACCGAAGCGGATACGCGCCCCGTCGTCGGCCTCGCGAACGAAATTCTCAGCCTTGCCATTCGCATGCGAGCGAGCGATATTCACATTGAGCCGCAGCCGCACGGGATTGAGTTGCGGTTCAGACTAGACGGGCAACTTCACAAAATCCGCGACATCCCCGGTTCCCTGCACGCCATGCTGGTCACGCGAATCAAGATCATGGCGGAAATCGACATCGTGGAGCAGCGCCTGCCATTGGATGGCCACATTTCTGCCTTCATCGATGGTCGCCACGTTGACCTTCGCGTCAGCACTTTGCCCGGAATCCGCGGCGAGCGCGTGGTGCTCCGCGTGCTGGATCGGTACTTGGGAATCCGGCGACTTTCTGACCTTGGATTCGTTGCCGACGACTTAGACCGGCTCCGCACGCTGGTTCAAAAGCCGTACGGTCTATTCCTCGTCACCGGCCCCACGGGTAGCGGAAAAACCACCACCCTTTACGCCGCGCTGCAGGAAATTCGAACCGGAACCAACAACATCATGACCTGCGAAGACCCGGTGGAATACGAAGTGCCGGGCATCTCGCAAAGCCAAATCAACGAAAAAATTGGCCTGACCTTTGCCGCCCAACTGCGGGCGATTTTGCGCCAAGACCCGGACGTGATTCTCGTTGGCGAAATACGCGACCAAGAGACCGCCGAGACCGCGATTCGCGCATCGCTCACCGGTCACATGGTGTTTAGCACCCTCCACTGCAACGACGCTCTCGCCGCGATTCCGCGATTGCTTGATGTCGGCATCGAGCCCTACTTGCTGAGCACTTCGCTGGTCGGCGTTCTGGCCCAGCGCTTGGTGCGAAAGCTCTGCCCGCATTGCCGCACCGCCGAAAAGCTTGGTGCCCGTGACCACGAACTATTTGTCAAATATCTTGGCGTCGAACCGCCAGCCGAAGTCGCGACTGCCGGCAAATGCGATCGCTGCCACAACACGGGCTACCGAGGGCGAATCGCCGTCGCCGAGTTGATGCCGGTCACGGAAAATGTCGCTTCATTGATCGCCCAACAAGCTCACGTCGAGGATTACCGCGCCGCGTTGCTCGACCTTGGATTTCGATCGCTGCAACAAGACGCGCTCAGGCGGGTCATCAGCATGGATACAACGCTGGAAGAGGTTCGCCGCGTGGTCGCGTTCGACGAGATCGTTCCCGCCGTACAGCACGTGCCGCTTATTCCCCGACAGGCTGCGTGATTCGTAGCGATCGAACCCCTATTTTCATCCTGATTCTAAGCTCAAAACATCTTGTTTAGGAGTCCAAACACTTTGCCGTACCCCTCAGCCACTAAGATTTCCCTCAGCGATTGTTTGCTTTCTTCGATCTTGACAAAAATAGCCAATTCTCTCTTGGCGGCGTCTGTCAAGCCTCTACCCGTTTCATACGCCACGACTATTGCGAGTGCCCATTCTTCAGCACATAAATCTTTAAGACCCTCTGACACTTTGGCAACGCCAGTTGGTACGACTGCGTGCGAACATTTGATCTGTGCCGCTTCTGCACTCGTTCCGACAAG
>CAYRAX010000167.1:0-5757 GCA_964422285.1 uncultured Chthonomonas sp.
GGAGCAACTTGGGTGTCAGTAAGGGTGTGCCGCGCTTGCGCGGGTGTTTCAATCCTCTCCCGGGGGTTAACCCGGGAGCAACGGCCCCACCGAATACCGAATTGGTTGGGGTGCCAAACCAATTATCCACAATATTCAGGTTTCAAGGTGCATTTTGACTTCGGTCCATTCCGCGAACCTTAAGTTCAACGGTTCAGCACCCTCGGTTCGCGCGCTAAACAGCCAGCGTCCCGGAAAAATCGACGTACCCATTGCGTCCATACACCTCCAGGTGCTCCTCACGGGGTGACCCAAGGTAATAGACACGCAGACTATCCAACTCTTGGTCCATGATGTCCAAAAGTCTCCGCTTCATCTTGAGCCATAGTTCCTTTGTCAACCGGCACTCAAAGACACTGAACTGGACCCGCTGGCCATGTCGCTCGCACGTTTTGGCGACTTGCCGGAGCCGGCGCCTTCCTTCCTTGGTGGTCGTTTCCACGTCATAACAAACCAAGAGGTCGAATCGTTGGACCGTGATGTTTCTCATATCATAAATGGCGGGTAATTCGGAATGTCGCCCCGCAGGTATCGCGCCAACAGCCTCGCCTGTAAGTGGGGAACCAGGCCAATGGGCACTTTTGCCTTCAGCATGGGATGGTGGATTTCTTCTTTTTTCCGCATTTGGTAAGCCATAAAGACCTTCTTCCGACCCTCGTTGTTCAGCCCCCAGGCGCCCCCTTCGAACTTGTCGAAGTCTTTGGCGACCAATTCTCGGCGATTGATCATGGTGAGGGCGAGCCGGTCGTAGAATATCGCCCGGAACTCCTCAATGAGGTCGAGGGCCAGCGCTGGCCTTCCGGGGCGTAGCACGTGGAGAAATCCGCATTGTGGATCGAGACCGACTGCTTCCAACGCTGCGGCGCAGTCCGACGTACCGATACTGTAGAGAAAGGAAATGAGTGCATTCACTCTGTCGCGCGGAGGGCGGCGGTTTCGACCATTGAAAGCAAAGTCCTTACCTGGCACTCGGATGAGGTCAGGGAATGCGTCGAAATAGTGTTGGGCGGCGAGCCCCTCTTCGCCACGCACAAGATCCATATCCTGCAGATCGGCAAGCAGATCCAACGCTGACTCATGCACCACGACTGCATTCTTGCAAACAGTGCTAGAGTAATCGCGCGCTCCCCGCATGAGCACTTGTCGCGAGTTTTGAAGTTTGGCTGCGACAAATCGTTTGGCGATCTCCAAAGATTGCCGCTCATTGAGGTGAGCAAGCCACTGGTCCTTGCGCAAGAGCACGTTGCCGCTGGTTTTGCCCGTGACTCGCGCGCGAAACCGGCCATGCTCGTCGAGCATTACGACGCTTCGTCCGTCTACGGCGAATTGCTGCATCAAAGGTCCAGAGAGGGTGACGATTCCAAAGGTGACGATACTACCCAAGTGGTGAATCGGGACGCGAAGCTTGACCTCTTGTTCGACCTCGACGCAGACGTTGCCGTCTTTGATGTGGGCGTAAGCACCTTGGGTCTGGATGTAAAGGGTATTGAGAAGCTCGCGGATCATGGCAGGTCAGCCTCGGCGCGGATTTGGAAGGGGTTCTGCTTTGCTTGGATTGCATTGACGACGGCGTGGGGTTGGCACGCATCCATCAGCGAGCATCTGCGGCACCTCTTGTCGGCGGGCGGCAGGGGCACCTGGGACTGATTGAGGAGCCGCCGTGTTTCTTCGATCAGATTCTTTGTTTCTTGTCTTATTTGTTCAGAAATCTCGTGGGCGACGCGATCTTTGGTTGCGATGTAGTAGACCACTGCTTCACGGATGGTGGTCTCGAACATCTCTTCGAGACAGAGCGCCTGGGCGGTGGCTTGGACGAGGCTATGTTTTTCTTCGCGTATTTTGCCCGATTTGTATTCGACAGGGCGGTATCGCTTAGAGGGTCCGGGTCCGGTTTCGACTTCGACGACGTCGGCTTTGCCGATCAGGCCGTATTGTTCGGACCAAATGTGGAGCGCTCTCAGAATTTTCTTGCCCTTTTCGGCGCGCGTCTGGATTTTGTCCACCCTCTCGTGGAGTTGGGTTCCACGGAGGGTAAACGTGTTTTCATCCCAGATCTGCTCGACGTGGATGAGCGCACATTGCCGGGGACAGTATGATTCGTGCTCCAGCGCGGAGATGGGGATTAATTGGGCTTCAGTTACCCCATGAGGCGGATCAGCGTGACTCCTTGGGGCAGTTCGGCGTCATCGACTCTTACCTCGTATTGCTCAAAGGCCCTTGGTGCTTCCACACCGTCTTTAAGTTTCGGCTTGATGCGGTCGAAGAGCTTTCCGGCATGGGCATTGCCGCGCGGGTCGTCATGGCGGAAGATGTAGACCTCGCGCAAGCGCATGTCGCCGCGCGCTGCAGAACGATCATTCTCGAACATGTCGGCGAGCGCCTGCCAGAAGAGCTTGAGGTCCGCTTCGTCTAGTCCGGTTTCTTTGGCGAGCATCGGAGAGAAGTAGCCTTTGCCGACATAGAGGCCGTACGGCACTTGAGCCTTGCGGCCAATTTCGGTTTCCTTCTGCTCGCCTTCCTTGGTGATTGCGACACGAGTGATGGCGACATCACCTGGGATCACGGGATCGACCGATCGCGAGAAGGTGAGTTGCATCGGTCCTCGCACTTGACCACAATTGTAATCACCCGTGCTGAGCACGCCACCAAACGTTCGGATATCGAAGTAGCGGCGGCACAATTCTGCGCGCGCGTTTTTGTTCTCCTTCTTTTTTTCTGGCTTTGCATCAACCGCCTCGGCCGCCGACCTTAGCTTCGTGTTGAGGGCAACGCCACTGTCGCGGACGAAGATACCGTAGCGGTTACCTTGATCCAGTTCATCGTAGCCCGCACTATGGATCATATCCACGTAGTTTCGAATCTTGCGCTTGAGGCAGACATCGGTCACGATGCCTTGCATGGTCTCGGGATCAATGCGTGGCAGGTTGCCTGCATCGGGATCACCGTTCGGGTTGCCGTCGGTGACGTCAAAAAGGATGAGGAAGTCGTAGCGCTTCCCCGGGTCGGTGATGGTTTGTGGGATGTTCATTCTGCTTGGTCCTCGGTTTCAGTCGTTGTGGCATCCGCCAGTTCCTTGAGTTCTTTGTTCTTCCTTGCTTCGGCGGTGTCGTGCGCCTTTTGGTGGTAATAGCCCAGGGCGAAGAGCGCTTGGTCTTTCAACGTCAGGGTTCTTGGAAACTCCTCGCCGACCAAACCCGCAACTTCCTGGAGCCGCTGGTCCAGCGCATAGTGCGCCCCGGGCCGGTTCTTTCGGAGCTTCGGCAGGTGGGCCGACGTTGCATCTTTCAGTAGATTGCCAAAAACGGTTGCCGGGCTTGCACAGGCGGCACCGTAATAGCGGTCTGTCAGTGTGGCGTTAAGGCCGGGGATGGCGACCCGTTGGATCGCTTCCAAGACGGCGAGCATCCGTCCACAATGGTAGGCGGGGTTGGGGTTTTCGAAGTTCAGTTGGTTCAATGAATTGTCCTCCAAGTTAGGGGTCAGGACGGCCTTAATGAGGGCGAGTCGGGACGTGTCGATTGCCTTGGTCTTGGCCTTGGTTGCATAGAACGGGCCTTGCATCGCCAAGTTACGCTTGACGGCAAGGCCGAGAATGTATTCAGGAATGTGCCGGCCGGCGAGGGCAGCATTGAGGAGGGCGGTCGGGACATGGGCCGGCATTTCCTTGCTTGCATCGCGGTACAGCGAAGCGGCGAGCCGGTAGACGCCCATGGGTCGCACCGGAATGCCGTCGGCACCGACGAGTTGGAGCCTTTGGAACCATTTGCCGAGGTTAGCTTTAGCGTTGTCGAGGGTTGTCTCATGGTAGTCACGGACGACAATGCGGGCCGAGTTCGCACTGAGTGAGAGCACGTAGAAGTCCATGGCTTCCGGGGCGCCTCCAATACCGCCCTTGCGGGCAAGCTCAATGTAGGCTTGTACGTGCGCAGGATCGGGGTCATCCATGTCGCCGAGTGGATTTCGCTCGGTCTCATTTCGGCACCACGCGACGTAAACCGCCTTGCCTACCCGGAGAGCGTATTTGTACTTGCGCTTGCCTTTTTCGTCGGTGCCTGTCTCCTCGTTGAGGAGTACGTTCAGGCCGTTGCAGAGCTTCTCGGCAGCATCGGCGGAGATAGGGGAGTTATGGGCAGCTTCCAGCCCAAACGACCCACCAGCGGGGTTGTTGACTGAGATGAGAGCAGTCCCGGACATCTGGCCGTCCGGAATGCCTTTGATCGGTGCGGGCATTCTGTCTACGACGGCCGTCACATCGCCGGTGACCAGGCAAAGAGCTTGCGTGCCTTCGGCAGCGCGTGAAGTCCAATAGCGACGGACATCTTCAAGGGCTGTCACGAAGCGGCCTTCGACAGAGATTGTAATCTCATCGTCCTCGTCGATTCGAGGGTCGTCGGCAAGTGTTCCTGGCCCGCCTTTACAGACCCAGGCGAGGACTGCTTGTACCATTGGGTTTTCTGGAAGGTCTTGTGCCGCTTCGCGGACGAGGGCGACCCAACCAGCGTGGCGCTCGGCGACCTTCTCGGACTTGTCCTTTTCTCTCGATTTACCCAGGACGTAATTAACGTTGTCGGCAAAGAGGCGCGGTTTGACGGCCACGGTACGCATAGGAGACTCCTGGGGTTCGGGACTTGTGCGTCCTTGCCGCTTTCCTCGTGTTTCCCCAGAGCTGGGGATGACGTTTACGAGGTTTCCCTTTGCGTCTAGGGCGATCTCTTTGGTAACAAACCTGGGCTGATAGCCGGGTGGAAGGCTTGTTCCTTGACGTTCAGCGAATTCAACGATGCGTTGGAGGATCATGGCGTAACCCCGATGGGTGAGCGTGGCACCGCCAATACTCCTTCTCGAACCTCGGCTCGGAAAAATCGAGGCCAGTACGGCGGCTTAGCGCTCGAGTAGTCCATGTCCCACAGCACGAGGCCAAGATCTTCGGTCCATGCGACCGGGGCTGGCGCGGCTTCGGCAGGCCCGAAGTCGGCGGCGAACTCGCGGCAACCGAGTGCCGGGCGATGATAGCACTGCCCACGTTCGACCCTTCTGCGAAAAATGTCACGGTATTTCGCGTGGTCGGTACCATTTGCCTTCGGCTCGGCGTCAGCGAAGATCAGGTAGTCAACGTCTCGCAGACAGACGCTGTGGCGCTGGCTCCGGTCATCATCGGCGTAGTAGGGCTCCGTGCGCCCGGGCGACATCTTCGAGTTCACCTCGTTGCGGAGGATGCCGAAAGTTTGCAAGGGTGAGAGCACGTGAATCTCGCGCACAGCCCAAGTGAATTCCGGATGCCAATAGATTGATTCCAAAATCCCACGCGCCGCGCTCGGGGTGATGACCGGATAGGTCACCCGTTCAACCTTGTTTTCGGGCCGAGTAAAGAGGGCGAAGTCGCCCCTCACCCGGACGGATACGTAGCGTTCATTCATTTTTGGATCCTTCTGTCGTTAAGCGATGAGGTCGGATGGATCTGGCGTCTCAGCACCGATTCCGAACAAGGGATGATAGGGGCCAGAATAAATCATGGCTCCAGATTCGTGAGGACGAACAATGCCCGCGCCTTGCAAGCGCCATGCCTCGCCACGGTAGAGATTTACAGTGTAGGGTGCTATGCGTCGGAACCAACCAACCGTCCTGGTGTGCCAGCTAGCGATTAGTTCGGGCAGTGCCTCGCTGTAACTTTCGACTACAACGGGAATGGTATCTTGGTCAATCATACGAAATGTCTCT
>CAYRAX010000168.1:0-5707 GCA_964422285.1 uncultured Chthonomonas sp.
ATCGACGTCACCCGTCGACCTTCCACCGCCAGTACCGGCCTTGCGACCGCCGCCCCGTGCAGCGCTCTCGCCGCCGCCATCAGCTCCCGCGCCGCTACCCGAATCGCCGCCACCGCCACCGATGGACAGCGGCTGAATTTCGTCTGGCGAGCCAAACTTCTTGACAATCTTCACGCCCGAGTCATAAAGAGCGATGCCGACCAGAGTTGTCTCAGGGCCAGAGCGGACGACCGGAGCCTTTCGTGTAACGCGGCTACGTTTCTTGCTCGAAGATTTTTTGGTTTGAGCGTCTGCTTGGGGAACGATCCCGAATAGGACAATTGCTGCAGATGCTACGGCTAGTAATCGAAACTTCAAATTCATGCGCCTCCGTGAACGGTGTGGATTTTACTTTACCTCGTACGTTGGACGGTTGAGAGGCCACTTTTGGTTACGGTATGCAATACTTTTGCCAGCACAGCCGTAGAACAAGTACTTAGGCTTCCAGCAAACGGTGCTGGATAAGTGCACTAGAGGTAGGATATGAGCGTTGAATTAGCAGTTTCCAGTTCAGAATTTGAAGAGCGCGTGCTCAAGTCAGACGTCCCTGTTCTTGTTGATTTTTGGGCAACTTGGTGCGGTCCGTGCAAGGCAATTGGACCTTTTATCGAGGAACTGGCCAACGAATACGAGGGCAAAGCCCGCGTGTTCAAGGTTGACGTCGATGCAAATCAAGATATTGCCGAGCGATATAGCGTGATGAGTATTCCTGCATTGCTCGTGTTCAAAAATGGCCAGGTTGTGGACCAAATGATTGGTGCCGGTCCAAAGGAAACGATTTCCGGCCTGATCCAACGTAACCTCTGATTCGATCGACAACGTAGGTACTATTAGCGTTGGCCCGCCGAGATTTTTCCTGGGCGGGCCAAACTACGTCAATGGTCGATTCTCCGCCGAGCCCCAAGACTTCCCTACCCAATATTGGTCGTGCGAGCGCCATCATGGTGGCCAGCCTGTTCCTCAGCCGCGTTCTTGGGATCGTCCGCGAGATGATCATCAGCTGGAAATTTGGGCAGGACATCTACACTGATTCCTATCGCTTGGCGTTTGTCGTCCCCGATCTGCTGTTCTATCTGATCGCGGGCGGTGCACTTAGCTCGGCGTTCATCCCCGTCTTTTCGGAGTATTTCCACACGGATCGAGAACGCGACGCTTGGAAGGTTTTTTCCGTTGTGGCCACCACCATGACGATCGTCGTGGGCATCTTCGTGGTGCTCACCTGGATATTCACGGACCCGATCGCGGCAAAAGTCGCGGGTGAAAAAGGTCCCGAAGCGGCGCACTTGATCGGACTCATGAGCCGCGTGCTTGTACCTGCCCAATTTGCGTTTTTGGTTGGTGGACTCATGGTCGGTACGCTTTATGCGCGGCAGGTTTTCACTGTCCCCGGGCTCAGCCCGAATATCTACAACCTCGGCATCATCGTCGGCGCGCTAGTGCTGTCCTCATTTTTCAGTCCTGGCGTGATCGGCATGACGTGGGGCGCGTTGATCGGCGCATTGCTGGGAAGTTTCGTTGTTCCGTTTTTTGTCATGCGCAAGCTGGGATCGCACTTCACGCCGTCGCTCGATTTCAGCCACGAAGGCGTGCGAAAGGTTTTTCGTTTGATGGCACCGGTTGTTTTCGGTTTGTCGCTAGCGGGGGTCTTTCCGGTCATTCTCCGGCTTTTTGGTTCGCAATATCCAGAACAAGGTGTGAACTCGGCGCTTGAGAATGCGAACCAATTGATGCAGGCGCCGCTGGGGGTCTTCGGCCAATCACTCGCGCTCGCCGCTTTTCCGGCGCTTTCGCAGTTTTTTGCCCAAGAAAAGATGGACATGTTCCGCGACCAGCTTGTACAAACTTTGCGCACAGTTTTGTATCTAAGCGTCCCGGTGAGCGTGCTCATGATGGTTGTTCCGGGCCAAGTCATCAAGGCAGTTTTTCAATACGGCAAGTTCGGCCAAGTGGCAACTGATCGCACGGCCGCCTGCCTTTCGATGTACGCCATAGGTATCGCCGCCTGGTGCATGCAGCCGCTTCTGATGCGCGCTTTTTTTGCCGTCCAAGAAGCAATTATTCCTGTGATCTTGGGGACCCTGACGACCGCGCTTTTCTTTGTGCTCTGCTTTGGTGCCACCAAGTCTGGCATGACCTACACTGCCTTGCCGCTTGCGTGTAGCATCAGTGCCTTTGCGCTTGTCATATTGCTCTCAATCGCTTTGAATAAGCGCTTGGGGCCGCTGGACTTCGCTGGCCTGGGCACAACATTGGTAAAGTCTGTCGGATCCGCGCTGGTTGCTGGTGTAATTCTGTATGGCGGAACATTCTTGCTTCCACATACCGCTTCAGTCGCTGGGCGCGGCATTCACGTGCTGATCACGTTCAGCATGTGTTTGCTTTTTGGTTGGGCCTACTTCTGGATGACCACGCGGCTGGGCATGCCGGAGAGCGCAGTTATCTCCCGCGCCTTGAAAAAGCTAAACCGAAAGACTGCGGCATAACTACTTCGCGTCGTCCAATGGCAAATCAACTGGAAAGCGCACAGGTCGATTGGCGAAGCTCGTGAGGAGTCCAACCACGTTGTTCGCGACGCGACGCATCTTGTCGAAATCAATTTTCGAAACCTCGTCCGAGACTTTGTGATAGTCCTCGTGGACGCCATCGAAGAAGAAAACGACTGGCACCCCGCTAGCCGCGTAGTTGTAGTGGTCGCTTCGATAATAGAGTCGCTCGGGGTCGTTTGGCCTGTCGTAATAGTAGTTGAATTTCAGCGTCTTGTCGCGTTGGTCAGCGTCGTCAACCACTTTTTTGAGCTTGGAGCTCAACTTGTTGGAACCGACCACATAAATCTCGTCCGCTGTTGAAAGCCGCGCATTGGCCGTGCTGGTATCGCCTGCTGCGCGAGATCGCCCGATCATGTCGATGTTGATCATGGCCGATAAGTTCTTGATATCAACGGTCGGAAATTTCGTGAAGTACCTCGAACCTAGCAGGCCAGCTTCCTCTGCCGCGTGCCAGATAAAGACAACGGACCGTTTGAGCTTAGGACCCTGAGAAATCGCTCTGGCAATCGCTAAGATGCTCGCCGAACCTGAACCATCGTCGTCCGCGCCGTTGTAAATTCGGTCGCCGGCATCGCGCGTCGAAATGCCCAGGTGGTCCAGGTGCGCGCCGACGAATACATACTCGTTCTTGAGCTTGGGATCTGAGCCGGGAATCATGCCGAGCACGTTCGCGATGTACGCGGATTGACGATCGACAACCATCGTGAGCGACGCGCTCGCCGCAGGCGCTAGCTCGAACGGCGCGACGCTTGCGTTTTGCAGGTCAATTAGTGGGTGGCGCGTGGATTCGGCGAGTTGTTTGGCGGCCGCTTCGCTGAGCACGGCAACTGGGAATTTCGGCGCCTCTTGTTCGAACTTGGCCACCCGCTGACGGCCGGCACGAAGGGCTGAATTCACCCTTCCCTGCCAATTTTCCACGTCACTGAGCGATGGCATTTCGAGAACGCCAACTGCGCCCAATTGCTCGCATGCCTGAATCGGACCAAAGGAGACGTCGTTAGAGGCCCTCTTCGAGCTGGCGCCGCGAATCGTCACGAGGATTTTGCCTTTAACGTCCAATCCCGCATAAGGATCTTTGCCATCCGCTCGCCATCCTGAACCGACGTAGACCAGGTTGCCAGAAACGCTGCCCCCTGCCTTCATCATCGTGTCGCCGATGAAGCCCTCGTTCCACGACCAGGTCTTCCCGAGCAACGTCAACGAGCATTTCTCAGGTGCGAATTTTGGTTGCACTAGCTCAATGCGCTGGAAATAGGTGCCGTTTTCGCCCATCGGTTGCAATCCCATCAGGGTCAATTGCGATTCGATGTATTTGGTGGCGATGTCGAATCCTCGCGACGGCGTGCCGCGGCCTTCGAGTTCATCACTCGCCAAAAAGCCCAAGTGCCCGCGCAATTCGCGCTCCGAAATCAAGCTGTTCGAATCGGCTATTGCTGAAGCAAGGAGGCAGGCGCCTGTAGCGATTAGCCCGGCGCGCAGAGAGGTACGTGTCATTCCATGCAGTATGCACGATGGGCCGCTCGCTTGCGTCGAAATGCGGCGGCATTTCTCGGTGCCATTGCCATCGAACGGTAGGTCGATGGCAATGATTGCGGCTCGGGATCGGGATGGTTCGGACGAAGCGTGCGCGCTCCGGTTCGTGAACGTCTCCCCCTAAATCCCCCTCATCTTCGTGAGGGGGACTTTTCCGCGCTCATTTTCCAAAGTGTCGCCCTAAATTTCGGCCGTATACGTGAGGGGGACTTTGCCGCGTTCAATTTCCAACGTCTCGCCACAAAATCCCGGTTATCCTTGTGACGCGCACATGGGGAGTACGCGGGCTCGACCGCGCGGTATCATGCCGCACGTGACACAAATTGAGGGAAAGGCTTTCACCCTTCAGCAAATGCTTGACGTTGCCAACGGCGGCCACGTCGAAATCGCCCCCGAAGCGCGCGACGCGATGGTCGCAGCGAACACCGTAGTCAACTCCATCGTCACCCGCGGCGACACGGTTTACGGCATCACCACCGGCTTCGGAAAGCTTTCGGACGTGACGATTCCGCACAACCGCTTGAGCGACCTGCAACTCAACCTGGTGCGTAGCCATGCGTGTGGGGTTGGCGCGCCGCTCAGCCGAGCAGAAGTGCGGTTGATGCTCCTTTTGCGGGCAAACGTGCTGGCCAGCGGGCACAGCGGAAGCCGTCCCATCGTCGCCGAGACGCTGGCGGAAATGCTCAACAAAGGTGTGCATCCGGTCATCCCTGAGCAAGGATCGGTCGGGGCAAGCGGTGATCTTGCTCCGCTGGCCCATCTCGCGCTCGTGTTGATCGGTGAAGGGCATGCCGAGCTCCAGGGTCAAACGATATCGGGCGCTGATGCGATGCGCCGCGCTGGAATCACGCCGATCACACTAGGGCCAAAAGAAGGGCTAGCCGTTTTGAATGGAACTCAAGCGCTGAGTACGGTGGGTGCGATCGCGCTAGCTGCGGCACTCGATGTCCAAGTTGCGGCAGATATTGCGGCGATGATGACGCTGGACGCGTTGCGCGACACGCCAGCCGCCTACGATGAGCGCATTCACGCGGCGCGACCGCACATCGGACAAGTGCGGGTGGCCCGACGGCTGCGGCGACTCATCGAAGGCAGCGAAATCCGTGAAAGCCATCGGCACGACGACTCGCGGGTTCAGGATGCATACAGTTTGCGGTGCATCCCCCAGGTTCACGGCGCGGTTTTGCACGCATTGGAGCACGCCAAAGAAGTTCTGGAGATCGAATCCGGGTCCGCGACCGATAATCCACTGGTGTTCGTCGACGATGAGTCGGTGATTTCGGGCGGAAATTTCCATGGCGCGCCGGTCGCGCTCACATTGGATTACGCGGCAATCGCTATGACCGATTTGTCGAGCATCAGTGAGCGCCGAATCGAGCGGCTCGTCAATCCCGACCTGAGCGAAGGTTTGCCGCCATTTCTTACTCGCGATGCCGGCATGGAAAGCGGCTTCATGATTCCCCAGGTTTGCGCTGTAGCTTTGCTCAACGAAAGCAAGGTGCTATCTCACCCCGCTTCCGTGGACAACGTGCCGACCTCGGCAGGCAAGGAAGATCACGTCAGCATGGGAATGGTGGCGGCAACGAAAT
>CAYRAX010000169.1:0-5679 GCA_964422285.1 uncultured Chthonomonas sp.
CGCGTTCACGCGCATCGTCATCATTCTTAGCCTCGCACGAACCGCGATTGGTGCTCAAAATATCCCGCCCAACCAAGTCATTGTCGGCTTGAGTTTGTTCTTGACTTTTTACGTGATGGGCCCGACTTACAGCCGCATCAACGAGGTCGCGGTTCAGCCATACATTCAAAAAAAGGTCTCGTCGCAGCAGGCGATTGATGCCGCGCAAGCACCGCTTCGCGAATTCATGCTCAAGAACACCTACAACAAAGACTTAAAGCTATTCCTGGATTTGCGCAAGGAAAAGGCCACTGCGAAGGACGTTTCGATGAGCGCGCTCGTGCCCGCGTTCGTGCTCAGCGAGCTTAAGACCGCGTTCGTGGTTGGGCTATACATTTTCATACCGTTCGTGATCATCGACCTCATCGTAGCCAGCATGCTGATGAGCTTGGGCATGATGATGATGCCGCCGACGGTGGTGGCGATGCCGGCGAAACTGCTCGTGTTCGTGCTCGCCGACGGCTGGTCGTTGCTGGCGACCTCCATTCTTTCGGGGTACCGGTAAATGGATCAATCCTCGGTATTGGAAGTGACGAGGCAGGGGCTGATCGTGGCGGCGATGGTTTCGTTGCCGGTGCTGGCGGTTGCGCTGTTCATTGGCGTTCTGGTCAGCGTATTCCAGGCTCTCACCCAAGTACAAGAAATGACATTGACTTACGTGCCGAAGCTGATGGGCGCGGCGATGGTCGTCGTGCTCATGGGCGGCTGGATGTTGACCACGCTCGTGGGGTTCATGCGCTTTTGTTTTGAGCACGCCGCGGGCGTTACTCGGTGAATGCCATGCTGGTCAACCAGTTAACCGTCGTTGCGTTTGTCCTGATCTTCACTCGAATTTCGGCTTGCCTTTTGGTTTCGCCGCTCTTTGGCAATCAACTTCCGCTGATCATCCGCATCGGGCTGTGCGGGGCGGTTTCCTTTGCTTTGCTGCCGGTGTTGCAAGGTTCGTTCTCCGCGATGCCTGGCTCGCTACTCGAACTCGTTCTGTTGGTGGGTCACGAGGCCCTGATCGGCCTGCTTTTGGGGATGTGCCTGCAAGTTCTGGCGCTGGCGGTGCAGATGGCGGGCAGCTTGGTGGATATGCAAATCGGCCTATCCAGCGCCCAACTTTTCAACCCGATGACCAATTCGGTCTCGACGATTTTTGCGAACTTCAAGTCGTATTTGTGCATCGTGCTGATCTTCTTGATGAACGGTCACCACCTGATGTTTCAGGCCTTTTTTGAAAGCTACCGGCTACAGCCCAGCATGCCAAGCGTTGGGATGCCCGGTTTGGAGGCAGGAATATTCAGCCTGCTCGGACGAATGTTGCTGCTTGCGGTTCAAATCGCGGCTGCCCCGGCGGCCGTCACGATGGTGATCGACATTGCCGCCGCCTTTATCAACAAAGCCGTGCCGCAGATGCAGGTTTTTCTCGTTGCGATGCCGGCGAAAATTCTCGCTGGTCTGCTCGCGGTCGCAATTGGGCTGCCGATGATGGTTATCGGCGTCAGTTCTGGCGTCGATTCAGCGTTCGACTTTTTCGGTCGCGCCTTGGGAGGTCGATAAATGGCCGAGCAACCAGCAGGCGAAAAGACAGAAGACGCAACACCCAGGCGAAAGCAAGAGGCCCGCAAAAAAGGCACGGTCGCGCGTAGCACAGATTTGAATGGTGCGCTGGTCATGCTCGGCGTCGCGCTGGTTCTGCCGGGCGCCGCATCGCAATTCGGTCTGGGCATGATGCAGGCCCTGCGAGCGACCGCCAACTCCACGCCGAACGAAGTGAACACGGCGACCCTCGCGCGCGGAGCATGGCTGGTGGCGATGCCTTGCTTCCGAGCCGCCGCCATGATCTTGGGCACCGCGATGGTGGTAGGCACGATTTCGAACCTTGCGCAGGTTGGATTTGCGTTTAGCCCCGAAGTTCTGAAGCCTTCTTTGGCAAAACTGAACCTGTTGGAAGGCGCTAAGCGAATGTTGAGCGTTCGTGGCGCGGTAGAGGGTCTCAAGGCGCTAGCCAAAACGGTGATCTTTGGGTTGATGGCGGCCAGCGTCATCCGCTCAAGGTGGGAGCAACTGCTCAGCCTGGGGGCGATGTCGTCCGCCGACGCAGCTTCGATTATTGGCAATACCGCCCACTCGATTTTGCTGCGAATTGGCGTCGCTTGGCTGGTTCTGGCCGCGTTGGACTATTTCTTCCAGCGTCGCCAAGTCGATAAGCAGCTACGAATGACAAAAGACGAGCTAAAGCGCGAAATGAAAGAGCAAGAAGGTTCGCCGGAAGTCAAGCAATCGCAGTATCGTCGCCGCAGGGAACTATTAAAGCGCCGGTCGCTGGACGTCGTTCGAACCGCTGACGTGGTCATCACAAACCCGACGCACTACGCTGTCGCCATCGTTTACAAGCGTAGCGAGATGCATGCGCCCGTGGTCGTTGCCAAAGGCGTGGACTTTTTGGCGTTAAAAATCCGCGAAATCGCAGCCGAAGCGCGGGTTCCCATCGTGCCGAATCCGCCGATCGCGCGGGCGCTTTATAAGCAATGCGAGGTGGGTGATTTCGTTCCGCGCGACATGTTTGGTGCGGTGGCCGAAGTCCTTGCCTACGTCTATCAGACCTTGCAAAAAACCCGTCGCGCTGGCTAGTCGGCCTTGTCTTTCGGGCGACGTCGGTCGCCGAGGTTGAGCACCCAGTACTTCAAATACTTGCTTTTTGCGTTGAAGGCGTAGCCGACGCCGACCTCACGGACGAGGTTATTCAGCATGTTTTCATCGTGGTGGGGGCTCTGCTGCCAACCTTCGAAGACCTCGTCGCCATCCACCTGGCCTGCCGCCAAATTTTCGGCAACGGCAATGTAGTCGATGTATCCAAAGTCGACGAGGCGTTCGGCGCAAAGGCGCTTTTTGCTGTCTAGGTGGCTCAATTCGGGTTGCTTGGAAAGGTCGGCGGCCATCCACATTGCCGCTTTCGTCAATTCGGGGGATATTTTGAGGGTTGACAAGCCCTTCTGAGTTCGGTACTGGTTCAGCCGCTCAATGATGCGGTCGATGTGTTTTTGGATGGCGGGCGCAAGCTTCGGCTCCTCAGGTTTTTTTTCCTGAGCAGGCACACAAGTAAACACGGCTGCGAGGCTTAACGCCCACGCGACCCTTTTGAACCCGTTCACTACTGACATCCTACCTGTTTTGGGGATGCTTCTCGTGAAATTTCACGCGGTTGTCGCGCTCTTCAGCGTGCGAACGTATGCCGTGAGTTGGTCGGCCCCCTGGGAATTGTTCCATGTTTCATCGATCAACTTGACAATCGAACTGCCCACCACCGCGCCATCGGCAAATTTTACTATGGATTGAATATGTTCAGGTTTGCTTATTCCAAAACCTACACAAATCGGCAATTCAGTGTGCTTGCGAATCGACTGGACCAGAGATTCCACTTCGGGGGACGCAGACTGGGCGCTTCCGGTGACTCCGGTACGTGAGACGGCATACACGAAGCCGCTGGCGCGCTTGCAGGCCTCGGCGATGCGGGCTTCGGTGCTCGTCGGCGCAACAAGGAAAATGTTCTCAAGCCCGTGCGCCCGGCTCGCTGCGACCCAATCGTCCGATTCCTCCGGGGTCAAATCGCTGATGATCGTGCCGCATGCTCCCGCCTCGCTCGCCAAACGGGCGAACTCAGCCAAGCCAAGCCGCAAGATCGAATTGTAGTAACCCATGAGCACGATGGGGACGCCCGGATTTTGCCATTCGCTAAGCGCTCCGAGGATCGCCGAAATCTTTACGCCGCGATCCAGCGCGCGCTGCGAAGAGGCCTGAATGACCGGGCCATCGGCGATCGGGTCGCTGAATGGCAAACCGATCTCGATGATATCGGCACCGCCCGCCACGATTGCATCCAAAATCATGGGCAAATCCGCCAGATCGGGGTCGCCCGCAGTGATGAACGCGACCAACGCTCGCTCGCCAGCATCGTGAAGCCGTTTCCAAGTTGAAGCCAAAGTGTGCATGCGGTCCTCACAGTTTGGCGCAGATCGGCACGCCCGCGCGTGCAGAAGCGTTATACTTGTCAGAACGTGGCTACCAGAACTGCAGAACGGAGAACCGAGCCCAAGCCCGAAAAAACGCGTCGTCGTCGCGGTTTTTTTTGGTGGCTAAAGTGCTTCTTCATATTCGGATTTATCCTTGCGGTTGTTGCCGCGATCCCCGCTTGGCTCTTTTGGGTTAACGTTTATAACGAAGCGGGCCAAATGGTGGGTTCGCTCGAGCAGATGCGGGAAATGCTACAGGTCAGCCCGAGCGTGATAAAAAGTGCAGATCACAAAGAACTTTATCGCATAAAAGCAGAAAATCGCGCGTGGATCATGTATCAAGACATTCCGGCGACGGTGATCAATGCAACCATCGCGGCCGAAGATAAACGATTTTGGTCGCACCACGGAGTAGACCTATTTAGCGTCGGACGGCAAGTGGTCACAAACATTCGCGAAGGAAAGCAAACAGGTGGCGCATCCACGCTATCCATGCAGCTGGCGAAGCGAATGTTAACCGGTACTCAAAAGACCATTCGTCGCAAAGTTATGGATGCTGCGATCGCGATGCATATCGAAGAAAAATATGCAAAAAACGAGATCATTGAGCTGTATCTCAATCAGGTGTATTATGGGTCTCAAGCCTACGGAATAAAGCAGGCGGCAGATACCTATTTTGGCAAGCCAGTTAAGAAACTAACAATCGCCGAAGCGGCGATGTTGAGTCGGTGCGTACGGCGACCATCAGATTGGAATCCGCACAAGAATCTTAAGAAGGCAATCGAGAATCGCAATGCCGTGCTTTATGTGATGGACGAAGAGCACCTCATCACTAAGGCACAGTATCAGGCAGCCATCAATGAGCCAGTCAAGCTGGCCCCGCCAAAGCGGATTCTTTCAAGTAAAAGATCGTATTTTCTGGACTACGTCCTGGACCAGCTTTCGCTGATCGCCCCAGAAGTTCACCTCGAAGATGGCGGCTACACAGTCGAGACAACACTGAACACTGAAATGCAAGAAATTGCTGACGAAGGTGTACGGAGATTTGTCAAGAATAACCGAGATGTGGATATTACAACGGCTGCGTTTTTGGTGACGAGCCGCGAAGGCGAGATTTTGGCAATGGTGGGCGGTTACGATTATGCAACCAACCAGTTCAACGTGATCAGCCAAGGTCGCCGTCAGCCCGGATCGTCCTTCAAGCCGTTTGTTTATTCAGTAGCACTGCAAACAGGGGTTATCGATGAACATACTCCTATTTCCAATGCGCCGCTTAGCATTCGCCTCGGAAATGGCGAGTATTATCAACCAAAGAATTCGTCGGGTCATGGCATGTCCGCGCCAGATATGCACGAAGCATTACGGTGGTCGGTCAACATTCCCGCCGTCAGGGTGTTGCAAGGAATAACTCCATCAAGATTCGTGCCCCTAGCGCGTAGTATTTTTGGTTTTTCGTCTCGATTACCCGCCGTGTATTCGCTGGCCCTTGGTGCGGCAGAAGTATCGCCGATCGAAATGGCGCAAGGTTATTCGGTTTTCCAACGCGGCGGAACCCGCGCCGCACCGTTTGGAATCCGCCGAATTTTGGCGCATGATGGTTCGGTCGTTCGAGAGTTTTATCCCAATATCAGCCGCTCTGGAC
>CAYRAX010000170.1:0-5332 GCA_964422285.1 uncultured Chthonomonas sp.
CGCGCACCGCCCCGCCAGTTCTACCGACCAGGCTCGAACCTGATGACGCTCTGCCGTGGAAAGCTCTTCCTTACCAGCAATCGTTCGGTCCATCGTCTTCCGGCATCGATGAATTTCATCCTGCAGCTCGTCTCGGAAGGATTCAATTTCGGCGCTACGGTGTAGATAGTCAGCCATTACATCTACGCCCGCCTGCGCGCAGCCCAACGCAAAATAGCCCTGCAGAACAATGTTGATCATGTCGTTCTTGCGAATCCAGTCCGCCGGTTTGATGTCTGCGACCAGATCATCGGGCAAAAACCATCGATCCAGCTTCGCGCTGACGGTTTGTCCGCCTTGCATCGCGGCGAGTTGCATGGGTTCGCTGAGCATAATCGACCCGCTATCCTGGCGATTTTCGAACGGTATGACGCCAAAGACCGCCGACCCATCGGGCAAAGTTGCCGCCGCCAACAAGTAGGGAAATATGCCCAAACCAGTTGCCCACGGCAGCGAACCCGACATCAAGTACCCGCCGTCGACCCGCTCGGCAATCGTTACGGGCGGTCCCGGGCGGCGCAATTGACTGAACGCGATCCCGGTTAGATGGTCCCGCTGGTGCATCTTGGTCAGAAAATCCTGGCGCAAGGACTCGTTTCGGCTGCGAGCAATCAAGCTCACTGCAGATTGATGCTGGGTCTGCAGGAATGCAAATGAACCCGAATACCGGGCAGCCGTGAACTGAAATTCACGAAAATCGCTCTCCGACCACTCTGGTCCGCCAAATTCGGATGGTCGGCGCAGGCACATCATGTCGGCGTCGATGAGTTTGTCTATTGTCCGGCTCAGGGAATCCGGGTCGTGATCCAGCTCATTCGCGATGGGAGCAACATGCTCCGTAAAAAAGCGGTGAATTTTCTCGACCGGTGTTTTCATGCCCAATTCAATCTTCATTTTGAACCATCTGGGCATTTTCTTACGTATCATTGGGTGTCTGTGCACAAAACTGTGGCAAAGCGGGTAAAACAGTCGCACCAAGTTTTGGGCTTGGCACAACCTTAGGAGGTGTTGGTAACTTATATGAAACGACTTTTATCACTTTTGATGATCGTGAGCGTGATGAGCCTGGTGCTCGCAGGATGTGGTGAAAAGGCAGCCGAAGGCGATGCAGCGAAAGCTCCAGAAGCAGGCGCTGACAAGGCACCCGAAGCCGGTAAGTAAGCAAGCACCCAGTACGGCTTTAACGCCGAACGAAATCATAGAGAAGCCCTTTGGCGAAAGCTGGAGGGCTTTTCTATTGGTCAAAGCCCGAGGAAAAATTGGTGCAGGCGAATATCATCCGTTAGTTCAGGGTGAAACGAAGTCGCCAGCACCTTGGCCGCCCGCACTCCAACAATCTTGCCATCGTATTCAGCGATAGCCTCTACCCCTTCACCCAAGCGGGTGACGATCGGTGCGCGAATAAACACTGCCAAATGATCCTCAGCGATTCCTTTTACTGCAACTTCGTCCTCAAAACTATGCACCTGCGCGCCGAATGCATTGCGGCGGACCGTGATGTCAATCAGGTTGAGTCTGGGTTGCTGCGAGCCTTCGATTTCGGCGGCAAGAAGGATCATGCCCATGCAGGTGCCCCAAATCGGCATTCCGCCGTTCACCCGATCACGAATTGCCTGATCCAAGCCAAATCGGCTAAGCAACATTCCGACGGTGGTGCTTTCTCCGCCCGGAATAATCAGCCGGTCCACGGTCTCAAGGTCCTTGGGCGTCTTCACCAAACGCCCCTCTACGCCTGGATCAGCGCGCCGAATCGCCTCCAGGTGCATTGCAAAATCACCCTGAATGCCGAGGACACCGCACGCCATGGAGCGATAGTGTACCGAGTACACTTGGCCCGACATGGTTGAGTTAATCGCGGCACCGTTCGACCTCGGCGGCAAATCACGCGGAGCAGCGCTGGGACCGGCGGCCATATTGCACACGGGAATCGCCGATGAACTTTCGGAACTGACTGGCGAGCGCGTGCACGTGACCAAGTTGTCCGCGGCTGCCCATCCCTCGCGGCACCGATTCGGCATCAAGCACCGCACGGGTTGCTTGACCGCCATGCGCGCGGTTCGCAAAGCTATCGAGCGCTCGCTGAATCAGGGCCACACGCCGGTGCTTTTGGGGGGCGACCACAGCCTCGCGAGCGCGTCGGTATCCGCTGCGCTCGATCACTTCGGCAAAGATACGTTTGTACTTTGGGTAGATGCGCACACAGATTTGAACACTTCGGCAACCAGCCCCAGCGGGCACATGCATGGCATGCCGGTTGCCATTTTGGCAAGGCGCCACGCGGACGGCGGGCCCAGCGCAACCCACCGCCGGATTTGGGATGCGATTCTCGATGAATTCAGCCCAAAGGTACCACTGGATTCCGATCACGTTGGCTGGATCGGCTTGCGCGACGTCGACCCCGGCGAGCTGGAGTGGTTGAAGGAACAAAAGCGACGGTTTGCCGCAACCATGGACGACATCGATCAGTACGGCATCAATGGAGTGCTGGGAATGTTTGTCAAATGGACGCATCACGAGCGACCCAAGGTTTGGGTCAGTTTTGACGTGGATAGCTTCGACCCGATTCTCGCGCCTGGAACAGGCACGGCGGTCCGCGGCGGCCTGACCTACCGCGAAGGCAACTGGCTCGCCGAAATGCTGTGCCAACTGCATACGGCCAAGAAGATCGAGCTCGTGGGGGCCGATATCGTCGAGGTCAATCCGTGCATTGATCAGAACAACCAAACCGCGGTTGTCGCCGCTGAATGGATTGGATCATTGTTCGGAAAACGAATATTACGGGGGCTGGATGGCATTGTCGATTGATGGACTTTCGGCCGCGCTGTCGCGTGTTCTGAGGCGAGAAGCCGACGGCCTCATTCACTTGGCGGACCATCTGCCAAGCGCGTGCGCCAAGGCTTGCGAGTGGATGCTGGAATGCACGGGCCGCGTGATTACTTGCGGGGTAGGAAAATCTGGGCACATAGCCCGAAAAACATCAGGAACCCTAAGCTCTACCGGCACCCCATCACTGTTTTTGCACGCTAGCGAGGCGGTGCACGGCGACCTGGGAATGGTCACGCGCGAGGATGTTGTGCTGCTATACAGCCACAGCGGCGAAACCGACGAAATTGTCAAGCTGTTCCCTGCCCTTTCAGCGATCGGTGCGAGAACCATTTTGATGACCGGCCGAACCGAATCGAGCGCGGGACGACTTGCCGATCTGGTCATCGACACGGGCGTTCGCGAAGAAGCGTGTTCGCATAACTTGGCCCCTACGACATCCACGACGGTGATGCTGGCTCTGAGCGATGCGATTGCGGTCGCAGTGATGGAACAGCGCGGATTTTCAGCTGAGGACTTTGCCAAATTTCATCCGAGCGGTGCGCTTGGCAAGCGGCTCTTGCTCACCGTTCGCGACGTGATGCGGCGCGGTGAAGACCTCGCTCTGGTTCCGCCCGAAGCGCCAATCTTGGAAGTGCTCCGCGCCATCACGTCGGCCGGCGCGGGTGCCGCCTGCGTTATCGACGAATCTGGCAAGCTGGTTGGATTCATCAGCGATGGCGACGTGCGCCGCTGGTTTTTGAATCATCAAAATGCGCTGGAAGGTACGGCCGCCGAAGCAATGTCGATTCCTTCGATCAAGATTTCGCCAGAGTTGCTCGCGATCGAAGCCCTGGAAGTATTTCAAAATCAGCCCAAAAAGGTAGGCGAGATCCCGGTACTGGATGACCTAGGACGCGTGCTGGGGCTGCTCATGCTAAAAGATCTGCTCAGAAGCGGAATTATCTGAAGCGATAGACGATCCGGCCTTTGCTGAGGTCATAAGGCGAAACTTCGACTTTGACGCGGTCGCCCGGCAAAATGCGGATATAGTGCATGCGCATCTTTCCACTCACGTGGGCCAGCAACTCGAAATCACCCTCAGTGATCTTGACCTTGAATCGCGCATTGGGAAGGTTCTCGACGACCACTCCCTCGAGTTCTATGCCCGATTCCTTGTCGTTCTCGTCTTTTGGCTTTTGTTTGTGAATGTGTCTTCGCATACTTGTGGTTTTGCTTTCGCATCCCTATTATGGACTAATTCATTCGCGTATCAAACACTTTTGTCGACAAACCCGTGATTTTGGCAATGCCGCTTGGGGTAACGTGAAGCACAAAAAAATGCCCCCCGGACTTGCCGGAGGGCTAGTGTTGGACCAGTACGTTGCGTTCAAAAAGACGATTGTGTTAGTTGCCGAGCTTTTGGCGACGTAAGAACGCAGGAATGTCCAAATCTATCTCATCCAATTGGATGGGTGGTGGAGGAACGGCAACCGGATTTCGTGCCGGTTGCCCGACCGCCACCGTTGCCGCGGTGGGAACCTGAACGCGCTGATCTATTGCCTGCGTCGCTTGTTGCGGAGCATTCGCCGGCATTCCCGCCGCCAGAATTGTCACCATCACCTCGCTCTCTTCCAAGTCGCGCGTGACATGACCCATGAAGATTTCCGCATCCTCCGTGTCGGTGAATTGCTGCAAGTATTCCATCGCGTCGTAGGCTTCGCCGAGGCTAAAGTCGCGGCCAGCCGTGATGTTGATGAGCACTTTCTTTGCGCCGAAGATGCTGGTTTCGAGCAACGGACTGTTCGCGGCGGCTTGGGCGGCGATGCGGGCTCGATGTTCGCCAACGCCAACACCCATGCCCATCAGCGCGATACCCGCATCTTTCATCACCGTTCGAACATCGGCAAAATCAACGTTGATGAGGCCGGGCAGGACGATGATGTCGCTGATACCCTGAACGCCTTGTCGCAACACGTCATCGGCGGAGGCGAATGCTTGTTGCATCGTCGTTCGCTTATCGACAACCCCCAAAAGTCGGTCGTTGGGAACGATGATCATCGTATCCACGTGCTCGCGCAATCGGTCGATGCCTTCTTCTGCGAGTTTGCGGCGCCGAGGTCCTTCGAACAAGAACGGCTTGGTCACAACGCCAACCGTCAGGATTCCTTGTCGGCGCGCCATCTCCGCCACCACTGGTGCGCCACCGGTGCCGGTTCCGCCACCCATTCCCGCGGTCACGAAGACCATGTCGCAGCCGTCCAAGATTTCAGCGATCGCCTTTTCGCTTTCTTTGGCCGAATGCTCGCCAACCTTGGGATCACCGCCCGCGCCCAAGCCCTTAGTCGCCGATTCGCCCAACTGCAACCGAGTGCCCGCTTGGCTTTGTTCAAGTGCCTGTGCATCGGTGTTGAGAGCAACAAAATGGACGCCCGTAACGCCCTCTTGGATCATTCTGTTTACGGCGTTGCCACCTGCGCCGCCGACTCCG
>CAYRAX010000170.1:5342-5676 GCA_964422285.1 uncultured Chthonomonas sp.
ATCAAAAAGATTAATTGCGGTCATGTCGTCTTGGTCCTGCATGCTATGTATTTCCATCCCTAGTAACGCACTCTCTCGTCCATATCCGGAGTGCTCGCAAAAAGAGACGGCTTGACGAGGCCAAACGCCGCACGGATTTTCGTTATTGGAAGGCAGCCGACTGGTCCACTTTGGGACAATCCCGAATTTTTTGCATAGATAAGTGCGTTCCGCTCTTAATAATTTGTTAATATAGGGGGAAGTCGCTCGCCAAAGCGCGAGCTTCGAACTCGGCTAATCGTGTGAGGGAATGCACGGCCCGAGTTGACGTGGGGGATATATGATGATCGATAAC
>CAYRAX010000171.1:0-5619 GCA_964422285.1 uncultured Chthonomonas sp.
GCGAACTCAATTACTTGCAATCTGTACAACAAATCCAGCCTAAAGTTGCCCGCATCCACTTCTCGGTTCAGGTCTCGGTTGGTCGCCGTGATCAGCCGCAGATCGACGCGCATCGGGACATTTGACCCCAGTCGCTCAAATTCGCGCTCTTGAACGACGCGCAGTAGCTTGGCTTGAATGGGCAGCGGCACTTCGCCGATTTCGTCTAAGAAAAGCGTTCCGCTGTTGGCTGCCTCGAATCGTCCAATTTTGGTTGCATTGGCGCCGGTAAACGCGCCCTTTTCGTATCCAAATAGCTCACTCTCGAGCAAAGTTTCAGGGATCGCCGCGCATGAACAAGCAATGAACGGGGCGGTGCGCCGAGGCGAAAGGTCGTGAATCGTCTTCGCAATGACTTCCTTGCCCGAGCCGCTCTCGCCGGTAATCAGGACCGAAGCGCGCGAATCAGCAACTTGCGAAATGATCTCAGTCACGCGAAGCATCGCGGGCGAATTGGCGATGATCTCAACAACCGGCTTCTTGCCTTTGCTGCCATTCTTTGCGCTTTGCGGTGCCGAATGGGTTTCGATCGCCGCCTTGACCACACGCTTTACCTGCTGAATATCGAATGGCTTGGTGAGAAAATCGAATGCGCCATTGCGGATAGAGGCAATCGCATCGCTGATCGTGCCGTATGCCGTCAGCATGATAATTGGCGTTTCGGGATACAGCTCCAGCACGCGAGCCTGAAGTTCGTAGCCCGTCATTCCCGGCATCGTAACGTCGGAGAGAATGCAATCGAATTTGGATTGCTCAAGCTCACGAAGCGCGGCGTCGCCACAATCGGCGGTCACCGTCTCATAGTTTGATTTTTCGAACGCAACTTGCAGAATTCTCCGCATCGTTGGTTCGTCGTCTACAATGAGTAGTCGTCTCTTGCTCATGCTGCGTCTGCCACACCAAAATTAATTTCAAATGTCGTCCCAAAGCCTGGTTGCGAGTTCACCGCGACCTTAGCCTTATGGGCGTCTACGATTTTGCGGACCATGCTCAATCCCAGACCCGTTCCGTTTGTTTTCGTAGTCAAGAACGGCGTGAACAACCGGTCCATAAACTGTGGATCCATGCCGCAGCCTTGGTCTTGCACGCGGAATCCGTCGGCGGTCACCGTGACCACAACCGAGTGCCCGGGTTGGCTAGCTTGAACCGCATTCAGCACCAAATTGCGCAGAACCTGCTCCAGCCGCAAGGGGTCGGCGAAGATCGTGGGTTCGCTGGGAACCACAATCAATTCGACTTCGACTTGGCACTTCGTGAATTCGGCCTGGTGTCGAGCCAACACGTTTCGAGCAACGTCGCTCAGCAGCACGGGCTCGAATTCCAGGCTCAATGGCTTTGCAAAGTCGAGAAATTCAGTGCAGAGATGGTTCAGCTTTGTCGCTTCTTTTTCAATGATTCCGGCGAATTCAGTGCCAAGCGATGGATCTTCCAAGATCATCGCTGCGGCCGATTTGATGCCGGCGAGCGGGTTTCGAATTTCGTGGGCGATGCTGGCCGTCATTTGACCGATTTCGGCCAAGCGTTGAACTCGATCCAGCGACTCGCGCGCCTTTTCGTGCTCGGTGATGTCGTTTATCGCGATGATCGCGCCAGCTCCGTGTAGAGGGCTCATCACCACTGCATAGGTTCGATTGGCGATATCATCGACCACGCGGCATTTATGGCTGAGTCCCTTGTGGGTTCGCTCTAGGCCCTGTTTCAGCGGCGTATGCCAGAAATGGTGTACGCGCGGGGCAAAGGTCTCCCACGATTCAAACTGTGCGGGATCAGAGCCGAGAATTGACGAAACTTCGGGTGAGAATTCGGCAAACGTGCCATCGCCATTGACGATGAGCAGACCAAATCCGACGCTCTCCATCGCGAGTTGCAATTTTCGGCGTCGCGTGTTGGCATTGACCATCGCGCAAGCGTTATTGACGGCAAGCGCAATTTGGCGGCCCAACGATTCGGCTGCTTCGAGGTCGGTTTCTTCAAAAAGCTGTTCGGATGCGGCGCGCGCGACGTTCAAAACGCCAATGACACCGTTGGAGCGCGTGGTAAGCGGCACGATGAGCGAGCTACCGATGGACTCTCGGCGCTGGATTCCCTTGTCGGCGAGGTCGGCCTCGTTGCGAATGTCGGCCAATCGGCGCGGCTTTTGGTCGGCGATCGCCATACCCGCAATGCCCTCGCCTTCTTGAATCGAAGCATCCGGCGGAATATTGGATAGCAATCCACCGCACCCTGCCAAGGTGAAGGTTTTCGTATCGCCCGAGCGCAAGAAGACGGAAATGCCCTGAGCACCAAACCATTCCAAAGCTTTGCTCAAGACTCGCTTCAGGTATGCGTCCAGCTCAACAACGCCGTCGGCATAGGCCACGTCCAACAGATCGTAGACGTCATTTACTCGGACCTCTTTTATCATGCCCATAATTGATCTTGTTGTCGGCACAAATAGGTCAATTCACAAGATACAATAGTGCACAAGGCAACGGAATGCACCAATTCAATCACTTACACGAGTGCTCATCACCATATTTGCAACAGCATGCAAAAAATCCAGTTCACTGGTTTCCTTGGTGCGACGAAGCGTTTGCGTTAGCTGCCGAGCAAGATCAGCCCGTTTTTCTGAGCATTGGCTACTCTAGCTGCCATTGGTGCCACGTAATGGCGCATGAGTCATTCGAGAGCGAAACGGTAGCCGCGGTCTTGAATTCACATTTTGTGTCCGTAAAGGTTGATCGAGAGGAAAGGCCGGATTTGGACGAATTGTATATGACTGCAGTACAGCTCGCCACCGGTCGCGGAGGGTGGCCGATGACGCTGTTCTTGCTGCCAAACCGTGTTCCCTTCTTCGCCGGCACCTATTTTCCACCACAATCCAGGCAAGGAACGCCGGGCTTCATGGACCTGTGCCAGCAAATCGCGCTCCTTTGGTCGGAGCGGCGCAACCAACTTATTGAGGCCGCCAGTCAGTTCGAAAGCAGCCTCAAACGCGCAACCGACATGCACGCCCCCGAAAGCGCGCCACCCATGAATCTTGAGTCCATTCGCTCTCTTATCGGCGACCTTTGGAGCAAGTTCGATGCAGAAAACGGTGGGTTCGGCGGCGCTCCAAAGTTTCCTCCGCATTCCGCGCTGCGCTTGCTCGGCGAACCATGGCTTTCCGACACCCATGCGCCCACCATGCTCGTGCAAACGCTCGACCGTATGGCGCAGGGGGGCATTCACGATGCGGTTGGCGGCGGCTTTCACCGGTATTCAACCGATCAGTTTTGGCACCTCCCGCACTTCGAAAAAATGCTCGCCGATAACGCGCAAATGCTGACCGTTCTCGCGGGGTCGGTGGTGCCAACGCAGTCCAAAATGAACTGGGTATGGGCGGCAGCGCGGCTGGTTGAGTGGGCGGAGCGCGATTTGTTACTCCCCAATGGCATGTTTGCCTCCGCCCTGGACGCCGACTCGGATGGCGCGGAGGGTAGCACCTATGTTTGGCGACTGGACGAGGTTCAGCAGATTTTGGGCGAACGCAGCGCTGCTTTTTGCGAGCATTACGCCGTGCTGGAAGCGGGAAATTACCGAGAAGAGGCAACCCAGGAACTCAATGGCACCAACGTCCTGCACGGCGTGACCGCAGAACACGCGCGATTTGAACCTGAATTGAGTGCTTTGCGCGACCATCGCGCCGGGCGGCCGCGACCGTTTCTTGACCACAAAGCGGTCGCGGCTTGGAACGGATTGATGATCGAGGGCCTTTGCCGGGCGAACCGATTGGATCTCGCGAAGACTTGCGCATTGGCTTGGCAAAACCACTTTGCGGCAAATGGCTATTTGCCGCACATGGTCACGGACGATGTCGCCTCAGAACCCGGCTTCCTCGACGATTCGGTTTGGATGGCGATCGGAATTTTGGAGTTGAACGATGCTCTTGCCTTGCGCGGCGAGACGCAACCCGCGTTGGTCGAGTTCGCTGAGAATTTGGTGACGGAAATTTTGGGCTCATTTTTCGAGCCAAACACCGAGCTTCCCCGCTATCGCCGCGCCTGCCACGAACCCCTATTTGCCGAGGTCCGACCGATGTTCGACCAAGTGCTGCCGTGCGCGATGTCCGGCCTGATCGAGGTGTTCCGCCAGTCCGGTAGATTCGCCGAAGCAAGCGCGCTGGCATCCACCATGTGGCGATTCGCAGCATCAGTCCCCACCGCCAGCGAAGGCGCGCTCTGGGCCATCGGTCGCTTGCTACAAGATCCTTCGGTGACCGCTGCCGAGACCAAACTTCACGCAACAGAGACCACGGCCGGGCATTGGCGAATCGAATTGCCAACAACTTTCGCATGCAACGAACTCCACGCAAGAGTCGGTCTCGAATCCGGAGTCGTGATGCCAGCGGTAGCAAAATTCGAATCTGGCGCGTGGCGCATCACTTGGCAAAGCGACCAGCCCGTGCAAAAGTTGATGCTACAAGTCTGCCGCGAAGGGGCATGCGAGCCTTGGAAGTGTTACGAAATCGACGCCGGAAGGTAGCATACAAACCATGTTGAAGTGCGATGCAGTCGTCATCGGTGGCACCGGAATCGGCGACCGACTGGGCGAATTCGGGTTTTCGCCGGTGCATATTCCCACGGCGTACGGCATGCAGCGCGGGTTGATGGGAGAGTTTAGCGGCGCAAAAGTCTTGGCGATCCAACGGCATTCGGCGGGACACAAGGTTCCGCCGCACCGGATCAACTATCGGGCGATTGCGGACGCTATCCGGCGGGTGAGCGCGAAAGCCGTTTTTTCCAGCGCAGCGGTTGGAAGTTTGCGCGCCGATTGGGGCCCTGGCACGTTGGTTTGTTGCGATCAGTTCATTGATCTGACTTGCCGCTCAGTGACCATGCACGAGCGCCAGGTTCAGCACGTCGATTTTTCACATGGCTTTGCCGCGCATTCAACGCTTTTCAAATCCTGTAACCAATCTGGCGCGGACATTCAGCCCGCCGGGGTGTACGTGGGTCTTGATGGTCCCAGGTACGAAACTCCCGCCGAGATTCTGATGCTACAAAGGCTGCCGGGTGACGTCGTCGGCATGACCGCATCAACCGAAGCGGAAGTGATCCAGGAGGTCGGTGTGCCGTACGCGTGCCTGGCGATTGTCACCAACCTTGGCGCGGGCATGGCGGCCGGCGAACTCAACCACGGCGAAGTGACGGACGTCATGAAGGTCCATGGCAAGCGCGTGCTGGATATCCTTTTTGGCGCGTGCGCCATGGCCGCGAACAACAATGGCAGCTAGCCCCGAACCCAGCAATCGCCTGCTTACCATCGCGCTCGCCCTCTCGCGCGGCATTGGCGCGAAGTCGCTCGTGCGCATCCACACCCGGAACGAGCTGCTGGGACGCACTCCTCGTGAGTTTTTGCGGCTAACGCCTGAGTGCTTGCAGGAGGAATACGGCGTACCGAAACCGGCGGCTGTTCGATGGAGCGACGATTGCGCCCAGAAACTCGTAGAAGCTCAGGACCTGCTGAATCGCCTGGACGAGCTAAATGTCGACTTCGCGACCGCACTCGATGCGCACTATCCTGCGTTGCTCGATCAATTCGCGACCGATCCACCTGGGT
>CAYRAX010000172.1:0-5579 GCA_964422285.1 uncultured Chthonomonas sp.
GAGCACGCATTGAAGCGCGAACACCTTGAATATCGCCGCCTTATTTCAGGCTTTGACAAGTCGACAGATTGAACTTGCTAAAATTCAGGCGATGGCAGAAAAGATCACCGCGAGCATGGTTCGGTTGGCAAAGACGCTTTTTGGTGATTCGCCGGAGGCGGAAAAGTTCCTGGACGCGCTGAGTGCGGGTCAGAGCCGCGAGGGAGCGTTGATCTTGCTGGAAGACCGGCCTGAACTCGGATCATTTCCCAAGTACAGGCCAGAGACATGGCAACCCGAATTCGTGGTTCGGCTGATGGATGGGTTCGGATTCCGGCCATCACAGCACCCGCTGTACGCAAGCGGCGCGATCTATTCGCTCGACTTTTCGTCGGTATTCGCGGCGTCGTTGATGCTGGAAATCGCCGAAGCGCCGCGGCGAATTTTGGATTTGTGCTCGGCTCCCGGCGGCAAAGCGATTTTTGCCTGGCGCGCATTCAAGCCCGAACTACTCGTTTGCAACGAGGTCATTCGCAAGCGAACCGGGTCGCTGATTGACAACTTGACGCGCTGCAAGATCGTGGGTTCGGAAGTCGGTTCGGCGGACCCCAGCGTTTGGGCCAAAAAGTGTGCGGACGAGTTCGATTTGGTTCTCGTCGATGCGCCCTGTTCGGGCCAATCGCTGATCGCAAAAGGTGACAAGGCGCTAGGGTGTTTCAGCCCGCAAATGATCGATCTGAATGTCGGCCGCCAGCGGCGAATCACGGGCAACGCGATCCACTGCGTTCGCCCGGGCGGGCACATGCTGTACATGACCTGCACCTACACGCCCAAGGAAAACGAGAAGGTCGTGGAGTGGTTGCTGAACGAATATCCTGACCTGGTGATGGTGGAATCGAATCGGTTGGAGCGGTTTCGTAGCCAAATTTCGGAGCATGCTTGCTACCGGATGTTTCCGCAAGATGGCCTCGGCGCGGGCGCGTTCGCTGCACTATTCCAAAAAATCGGCGAAGCTGAAGCTACTGAATTCAGCGACGAGCGACCAACATCGTGGAAATACGGCGACGGATCGCGAACTCCTCCGAAGCCAGAGCCAGCACCACCAGCACCCAAGAAACCAGCACCACCCAAGGCATCACGGTCATCGAGCCGACACAAACCCACACGCCACCGCCGAAGATGAGCGAAAAATGGCGCAAGACCCGCGAACAAGCAGCCGATGTTGCTCGTCTCTATTCATCGGTTCGGGCAAAAATCTCAACTCCGACCGACCAACACCCGATATAATGTACACGATGAATCAAGCACACAAATTTAGAGGTGACCGAAGATAGCCAGGTTTCGAGGGGGGCGACCGCAACGTGAGCCGGGCCCAGACATCAACGAAAGAGTTTTGCGTTTCCGTGATATCCGCGTAATCGGACCGGAAGGCGAACAGATCGGAATTATCCAAAGTCGCCAAGCGCTGACCATGGCCCGCGAACAGGGCTTAGATCTCGTCATGGTCTCTGCGACTGCCGTCCCGCCCGTAACGAAAATCATCGATTACGGCAAGCATAAATACCAGCTCGAAAAGCGGGAGAAGGAGAATAAGCGCAAAACCCAGGACGTAAAGGGTATAAAGATGCGTCCGCACATCGCGGATAACGACGTGCAAACCTTGCTCAAAAACGCTCGAAAGTTCTTGGGCGAAGGCGACAAGGTTCGCGTCATGTGTCAATTTAGGGCCAGGGAAGTCACTCACCCCGAAATTGGTATGGCAAAGATGCTGAAGTTCGCGGAGACGCTGAACGACATTAGCATTATTGAAAGGCCGCCGATTTTGGAAGGAAAGCAGATGGTGATGATCTTGTTGCCCAAACCGGTAACGCAGAAAAGCCATGCCAAAGATCAAAACAAACAAGACAGCCGCGAAGCGGTTCAAGATCACGGGGACGGGGAAGATAACTCGACGGAAGAGCGGCAATAGCCACATGTTCTTCAACAAGAGCCACAGCCGACGCCGACGACTTGAGAGCGAACCCGTACTCTTTAAGGGTGAACTCAAGCGCGTGCGACGCATGCTCGTGATCTAAATTCATCGTATTCACCAGAACTCCACCGTAACCGACATTCTTAGTCTGGGAACCGGTCTGGTCAAGTCCAATCAAGCGAGGTAACAACATATGGCACGCGTCAAACGCGGCATAATGCGCCACAAGCGCCATAAGAAAATCGTCGACGCCGCTTCAGGCTATTGGGGACGTAAATCTACGCTCTTCCGACGAGCCAACGAACAGGTCATGAAGTCAGGGCAATATGCCTTTCGTGACCGCCGAGCCAAAAAACGCGATTTCCGCCGACAGTGGATCGTTCGAATCACCGCCGCTTGCGAGCAATGCGGTGTCAAGTACAGCCGGTTCATCAACGCCCTCACCAAGCAGGGCATTGAAGTCAACCGCAAGATGCTGAGCGAATTGGCCATCGCCGACATGCCCGCCTTCAAGGCGCTTGTCGAGCAAGTTATGGCCGCCAAGTAAGGCCAGTGCATTCAGAATGACCCTCAACCGATTTTGGTTGAGGGTCATTTTTGTTGATCGCGGCAATCGCTATCCAGGCTCGCCAAGACGCGATCGCAAAATTCCTCAACGTTTGAAGCCGTAAAGTCGGCATCGAGCTTCTGTCTGACTTCGGGGCAAGAGCAAATCGCCCGTCCGCCAACGCCGATTTTCATCGTTCTTGATGGGTCGATCGCCCGCAATTCGTGGATGGTTTCGGCGAGCGGCCGCATCGAATCCGCCGTTGCCGCGCTCAAAAGCACTACTCGTGGATGGAATTTCTGCGCGGTGGCGGCGATGGTGCTCGCCGGAACGTTTTGCCCCAAAAACAGTGGCTCCCATCCAGCCAGCCGCAGTTGATCCGAAATCATGCGCAAGCCCAACGAATGGAAATTGCCCGCCACGCATGCCAGCAACGCTCTGCCGTGGGTTGGCGGTGGCAGCGTCGTATGCTCCATGAGCCGACTAAGCATTCGCTCGGTGATCGAGCTCGCCATGTGCTCTTCTGCGATACCGATTTCGCCCGATTCGTAAAGGTCGCCGACCGAATGCATCGCGGCACCCAGTACGAAATGCTGAATCATGGTTGGGCAAGTTCTGCGGCGCACTAGGTCGTCGATAACCATGCAACAGCCGCTTTCGTCGCCCATGCATGCCAATTTTGCGTATCCGACGGCAATTTCCGCCAAATTATCCGGCTCAGAAGACTGCTTGGCGGGCTGCGAGAGGACGTAGTTCATGCGCGCCACGATCTCGGAACTCGCCAAGAAGTAATAGACTTGGCGGCCAATCTTTCGGCAATTGACGAGCCCGCGCTCCTTCATTCGGATGAGGTGATTGCTGACGTTGGGTTGCTTTAATCCGGCGCTCGAGGCCAGTTGGCCCACCGTTTTCGGCCCGGTTACGAGTTCGGACAAGATCATCCGCCGCGATTGATCCGAAATTTCCTTCAAAAAGGTCTGCAAACTACGTTATCCTCGTTTAGCCGCGCAGCAAAGCGCCCTCGAAATACCCTACGAAATTATCGGCAATATGTGCCCGCCAGCACAATTTTGAACCCAAACTTGGAACTTTTGTTCCCAATTCAGCATTCCAGATCGTGCGACGCAGTGCCGATCTTTGCCCGTACAATCAACAGTTTAGCGGCAAAATCGCCTACAATCACTATTAGAGCTATGGTAGATGTTTCGTTATTGAGTCTGTTCGCCCTGGTTAAACCAGAAACGGATGGGGCGGGAACCGCCGCTATCTATTTTGTGCCCGCCTGCCTTTTGGCAGTTGCCATTTTCGGATTTGGCGTATCCAAGGAGCGAGAAGGCGGCAAGGCCTGGGTGAAATTCGTTTCGCTGCCCGTCGTGCTCATTAGCGCGATCATCTGCCGTCCCTATTACCAGTTCGCAAACGATCCTTTCAACAAGAACATCGGCGCGATCGGTGGCCGTTCTGAGCTGGCCTATAACCTTTCCTTTTGGATGCCAACAGGTTTGTTCATCTTGCTGTTGGTGGGCGGAATCCTTGCCCAGCGCTGGTTGAATAACGAAAGCAGCCTTTGATCACGCCATAATAAGGGATCAACACACCGGAGGAGCGAGCAACGTGGCTCAATCAAACACCGATATCCCTGTGGGCATGACGACAACCGAGGCGCCGTTCATTGAGCATGAGCGGGAAGCTGGTCGGCTGTACATCGAACAACCCTATAACCTCTACAGCGCCGACAACCATGAGGCATGGCGAAGCCTTTTCTCGCGCATGCTGCCCCAGTGGCGCAAATACGCTAACGAACACTTTTTGGAAGGCATCGACAAGCTTTGCTTGGACCCCAACAATGTGCCGAAGCTGGCGGATGTCAATGAGTTTTTGTGCCCCTTGACCGGGTTTATCGCGAAGCCGGTTAGCGGCTATGTTCCGGCGTATTTGTTCTTCGATTGCCTTCGAAATCGCGAGTTTCCGACGACGATCACGATTCGGCGCGGCGACAAACTCGAATACCTGCCAGAGCCCGATATCTTTCACGATATTGCTGGGCACGTGCCGATGCACACCGACCGCGCCTTTGCCGACACGTTGGTTCGATTCGGCGAATGTGCGCGCCTAGCTGCTGAGATGGGCCAAAGCATCAAGGATGAAGAAACGCGGGTCCACCGGCTGAACAGCATCATCAAGGCGATGGCGCGGTTCTTTTGGTTCACCATCGAGTTCGGGCTTATGCGGGACCGCGCATCCGGGGGGCTGAAGGTTTACGGTAGCGGGCTATTGTCGTCTTTCGGCGAACTCGCTTACAGCATCGACTCGCCTGATGTCCAGCGCTATCCGTTGCAACTTGAATGGGTGGTCAACCAGTACTTTGAAATCGACCATTACCAGCCGTTGCTGTTCGTCGTCGAGTCGTTCGACCAGCTTTATGAATACGTGGGGCAACTCGAAACGTGGATGAAAGACGGGCGGCTGAACAACGTCGCGCCCGGCGAGCCGCTCATCAACGACGAGGACCTCAAGAGCTTTTTGAACGCGAGCTTCGACTAGCTAAGGAATCCTAGCCATTTTTTGACCTTGTAGGCGGTCGTGTCTCGGTTCAGTTGCGCGATCGCGGTGGTGAGTGGCACGCTCTTGGGGCAAACTTTCACGCAGTTTTGGGCATTGCCGCAATTGGTGATGCCTTCGCTGGTGGTCAGCGCTTCTAAGCGGTCGGGTTCCAGCGACTTGCCGACCGGATGCAGGTTGAAAAGCAGCGCCTGACCCATGGCGGCCGGTCCGATAAATTCGGTTCGGTCGTTGACCTGCGGGCAGGCCTCCATGCAACAACCGCACGTCATGCAGCGGGAAAGGGCATAGCGAAACTGACGAATGTGGTCGTCTTGTGCGGGCGCCATGCCCAGATCATACGAGCCGTCGATCGGCACCCAAGCCTGAAGCTTGATCAGGTTATCGAACATCTTGCTTCGATCCACGCTCAAATCGCGGATCAAAGGGAACTTCTTCATCGGCTCAAGCGTGACCTCATAGGTATCGCCATCGAGCGTCGCCACGTCCTCGATCAGCGCGCTGCATGCCTGGCGAATG
>CAYRAX010000173.1:0-2943 GCA_964422285.1 uncultured Chthonomonas sp.
AAAAGGCGATCGCGTCGGGGCCGTGGGCGTTGAGGTCGCCGAAGAACGAATCCTTCCACCCGCCGAACGAGAAGAAGGCCATCGGCGCCGGCACGCCGAGGTTGATGCCGAGCATTCCGGCCTGGATGCGGGCGCGAAACTCTCGCGCCGCCGCTCCCGATCGCGTGAACAGTGACGCCGAGTTGCCGCCCCTTGCCACGCGATGCGACCACCAAGGCGACGCAGATGGCGAGCGAATTAGGTTGGCAGCTTGACACGGATGCCAAAACGAGCGAACTTTCGGTGGGCCAACAGCAGCGGGTTGAACTCATCAAGGCGTTGCAGCACGAACCGTCGATCCTGATTTTGGATGAACCGACGGCCGTGCTTTCGCCGCGCGAGGTGGATGACCTATTTGAGTTGTTGCGGCAACTCGCGAGCGGTGGCCGGACGATCATCATCATCGCGCACAAGCTCAGCGAAGTGCTCTCGATCGCTGATCACATAACAGTTTTGCGGCGCGGGCAGGTCACGCTATCCACTCCAGCCAACGACGCATCCGCTGAGAGAATCGCCGAAGCCATGGTTGGCGGCAGCATCAACCAGGTCTACCCCCCCATGTCAGGAACCCAACTCCAAATTGCTAGTGCTGGAAACATCTGCGTGGACGAAGTGATTCGCGGGTTATCGCTCGAACTCCATGAGGGCGAAATCCTGGGAATTGGCGGGGTCGACGGCAATGGTCAGTTGGAACTCGCCGAAGCGCTCGCGGGAGTCCGGCCGATCCCGAGTGGCACAATCACCGGCTTCGAGCACGCAGCATTTATTCCACAAGATCGCACCCACGACGGACTCGCGCTTGCCATGACCATTGAAGACAATTTGGTCTTGGGCGGCTTGGGAAATTCCAGTGTTTTCCGCCGCGGATGGCGGCAATCAGGGGCAGCGGGAAATTGGGCGCGTCAGCTCGCCAAGAATTTCGATGTCCGTGCCGATTCGATATCGGTCCCGGCGCGAAACCTGAGCGGCGGCAACCAGCAAAAAGTGGTTTTGGCGCGAGCGCTTGCTGGCGAACCAAAGGTCGTGGTTGCGGTCAACCCCACAAGGGGTCTCGATTTTCGAGCTAGCGAATTCGTTTTGCGCCAGCTCAGCGCGGTCGCCGAGCGCGGCGGCGGAGTCGTACTTTTCTCGACCGATGCCGACGAATTGCGACAAGTCTGCTCACGCGTGCTGTTCATGTCGCGCGGAAAGCTGACCAACTCCTGGAGCGAGGCTTTGACCGGATGAAGGCGCGAATTGCCAAGTTCGTCGGTCTGGTCGGGCTCCTCATCCTGGCGACACTGCTCACGCTCGTCATTTTCAGGCTGCCCATCGGCAAATCGTTTGGGTGGATCTTGGAAGGCGCGATAACCAGCCCGCTCGCCATTTCGCGCACTTTGGTCAACATGACGCCGCTGATTTTCTGCGGCTTGGGGATCGCCATCGCGTGGCGGGCTGGCATGTTCAACATCGGTGGCGAGGGTCAATTCGTGGTCGGCGGAATCGCGGCGGCGAGCGTTTTTCGGATAGCACCAAACTTGCCGCCGAGCTTGCTAACGATCCTGCTGTTGCTGGCGTCGTGCATCGGCGGCGCGCTGTATGCGTGGATTCCCGCGTGGCTTTATGTTCGGCGCGGCGTTTTGGTCGTCATCTCCACAATCTTGCTGAACTTTGTCGCGACGAACCTACTCGATTACGTCGTTAAGGGACCGCTGATGCAGAAATCTGGCGGCTTGCCGCTCACAGACCGGTTGCCAGAGGCGGCGATGTTGACGCGATTCAGCCCGCAAACTGACCTGCACAGTGGTGTGATACTTTCTGTGTTGGCGGCGCTTTGCGTTGCCGTCGCGATGGGCCGCACGAAGTTTGGATTATTGGTCGATGTCGCCGGTGCTGGGCCAAGAGTATTGCGGTCGCTCAAGATAGATGCAGGCAGCATTCAGCTGCGAGCAATGTTGCTTTCCGGTGCGCTGTGCGGTTTGGCGGGTGGAGTGGAATACACCGCATTGAGCGGGCAATTGGGCGAATCGTTTGCCCAAAATTGGGGATTCTTGGGTATTCCTGTTGCGCTCCTCGGCGGGCTCAATGGGTTTGGAATTTTGTTCAGCGGATTGGCGATGGGCGCACTTTTCGCGGGCACCAACCACCTCTCGCGGTTCACCCATGGCGGCACCTCGCTTTTGTACGTCATTCAGGCCGTGATCTTGTTCGGCGTGCTGGCTTGGACGGCGCGGCAAGAGAGCCAAATGTCCGCCGAAGGAGCGAGCGCGTGAACCTAGATATCCTGATTTTTGCGCTTCCGGTTGCGTTTGCGGCGCTGGGCGAAACGATCAGCCAACGCGCGGGCCTCATCAACGTCGGTCTGGAGGGCCAGATGCTCGCGGCGTCATATTTCGCTTTTGCGGCGGCGAGCGCAACCGGCAATCCATTTCTCGGCGTTGGCGCAGGCGTCTTTGTCGCGCTCGTTTTGGGTGCGTTTAGCGCTCTGTTCACCATCACATTGCGCCGAGACCAAGTCGTGGTCGGTACCGCGTTGAACCTGCTTTGCTTAGGCGCGACGAGCACATTGCACCGGGCAAAGATGGGCAACAGCCAAGACCTAATCAGCACGAGCCTCTTGCCGAGATGGCTTGGAATTGACCCCATGATTGCGGTCCTCGTTGTAGCCGTGGGCGGCCTCAGCTACCTTATTCATCGCAGCCAATGGGGGCTACTGGCGCGGAGTGCGGGCGAATATCCAATGGCTGCTCACAGTGCGGGTTGGTCGATTGCTAGGATTCGATGGCAAGCGGCGTTGCTCGCGAGCCTTTTCGCCGGCCTCGGAGGCGCATATTTGGTCGTCGGTATCGCGGGCACGTTTACCGACAACATGAGCAACGGTCGTGGATTTGTCGCACTGGCGATGGTTGCTTTTGGCCGTTGGAA
>CAYRAX010000173.1:2953-5531 GCA_964422285.1 uncultured Chthonomonas sp.
TTTGTTGGCTACTTGGAGTCGCTTCGGTTCGCGGTTCAGTCCCAAGGATCCACCATTCCATATCCATTCTTGGCGGCCGCGCCCTATTTGGTCGCCCTGGTTGTGCTCGTCGTTTCCGGTCGAGGCGCGTTGGGTCCGCGCGCGCTGGGACAGCCGTTCTCGGCGCGCTAACTCGGGTTAAATGGTGACTTGAAACGGGCTTTCATCAACATTGGCCAGTTGGTCACCATGTCTGCACCGAGCGGCGGGATTTTCGAGCACGGAGTCCTCGTGGTCGATGGCGGCGGGATAGCGTTTGCGGGTAGCGCGGCCGACGTTGATTTGCAGCGATTTGATGAAGTCATCGACCTCGAAGGGCGCGTGGTGACCCCAGGACTGGTGGATGCGCATACGCACCTCGTTTACGGCGGCAACCGAGCGAACGAGTTCGAAATGCGCTCTCGTGGCTTGAGCTACGAGCAAATCGCGCGCGAAGGCGGTGGCATCCTTTCAACGATGCGAGCGACCCGCGACAGCTATATCCACGATCTTTCCGATCTCGCGGCCCGGCGCATGGGGTGGATGATTCGCAACGGTACCACTACGGCAGAAGTCAAATCTGGCTACGGGCTCTCCTGCGAATCTGAGCTACGTATGCTGGACGCGGCGACGATAGCGGGCAAACGCACGGGCATGAGAACTGTGCTCACCCTTCTTGCTGCCCATTGCGTGCCGCCAGAATTTGCCGACTCCGGTGACCGATACATCGCGTACATTTGTAATCAAATCGTGCCGGCGGCGGCGAAAAAAGGAGCCCGGTACGTCGATGCGTTTGTCGAGTCCATAGCGTTCTCAAAATCCCAAGCCGAGCAGGTCATCGAATGCGGCAACGCGCACGGCATGGGGGCTCGGTTGCACGTTGACCAGCTTGCGGAGGGCGGCGGCGCGGCATTTGCGGCGAGCGTCGGAGCCGTCACCGCGGACCACTTGGAATACACGAGCGCGGCTGGCATCGAAGCCATGGCAGCTGCTGGCGTGCAGCCCGTACTTTTGCCAGGGTCTGTGTTGATGCTGGGACGCAACAAGTACCCTGACGCACGGGCGATGCTCGACGCAGGCTTGGCGGTTGTGCTTGCTACCGACCACAATCCGGGGTCATCGCCGGTTTGTAGCTTGCCGCTCGTGATGACACTCGGCGTAACGATGATGAGAATGACGCCGATCGAAGCTCTGGCCGCCGTGACGATCAACGCTGCAAAGTCGTTGGATCTTGGCAAAGTGGTTGGGTCGCTCGAACCTGGAAAGGCCGCAGATTTTGGGGTGTGGAACGCTCGGGATTATCGCGAGATGTGCTACTGGGCAGGCGCGCCGCTGGTTCATGAAACGTGGATCGCTGGTTCGAAGGCGCTTTGAATTTTGCTGGATTGGCTGGGACGCTTCGGCGCTGTTGAGCTGTTATGTTCGTATTGTCTCCCCCTAAATCCCCCTCATCTACGTGAGGGGGACTTAACCGCGCTCTACAGGTAAGAATTCGCCGCAAACCCGTTCGGTCGCCGAATAAAATCCCCCCTCACGTAGATGAGGGGGGCCAGGGGGGAGCAAAATTACTGGCCCAACTTCACGTGAATCTTGGCGGGTTGACGCCCAATAATTGTGAGGGCGGAGTGCCCTCGCTCCAATTTGTATTGTCTCCCCCTAAATCCCCCTCATCTACGTGAGGGGGACTTGACCAGCCAAAAGGTTCAAAATTCAATTCTCGGGTACCCTGTCGGGGCTCCATGGCGCTCAAACTCCCCACCATTGTCATCGTTGGTCGTCCCAACGTTGGAAAAAGTACGCTGTTCAACCGGCTTGTCGGTCGGCGCATCGCGGTGGTGGAAGACACGCCGGGAATCACCCGCGATCGGCTCTATGCCGAAGGTGAATGGTATGGTAAGAAATACCAGGTTGTCGATACCGGCGGCATTTTGTTTGGCGATGAAGATCCGTTGGTAGATCAAATTCGCGTCCAAGCAGAGGTCGCGCTCGCAGAAGCCGACGTCGTGCTGTTCATGGTGGATTGCTTGGATGGCCTGATGGCGGGCGACCACGACCTCGCCAATCGCCTTAGATCCATCAAAAAACCGGTTTACATCCTTGCGAACAAAGCCGACAACCCGCAGCGGCGCAGCATGGCGTCAGAGTTCTATGAGCTCCGCCTAGGCGACGTGTACGCGATTTCTGGGCTGAACGGCAATGGACTGAGCGACGCGATGGACGCGGTCGCAGAGCACTTGCCGAAAACTGAGGAGCTGGAAGAGGAACAGGACGAAGTGCGGCTGGCAATCGTGGGGCGGCCGAATGTGGGCAAAAGCTCGATTCTAAACGCGTTCACCGGCGAGCAACGCTCCATCGTCAGCAACATTCCCGGCACGACACGCGACGCCATCGATACGCTTGTTGAATACAAAAGCGAGCGATTTCGGTTAATCGACACCGCTGGTCTGCGCCGCCGAGGGAAGATCCAGGGCACGGTCGAATATTACATGGCCCTGCGCGCGACGCAAGCGGTGGAGCGGACGCACTGCTCGCTGGTGCTGATCGATGGCGAAGAGGGACT
>CAYRAX010000174.1:0-5274 GCA_964422285.1 uncultured Chthonomonas sp.
TTTGCGTGGGGCAGGCGCAATACGATGCAGCCAAGCTCTTCGGCGATGTCGGCAGTTTGGTCGGTAGAACCGTCGTCGCCCACCACGATCTCACACGGCGCGGGCGATTGGTTGAGCGCAGACGAAATCGCCTCGGCGATCGTCTCCTGCGCGTTATAGGCAGGAATGATCACCGAGGCGCGTTTGCCAGATTGGGCCATTCAGAGATTAGTTGCGGGCCAAGTAAGCACTGCTCTTGGCGAATGGCTCCTCTTCGGCGCTGGCGTCGGTCATGACCAAGCTGATGTTCTTCGCGCCGGCCTTGTTGAGAAGGTCTTGGGCGAGTGGCACCGCTCGGTAGTTTGTCTGCGCTGCGGAAACCACCAAGCAGACATCGTCTACGTGTCGCGCCACGGTCGAAGCGTCGGCGAGCACGTCGCATGGCGGCACTGCGATGATGATCACATCTGCCGAAAGTCGCAACGCCTGCATAACCGCCTCGAGCTTGGGTTGCTCAACGTTCGTCAAGAATTTGGCCGACGGATCGGTTCCGCCGGGCAGAAGTCGCAGGTTCGGATGAACGGTTTCGACGATGTAGTTTTTCGCGTCGGTACCCAGTTCGGCGGTCAATAGATTGCTCAGACCGTCTTTGCCACCAGCATCAAGTGCCTTGGTGATTGGCGATTTCAGCATGTCGGCATCCACTAGCAGCACTCGCGAGCCACCTTTTGCCGCGGCCACCGCGAATTGCAGTGCACTAGCGTACGTGGTGAGCGCGGTGCGAATTCCGGTGAACATGAACGTTCTCATCGTCTTCGTGTTGTTGGTGACGAGCGAGAACGCCATGTAGCGGAAGGCTTCTGGCGGCGACGAACCGGGAATGCTCATGGCACGCAGGGCCTTCGCGCCGCTCTTTTGCTTGCTGGGGATCGCTGCCACGACTGGCAGACCGGTGAGCGCGGTCAGCTGGGTCGAGGACTGGATCCTGAGCTTGAGCGATTCCATCAAGAAGCTAACGAGCAGGCCGAGACACATGCCCGCGGCGGCACCAGCGATCGCAAATTTGCGCATATCGGGCGCGACCGGCACGTCATCCGGCTGGGCTTTGTTCAAAACCAGTGCGGCTCGTTGCGCGGTTTGCGAACGGTTGGTGAGGTCCTCACGCATCGTTTTAACGCGCTGATATTGCTCCTCAAAAACTCGCAGTTCGCGGGTCAACTTGGTCAACTCTGCCTCTTTCTTCGGCAAAGTACCGATCAACTCTTTTTGAGCTTCGATTTGCGTATCCACTGAGGCAGATTGCGCGGCAAGATTATCGCGCCGAGCGCTGGAAGCAGCAACATCCTGTTCGAGTTTGGATCGAAGCGCCTTGGGTTGCTTGGATGTGCCGCCAAACGTCCCAGGATTCTTCTTGACTTCGGCGAGCTTGTTTTGAATGATCTTGATCGCTTCGTCGATATCCTTGACTTGCTTCGCGTCCTCGTAATACTGGCCAAGCAACGTTGCTCTTCGCGCCTGAAGGCTAGCCAGTTCAGCTTCGTATTGGCCGATCAGAGGGCTGCGCATTTCTTGGGCAGACTGCTCCTCGTACTTAGGTGCATTCGCGAGTTCGGATTTCAGCACGCGATTCTCGGCTTCCGCACCGCTCAATTCGGCCTTCAAAGCCTGCGAGCGCTGAACCAAGTTCGTCATGATCGCGGTCGCGTCTTGAAGGTCCTTGCCGAGGTCGCTGATGTTGTTGGTCTTCTTGTACGTTTCGACGGCTGTGGTCGCGCCATCGAGGTTCTTTTTGGCGGCTTCAATTTGGTTTGCCAAGTAGTTCAAAGCCTGTTGGACGGATTCTCGCGACTGCCGAACGCGAATTTCGTCGTAAACACGGGCGATTTGGTCAGCGATCGCGGCTGCTTCGGCGGCTGACTTTGCGCGCACCTTCAACAGCAGAACGCCGGCGTCCACCTGGGTGTTGGTGTTTCGCGCCGTTTCAATATCGTATAGCGGATAAAGATCCTGGAACTGGCTAACCAGCGCGCCACGCAAGCCTTGCGCATCGTCAACTTTGGCCAGTGCTTGGTAGAACACAGATTGGCTGCTGAGCAATTGGCGCTCGGTAGTCGCACCCTCAGCTTGGCCCCGACGAAGAATGTCTTCAACGTCCGGAGTGAAGATGCCGTTGTTTGTGATGCCTTGTCGAGTGGCATCATTGACGAGCATTTCGATTCGGCTCTCGTAAATCTTTGGACTAATAAAGGCCGCGAGTAAAGCGATACCCAATCCGATAAACGTGAACAGGATCGTGCGAAAAATATGAGCTCTTAGCATGGCAGTCGATTCTCTATCTTATCCCAATGGTCGGTTTAGCCGCGCGACAAGCACAGCTACGCCGTACATTCAATGGACGAATGAAATGCTCAGATTGAATCCAACAACTTCGACTTCACTCGGCTTTACTTGGTTTCTTTGATTTTTGAGTCCAACCAAACACATCAGCGGTCAAAAACCCAAAACCACTCCAGTAACGAACCAGGTAACGATTCCAAAGCCGCCTCGGTTCCAGCGCAAGCCGAAAAAACCACTCTAAACCCGACGCCTGCATCCAGCCCGGGGCGCGCTTCTTGGTTCCGGCTATCATTTCGAAGGTGCCACCAACCCCGATGCACACCAAGTTTGGAAGGTGAGCACGGATCGCTCGGGCGAAAAGGTCTTGTTTAGGCACTCCCAACGCGACGAAAACCAGCCGAATTTGGCGGCTTTCGAGCGTTTGGGCGATAGTTTTGATCTCGTTTGGGTCCAGCGAAATGATGCCGGAATCGATGTAAATGGCCTCGCGGCCCGAGATTTGCAGCTTTTCGAGTGCTTGCATCGGCGTTTCGCCGCCAATAATCGCGATTTTGCCAGCGTCAATCGCGTGCAAGAGGTCGGCAGTCAGGTCGCTTCCGGCCGTTCGTTCGGGGATGCGAACCGCGTTCGCCTTAAAATGTGATGCCCAAACCACCGGCATGCCATCAGCAGTGAGCATGTCCGCGTCCTGCAAAATCGCCAAATAATCGGGCGCCGTCCATGCCCGAGAAACCATTTCCAGGTTCAAAGTGACAATTGTCGCGCCGCGTTGCTGCTTCACCAACTCGATCACGTGATCCAAAGTCTGGCGATAAGTGCACGCCAGCACCGAAAGGCCGCAGATGCTGGAAATGGGCAGCTGATTGGAATGGGGGTCTTGCATGACGAGCGATCTCCTACCATTGTGGCGCACAAGGCAACATATTCGGCAAACTATGACCGGAAAGCCCCAAATGGACGACGCAGCTCCAAGAATATGTGTTCTCATTCCGACTTACAACGAAGTCGAAATGCTGTCCAAGTGCGTTCGATCTTTACAAGATAATGACCATAAACTTGAACTAATCATTATCAATGCGGGCGATCCGCTGCCCCAGGAATTGGCCCAAAGCGTCACCGAACTGGCCGCTCCTGACGACGCGTTTTGGACCGCATGCATGCAAATCGGCTTGGACCATGTTCGGCAAAACCCGCCGGACTTCCTGATGCTTTCCAATGCCGACACTCAATTTGCGCCAGGGACGGTCGCAGCGCTTTTGAAGGTGGTGCGCTCCAAATCCAAAGGTGTCGCGTGCAGCGCCGCATACTATTTGGGCAGTGAAGACCCAACGTTGCAGTATTCCGATCAGTCTGATTGGGGCATCCTGCTTTACGGAAAGATTTTGCGCCGGTGGGAGCGCCGCAGCGATGAGCCGCAAGAGCCCTTCCAGGTTCAACTTACGGGCGGCCAGGGCGTGCTGATGCCATTTTCCGCGCTGGATGGCATCAATTTCGCCGTCCGAGACCTGCCGCACTACGCGAGCGACCACGACCTATGGCTGCAATTGCGGGAACGCGGTTGGCAGCTATGGTTTGCGCCAGGTGCGGCAATTTTCAATCAGCGCGAGTTCAGCCGCAAGCGCAAAGGGTCGTTGCTAAAAACGCTTTGGTGGCGCATGAGCAGCGACCAAACGCCCGAAAGCGCGCGAATCATGTGGAACCTGCGCCGGCGTCATTTGCCGCTACCGCTGGCGATCGTTTCGTTTGTCGTCAGCTTTGGGCTTCGCTGGACGCTTGGTCTGCCGGGAATTTTTCGCCGTAGCTAGCGCGCGCCCGCTTCCGCGGCGATCAACTGCCGCAAATGGTCGCCGTAATAGGTCAATGCCGTCCGCGAGCGCATGATCCGCTCGATCATCCGGCCATCGTCGCACGACAAAAATTCCTTCAAATTTGGTGCGCTGAAGAGCGTTTCGATCGAATCCGCGCCCGCACCATTGAACTCCATCGCGTGCTTGGCGTCGTCGGGGGTCAGCGTCATGTACGCCGACAAGTAGACCCGAACTCCACTGTAGTGCTTGTTCATCCATGCCTTGGAATTCGCATACCGAGCTTCGAGTGCGGGCTCGGGACCATATTGCGCCGCGTCACAAATCGTGTCAACCAACGCCTCAAATTGCTCGTAAAAGTGACCCAATTCATGCTGCCGGACCTTGAGCGAGGGCGGTGCGGCTTCATCTTTGGCGCGCGCGCGGGTCTGAGACATGTCCAAGATGCGGTTGCGAACTTTCGCGGGGATCGTGCGAAAGTTCTGAAATACTCCCACACCAGCATTCGCGGTGCGACCGATCTGCTTGGAAACGCTCATGAACTCACTCCTTTTGATTGTTCGACGAAATTGACTTTCAGGTCGCGCAGGATATTTTGAACCTGGCGTTTATCATCTTCGTCGAGCACTGGCTCCAAAAATTGTCCCAAACTGCTTGCCACGTCAATTGCCAATTTTGCCTGATTGACGTCTTTTTCAATTTTTCCCGTCATCACGTCGTGCTGCAATCCCAGCTTTTGCCAAGCGATGCTGACCATTTGATCGAGCATCACAGCGATGACCGAACTCACTTCGAGTGGCTGTTTTTGAGAGTCGTTTTCGTCTGCCATCAATTCACTTAGACAGACGGATTTTCCCTGGCATTTGTCGCATCGAGTGCCATAATCCAGTATTCATGGCAACTCCGCCCATCAAACAAGCCAAGCGGCTCATGAAATTTGCCATGGGAAAGCTCCCCGTTTGGCGCCCAGAAGTCCATCGTGAGACACTATTTTTGGGATCGGACTACGGCGGTTGGGCGGTCATTCCGGAATTGATTCGCGCGGATTCCGTTGTTTGGTCGTTCGGAATTGGCCATGACGCGTCATTCGATTTGGCGATGATCGAGCGATTTGGCGTGACGGTGCATGGATTCGACCCTACACCTGGGCTCG
>CAYRAX010000175.1:0-5051 GCA_964422285.1 uncultured Chthonomonas sp.
AGGGCGTCGGGGGTTCGATTCCCTCCGAGGCCGCCAGTTTGAACCTAGATATGTGCATAAATGACGCCCTCCCAAGCACGGAGGGCGTCTATGAAAATCTGACCTCAGCACTGAAAGTTTCGTTTGCTTCAGAGGTTTGCAAGTGCCAGCGGTTGACGCGAGCGATTTCGCGGCAGATCCGGAGACCGAGGCCATTGCCCGCTAGTTGCGTGTTGCCATTTGAGGGATTGGTGAATCGCAAGACATAACCAGGTTCAGTTTCGTTACCAGTCATTGAAATAATCGACCCCGAAGGAGAGTGTTTGACAGCATTCTCCAGTAGATTCCTCAAGAGAAGAACGAGATGTTCTCTTGGTGCTGTTAGGCAAAATCCGTTGGGAATCTGGACATCGAGCGTGGTCTCTTTGAGTTCCATCAAGGGCTGTAGATCGACAGCGACTTCTTCAATGATCGTCTTAACATCAACTGCTTTGCGCGAAACATTTGTTGGAGTTTGGGAAAGCCCCTGGAGCGTCAATACGGCTTCGCTCAAGTTCTTGAGGCGATACACTTGCTTTTGAACCTCAACCAGCGTCGTCTCCAATTCTTCCTTGCTCTGCTCGCTTCCCAGAGCCAAATCGATCTTCAAGAGAAGAGAGTGGATCGGGGTCCGAAGCTCATGCGAGAGCGTTGCATAGCTACTGATTCGTTCTTCGCTCTCAGTCCTCACATCCTGGATAAGGGAGTTGAGCGTATCAACGAGATTGACGACTTCGCGATCTGTTGATGGCGGAGTAACCTCAAGGTTTGGATCGCTACGTGCTCCATCAACTCGGCTGACCAGCTTTGAAATCGGCTTGAGAGTTGCTCCCACCAGGAACCACGCCCCCGCGCCATAGGCGATGAGCCCCAGCCCGGTGATGACAAAGGCTAGCTGCTTGAGATTGTCCGACGACTGTCTTTCGGGCATGACATAGAGCAGAATTCCCTCGTCCAGCACATGCTGTTGAGCACCCTTCCGCTCGTTTCCGGGGGAGCGGTGCTTCGACTCCCAGAGGACATCTCCTGACTGATTAACCAGTGAAGCACCCGCACCTAACGTATCGAGGCCACTTTGCTCATAGAGTTCGGCGATTCGTGAACAAGGGTTCGAACCCTGCAAATCCCTCGCAAGCCGATTGAAGGCTCGCTTGGCAACCGATTTTCGCTCCTGCAGGTTGCTTTGCTCCGAAACCAGGAGTAGGCCTTGGACGGATGCAATCAGAAAGGGAATTCCGAGGATCAGAACCAAGACGGTCATCTTCGCCCGGAGCGACCTCAGCATTTCTTTGGTGACTCCTGAATTCGATAGCCCACGCCGCGATCTGTGAGGATCAGTTTGCCGCTTGCCCCCAGTTTCTTGCGCAAGCCGCTGACGTAGACGTCGATTACTTTGTCGTCGTAGAGGTCTTGTTTCCACACTTTCTGCATGATGCTTGCGCGGGAGACAGTTCGGCCCTTCCCAAGCATGAGGTGTTCCAGCAGGGCAAACTCGGTGGGTGACAGATCGACCCGCTTGTCATCGAGGAGTACAGTTCGCGCGATTTGATCCAAAGTGATGGAGCCGACGGTCAGGGTCGTGATTGGAGCGGCAGTCCGCCGAAGGTTTGCCCGAACCCGAGCGAGTAGTTCAGCAACCTCAAAAGGCTTCGGCAGGTAGTCGTCCGCGCCAGCATCCAGGCCAGCTACTTTGTGCTGAAGTTCACCGCGGGCGGTGAGGAAAATGATGGGAACGAAATTGCCCTGCGCACGGAGTTCCCTGCAGATGGTCAAGCCATCGACCCCCGGCAGCATGATGTCGAGAAGGATCAGGTCATAAGTGTTCGAGGTCGTTCGAGCGAGCCCTTGAGTCCCAGTCGTGGCGACTTCCACCTCGAACCCGTCGGCGGACAAGGCAGTCGCCAGCGACTGACAAATGCTCACATCATCCTCGACGACCAGAATCCTCACCTAAATATGTTGACGGATTCATAAGGATGCGGTTCGCAAGGTTAGAGTTTTCTAACCTTTCCGAACTTAGAATAGGCTAATCCGTCCTTTGCTTGTGATGGAAAAGTTGAGCATGTTGGGCATTGCCCTGCTGGTGACAGGCGGCGTTTTTGTTCAAGCGACGCAGCAACAGAAGGAGCGGCGTGGCGGTCAGAATCCGGGTCGATCCCGAGATTATCCACTGCCAACTAAGGCATGGGCCGAAGGCTCAATTATCCAAGGAAATGTGACTGATTCGTCAGCTGAGTTCGCGATCCATTTCAAGAGCGATGCCGAAGCCACCCTTGAGTATGGGACTGGAAGCAACCCTTTCGGGCAGAAATCGCAGAAGCTGAACTTTAAAGCTGGCGTCCCGTTCCAAACAAAGCTCTCGGGCCTCAAGCCGAGCACCACTTACTCGTACCGACTGAGCTTTAAGAAGTTGGGACAGTCCAGTTTTGAGACGAGTCCGACCTATCGCATTCAAACTCAGCGAAAGCCGGGCGAGGCATTCATGTTCTTTGTTCAGGGAGACTCGCACCCAGAGCGTGTGCCGAAGATGCACATTCCTGCCCTCTATGAGCGAACGCTGCTGACGGCAGAGGCTCAGAAGCCGGACTTATTCATCATGCTCGGCGACGATTTCAGCGTCGATACCCTGCGCGAGCGCACGAAGCAGACAGTTGAGGGCGTTTACACCAAGCAGGTTCCGTACTTGGGCTTAGTCGGGCACTACCTCGTTAATGGGAACCATGAGCAGGCCGCGAAAGCGAACCTTGATGGCACTCCAAACAGCCTGGGGGTTTGGACGCAGAACGCCCGAAACCGAAACTTCGTTCAGCCGGCTCCCGATGCGTTTTTCTCAGGCAACACCGAGCCAGTCGAGCATATTGGTCTGCTCCGAAACTACTTCGCTTGGACGTGGGGTGACGCGCTATTCGTCACCATCGACCCCTATTGGCATTCCGCCACAGCCGTCGATAATTCGGTTGGAAAGGGCCCGAAGGAAGAAGGTGGCGGGGGGAAGCGCAATCGAAATCTTTGGGACATCACGCTCGGGGAAACGCAGTACAAGTGGCTGACCAAGACCTTGCTTGAGAGCAAAGCAAAGTACAAGTTCGTCTTCGCCCACCACGTGAACGGAACCGGGCGCGGTGCAATCGAAAACGCAACCCTTTACGAATGGGGGGGGCGCGATCCCCGAGGCGGTGACCTCTTCAAGACCAAGCGTCCAGGCTGGGACTTGCCCATTCATCAACTTTTTGTCAAAGCCGGGGTCAGCATCTTTTCCAGGGTCACGACCACGTCTATTGCAAGCAAGAACTGGACGGCGTGATCTACCAATCGTGTCCATGTCCGGCTGATCCCACCAACAGCCTGATCAACGGCGACGCCTATCGCAGCGGCGAGAAGGTTCCGGGGGCTGGCTTGGTCAGGGTCACCGTAGGTCCGACCCAAGTAAAAGTGGACTATGTCCGCGCCTACGAGCCATCCGCAGAAGTTGACGGCAAGAAGCACGGCGAAATCGCCCACACCTATTCTGTGAAACCCAAAGGAGCATCGAAATGATCAAGATCAACTCGTTTTCAACGCTGGTGACGGCCTTGTTTGTAAGCTCGGGTATCGCCGGGGCTATATTCGCCCAGGATGCAAGGGCACGGGCGGCGGAAGTGGACAAGTCGTTCGCTAAGTTCGCACCGGATGTGAAAACCCGCTCCGACGAGAAGAACTTCTACGTCGAATCAAACGGTTTGCCCGATCACGAGATGATGACCGGAATCACCGCATGGCAACAGCAGGTGCCTCTTCCCCAGAAGTACACGGGAGCGAATGCCTGGCAGTTTCCGCTTTTCCCTGTTCCCGCCAAAGAGCCGATGAGCGCGAAGACGAACTTCTTCCGGGGAGCCATAGCGATTGCGGCTAACGGCGTGCCGATCTTTAATCCGATCAAGAACGACGGTCGCACGGACACATTCCTCGCGGGAGAACTCGACAAGTGGGGCGGGCACAGTGGTCGTGGGGACGACTATCACTATCACATCCCGCCGCTGATCCTACAGGGGAAACTCGGGAAGTCACTACCGGTTGCCTATGCGCTCGATGGGTATCCAATCTATGGCCTCACGGAGCCTGACGGGACGTCGCCGAAAAACCTGGACGGCTTCAACGGCCACTCAATGGCCAAACTTGGCTACCACTACCATGCTACGAAGAGCTACCCGTACCTGAATGGGGGCTTTCATGGCGAGGTCACCGAGCGAGGTGGGCAGGTCGATCCCCAGCCTAGAGCAACCAGCCCACGCGAAGCGACATCCCCTTTGCGCGGGGCAAAGATCACCGGATTCAAGACTCTTGAAAAGGGAAAGAGCTACTCGCTGACCTACACCATCGACGGGCAGACAAGCAAGGTCAACTATCAATTCAATGCCGATGGGAGCGTAAAGTTCGACTTCGTTGATCCGTCAGGCAACGTCAAATCCGAGACTTACAAAGGTCGAGCTGAGCGTAGGGGAGGCGGGGAGCAAGGGCGTCGAGGTGGACAAGGGCGCGGAGGCGAGCTAGGCCCACCTCCTGGACCCCGCAAGCCCTGGTTCGTGGATCACGCCAAGGGGCTGGATGCGCACAAGGACGGTGAAGTCACGAAGGCAGAAGTCACCGATCAATGCAAAGAAGCGTTCAAGGGTTACGCGGGCACATCGGATTCCATCAAGGTCGAAGACCTGCCCAACCTGCGGACGGTAAAAAACGAGATCGGCGGGTTCATGAAAGTCCACGCCAAAGAGCTGGACCAGAACGGCGACGGGAAGATCACCGAAAAGGAGACTATCGACACGATGCTCCGCATGTTCGACAAGCAAGACAAAAACAGCGACGGCAAGCTCTCGGGATCGGAGTTGGAAGGGTGAGGATTTCGGTTCTCAGCGGGGTTCTCGTCGGAGCGGCATCGATCACTGCCTTTGCCATGCAGGGACGACAAGATGGTGGTCAGCGGCAAGGTGCACCGCCGCCTGTCTATCGCGTGGAAGTTCCCGTCAGCGAACTTGATGTCATCGCGGGAGCAACCA
>CAYRAX010000176.1:0-5015 GCA_964422285.1 uncultured Chthonomonas sp.
CCAAATTCACTGTCACTCGTGATGTTTCGGGGCTCTAACGACCACCCGAGCATGCCGATCGAAGCATCTTGAGCGACCAAAACCACAGAATCCTTAGCAATCGGCTTGATCCAATTCTCCTCAAATTTGATCTTCAAACCACGATCAAACCCGAGATTGATGTTCTGGCGCCGCAAGCCCTTTTCGCGCGAAATTTGGTTAAAGTCGGGCAAACGTGTTCCCTTAAACAACGAATAATTCTCGCCAACCGTTTGGTCTCCGAACTTCAAAGAAACATATGGGAACTTAACGAATGCGCTGCGGGTGGACAGCGAATCTGCCCCATCTTGCGAGAATTTTGATTGGGTGAAGTTGCTCGATACTTTGCCTTTGTCGAGCCCAGCCTCCAGGCGCTCGGAGTACAGCCCTTGCTCATCGCGGAGCTGCCCGGCGTCAGAGTCACTGAGATCTCCGAATCTCGAAAAGCTCTTGTCCACTCGGCGCGACGAGTATCCGAACGACGCTGGACCGAGTTTTGTGCCGATATTTCGCCATTGCACTTCCTCGTGGCCGTCCTTGACGGTACGCAATCCCAAACTCAGCTTCGAATTGGCCGATCCAAGGTCGCGCAGCTCAAATCCAGAACGCTTTAGCCCTTTCTCTTTTTCCAGAGCTTGCACCTGGGCGTCCGAGTACCCGGCATCCGTAAACGCTTGGAATCCATTAAACTTTCGACCGATATCTTGATGGCTAACGAGCAGCTTTCCGCCCAGAAGTCCGACTTCCAGATTTTGCAAAATCGCGTCTCCGCGACCCTCTTCACCAGCCTCAACCGGAGCACTGCTTGAGTCTAGCAACGAGGACGAAGCCACGCGCCGTTGATCAGCGGTTGCAATGACCCCACTTACCGAACCGCCGCGGAAGCCAAACTTATTACCAAGGCCATAAACGTTAGCAGACATAATCGCGCCGCTTTCCAGGCGGCGAGCCATACCAAACCCGAGCATTAACTTTTGCTGGCCACCCAACATGTTAAAACTTTGACCAGCCATAAAGCCGAGCGCCCCGCCCTTTCCAGTCGGCTTTCTTGTGGGATCGTGGCGATAGCTAACCTGTAAGGTATCGCCTTTCTTGTAGGGGACCATGAGCACTATAAGGCCCCGATCTGCATCAAGTGTGTAATCTTTGTTTCGCGACAGTTGCTTGCCCGAAAGGAAAACGGTCTCCGTATCGGGAATGACCAGGGGATTGCGCAGAGGCACGCTTGGCGAGAAGGTTGACAGGGTTATGGACTCCGCTGCCGTCATGCCAGACATCAAATCATTGGGGCGCGGGTCATCCGCCCAGCTTGTAGCCGAAACTGCAAGCAGGCTCAGAATGATGAGGTTTAACCTTGCCCGCCTCATAAAAAGACCCTAACAATAAATATTATGCGCCGAAAACGCCGATTTTCTCGGCAGATTTGCGGTTTCTTCTCGTTAAAGGTAATACGCCCAGCCAGGGCGAATAGTTCAGCGATTTAGTCGCGTTTGTATCCGGGCCGATTGGGCTGTCCCCTAACTGGTCCTTGAGGCGGCGGCGGGGCATCTTCGTCCGCCTGCAAATGAACGTCCTTCGGTCCACCGATTTGGGGTGGTGCATCTTGCCGTAAATGCCCGTGTTCTTGATCAGGTGATTGTTGGTCCTTACCCAATTCGATAAGGCGCAGGAATTCACCGGCATCTTTGCTCTTTGATTTGGCATCTTCAAGCGTGATCAAATCGCGCTCAACCAAATTCGCTAACGATTGGTCTAGTGTCTGCATGTTCATTTTTGCGCCGGTCTGCAAGATCGAGTTAATCTGGTAACTCTTGTTTTCGCGAATAAGGTTTTGGACGGCACTTGTGGCACGCAAGACTTCATAAGCAGCAATACGACCTCGACCATCCTTCCTTCGCACAAGAGTTTGCGAGATAACACCCACCAAATTCACCGAGAGTTGCATGCGTACTTGCTGCTGTTGTTCGATAGGGAAAACGTCAATGATACGATCAATCGTTTGCACCGCATCGACGGTGTGCAGAGTGGCAAAAACAAGGTGCCCGGTTTCTGCGGCAGTAATTGCAAGGTGTATCGTTTCCAGGTCGCGCATTTCACCGACAAGGATGACGTCGGGGTCTTGCCGGAGCACGAATTTGAGCGCGTTCGCAAAGCTGAGCGTGTCGACTTCTAGCTCGCGCTGGTTGATCAGCGCGACTTGGTCGTCGTGAACAAATTCGATCGGGTCCTCAACCGTCACGATGTGCAAATGCTCGTTGCGATTGATGCGGTCGATCATGGCCGCGAGGGTGGTCGACTTGCCCGAACCAGCCGGTCCAGTGACCAAAACCAGCCCGCGCGGACGCTGCACAAACTCGTGAGCCGCGGTCGGCAGCTGCAGGTCGTCCATTGTCGAAATTTCGTAAGGAATCACGCGGAAAGCGGCCTGCGCATGGCTTCGCTGCTGATAGATATTGCCGCGGAACCGCGAAACGCCCTTCAATTCATACGCAAAGTCGAGTTCAAGTTGCTGGTCGAAGCGCTTGATCTGAGCTTCCGAAAGAATCAATCGAAGTTCGGAGCGAAACTCGGCGTCCGAAAATTGCGGATAGTCGACATCGACGAGGTCGCCATTGATGCGGCAATAAACCTTGCCGGTGTCGGTTTTTAGGTGGAGGTCGCTGCCGCCGAGCTCCACGCATCGGGCCAAAAGAGCGTTGATGTGTTGCATATTGTTAGGCCTCCGAACCTACGTGAGCAGCCGCGCGCCGAGCAAATTCGTTTGCGTTACTACTCTTCGAAAGCGCGACTTCGTAGTCCACCTTATTCTCGCGCACCAGCCTCAGCAGGTGGCTGTCCAAGGTCTGCATGCCGAGCTCGCCCATGGTTTGAATCATCGAGTAGAGCTGGTGCGTTTTGCCATCACGGATCAGCGTGCGAATGGCGGGCGTTGCGATCATCACTTCAAAAGCGGCGACGCGACCCAAATTGTCCTTGGTCGGCAAAAGCGATTGGCTGATGACGGCCTGGACGGTGACCCCAAGTTGGGTTCGAATCTGCTCTTGCTGTTGCGGGGGAAAGACGTCAACAATGCGGTCCATCGTCTGCGCTGCGTCCACAGTGTGCAGGGTGCTAAAGACCAAGTGACCGGTTTCAGCGGCGGTAATCGCAAGCTGAATCGTCTCCAAATCGCGCATTTCGCCAACCAGAATCACGTCCGGGTTTTGGCGCATAACGTGCTTCAGTGCTTCTGCGAAAGAGTGGGTGTCGGTCCCCAACTCGCGCTGGTTGATGATGCTAACTTTGTCCTCATGAACGTATTCGATCGGGTCTTCAATCGTCATCACGTGGGTTCGGCGCGAGATATTTATGTGGTTGATCATCGCGGCGAGACTGGTGGATTTTCCCGAACCGGTCGGCCCGGTCACCAGCACGAGTCCGCGCGGAAGTAAGGCGATGCGCTTGCAAACTTCCGGCATGTAAAGCTCGTCGATCGTGCGAATTTTGAATGGAATGACGCGAAATACCGCGCCGATTTTGCCCCGCTGCCAAAACATGTTTACGCGAAAGCGCGCGCAACCTTCCACGTAGTAGCTCAGGTCGACTTCTTTGTAAGATTCAAGCTTTTGGCGGCGCTCATCATTCAGTAGGTCGTAGAGCATGGCCTGAGTTTGCTCTTCGGTCAGGGCCGGCCCATTGATCCGCTTAAGTTCGCCGCGAATCCGCATCAAGGGCGGATTGTTCGCCTTGATGTGCAGGTCGCTCGCGTCTTTGGAAACCAGTTCGCGCAAAAGGTTGTCGATGATGTGTGTCATGCCGTCGAAGCCTCAGATTCATCATGACAAATCTTGCGCATTCTTGCTCAGTGCTATTCGACGCCGCCGCCCGTCGGAGCGAACTTATCGGCCCCCGCGGGCGGTGAATATTTCTTGTGCGGGTTCATAGAGTTCCAAACCAGCCCCGCGATTTTTTTGATCGCCAATTCTCCTTCGTTGTCCGCCGTCCAGCGCTGATCCTTTTGGTTGTCTGTGTAGATGGTTAATACGTACGGATTATCGCCAAAGACGATTGCGCAGTCGCTGCGGCTACGGCTGATGGCGCCCGTCTTGGTCGCGCAAACCGTGCCCGGCGGAACGCTTCCACCGATGTAATCATCCCAATATTGTCGTGACAGAATGCGCAAAATTCGCTCCGACCCTGCCTCGGTGGATGTCGCCTTTTTGTCATAGAATTTCTCGAATAACTTGGACATATCGAGCGGCGTGGTCATGCCCAATCCAAAGCGCTTGTTCCACAATCGAAAGTAATAAGAGCCGTCCTTTGGCGGATATGCCAAGTAGGCCGTGTCGTTCAGACCCAGCCGCTCCATGCGATCCTTAACCGCCTGATTGGTCACCCATTTGCCGACGATGTGTGTCGCGAAATTGTCGGAGTAGGTGATCATCAAGTTGCAAAGCCCGTCCAGGTTCACCTTGGTGCCATCCTTCATGAAGTACGACCACATGCTTGACATGTTTTCGGTACGGTCTTTGGAGGGCGGTAACTTCCTTTGGTCGGACCACTTCAGCTTCCCTTCTTCAACCTGGTTCACGGCTTCGACCAGCAAAGCCACTTTGATGGTTGAAGCGGTTGGGAATCGCTTTGCGCCTTGAAATTCGATTCGCTCACGGGATTTCAGGTCCAGCAGGCAGTATCCGATGTCGCCGTGAAATCCCTTGCAAATCGCGCTGAGCTGCGGCTCCAAAGCCTGAATTCGGCTGGGGCCGGCAATGATGATGGACAAAAGGGCCAGACTGGTCGCAACCATGCGACTAGTTTGGCACGATCACGCCGCGCGGACGGTACTCGGCATGGTCAGCTGCTTCAAAGTCTTCTCTTTGGAATCGCTGAGCACAACCGCACGCTCGATCAAATTGCTCAATTCGCGCACGTTGCCGGGCCAGTGATAGGCTAGCAGCTGCTTTTTGGCTTCGCCACCCAGCTCGCTCAACAAGCGGCCATTTTCTTTTGCGTGTTGC
>CAYRAX010000177.1:0-5004 GCA_964422285.1 uncultured Chthonomonas sp.
CCAAATTTCGCACGTGAACGCGCAACCTTTTTGCCGGCGTCAAAGTTCGTGCACCGTCGTTGCCGACGAGCATCCTGTCATTGATGCAGTTGCAATAATGTGCAAATCGCAATTTGCTCTGTTGCGGCTGCAACAGGTAGCTGAATTAGGATCTGAAGTTTTCGTTATTCCAGCATTCTGCAAGAGCTTATAGAGCGACTCGAGCAACTGAATCAACGTGCCGTACTTCTCCGGGTAAAGCTGGGCGAGTAAGTCGGCAAACTCGACGAGGTCAATGCGTTGTTTTCCCTGCTTGATCTTATTGAGGAACTGCTCCGGTTTGCCGAGCGACCGCGACAGCGGCTTTTGTTCTAGTCCTTGAGTCGTGCGCTGCTTGGCGATCCACTCACCCAAGACCAAGTACTCGTGCCTTGAGGAGAGGATGGAGTTTTGCACTGCGGAGAAAACGTTGGACACCTAGTTGCTCCCGGATTAACCCCCAGGAGAGGATTGAACATTCTGAGCAATGTTGGTGACGCCGGCCGTTGCCGGCAAGAAAGTTTGAATTGTAGGTGCGGGCCAGGGCACCAGCATCTGTAATCGATTCCAGTCGCTCGGGTCAATTTTTTGCACGCATGGCCAAACGAATTGGATCACAGCCGACCCACGCGGCGGAAGCTATGCGGTGGATATTGCCCCATAGTTTCGCAGATTATTCGGGTCAAGTGCGACGGGTTTTCCCACCATTGCTCAAGCTCAGTGTAAGGCACCATCTTCCTAGATTCTGGCGCGCCAGGCGGCAAGAGTATTGTGCGCTTTTCGATCGCTGGCATACCTTTGAGCGCGGTACTGATGGCCTTTTCGAAAGTGTTTAATGACTTAAATCGATATCGTTCTGGAAAGGCGTTGTTTATCTGCCGCATTTGTTCTTCCCGAGAAAGGTGCGGCATTCTTTGTAGCATAAGCAACATCATTTCCGTTCGAAACGACATCTTGCGTGGGAAAGTAGTTTCGCCACGCTTGTCTAAAACTGCCGCTTGATCGTGTAGGTGTTGATGCATCCGCTCGCGTTGCTGTCGCATTCCGGGCGTCTTTTCCTCCTCATCCTCGCTTGGAGATGCGTAGATTTCGTTCGCCACAGCCCGTAACTCGTCAGCCCGGGTATGCAAATCGCGCTGTGTTTGAGCGTCATGGCGGCCAAGGCGAATATCGGCAGCGTCTCGCCAAGCATCGGATGCGTTTCGCACTTCTTCATGTGGCGAAGCGACGAGTACAACCGCGTCGAGTCCAGGCGCAAAGTAGTCTTGGAGTACATACGTTTCGATTGGGTCAAGCCTGGGCACCAAACCGCACAAGATGTATCCTGCCGCTTCTTCGACAGTCCACCTGAACTTTGCTTCGTGTTCGAGCATGCTTTCAGTCGTCGAGGTCAATCCGTCCGAGCGGCAAATTGCGTTCGCTGCCTGAGATAGCTCAAAGTGGATCGGGCGCGCGCTATCTAACATATACGGTGCGTGGGCATGCGAAAGAACTGCATACTTGGCAGCAAGATTTCGCATTTCAAGTTCAGTCCCTGCGGCGTCGAGCCAAGCTACGGCTTCTTCGAAAGTTAGGTGCTTCTCAGGGCCACCGAAATGCTTAATTCTAAACTCGGCAATTATCGGGTGAACGTGCGTTACAATGCCCTCTCCTGATGGCGCGTCAATCCAACTAAGCACGTTTGATACGCGAGCGGTGAATGTGCTAGTGTTGGAGAGCCATTCGGAAAGGTCGCGTACTTTGCGGCTCCCTTTCCCTTTTGGTGGCTGGAATGTTTCCATGATTTCGTCGTCCGATAGGTGAATATTCGATCGGGCGTGTTCGATGAGCCGTACAGCGCATTGAAGATCGCTTGGCGCCAATTTTTGGATCGACAGTTTTCGGAGCACCTCATCCGGCGTAGCGTCGAGGTCATCAATCGCGGCGGTGATAATTTTTGCCTTTTGTTGAGAAGTGAGCATTGTCGTACCAACTTTACGGTTTATCGTACCGAAACATGGATAGCCTATCGAACACAAGCGGACGACTTTTCAAAATCTCGGAAGCGGCGGAGATGCTCTCAATTTCGAGGTCGCTGCTCTATGAATTGGTGCGCGCGGGACGAGTCAAAACAGTCCACATTGGGAGCGCAGTGCGCGTGCGCGCGACCGAACTCGAGCGCTTTGTCGCCGAGCTCACCGAGGAGGCGGCAAATGAGTGAGTGGTTCGGTGACTTCACGATTTTCAATTCGGAGCTCGCGACGCAGGGGCAGGTGATATCACTAACGTTCAGCGGATTGATCGAATTGTTGCGTGAACCAAAAGTGTGCGAATCAAAAAGGGGAACTAAGGCGTTTCTGCCAGGTCGCCTAAAACCGGACGGAACTCGGCGCAAGGACGATGTCGACGACCTGTGTGCGCTTTGCGTGGACTTCGACCATGGCGGCAAGCCGAATCAATATACGGACCTTTGGGAGCAGCATGCGCATATCGTGGTTTCGACGTTCTCGCATACGAACGATAATCCACGATTTCGGGCGATTTTCCCGTTGGCTCGGCCGGTTAAGGCGGCAGATTGGCCGAGCTTCTACCGGCATGCAAGCACGATGCTGTCGCGGGGAGAAGCGGACACGGCGACGGTAGACGCTTCGCGAATCTGGTATTTGCCGTCGTGCCCGATGGAGCACTTGGACAAGCGCATCTTTACCGTGAGCGAAGGTGTATTGCTGGACCCCAGTGTTTTTGCCGGGGCGCCGAAAATTGACGGGCGGTTCACGAAACCATCTGAGGCATTGGAAAAGTCGATGTCGTGGCGCGAGATCCTTGAGCCTCATGGATGGACGTTCGTGCGTTCAGCTGGTAATTCTGAGTTTTGGGCGCGCCCTGGTAAGCCGAGGAGCGACGGCCACTCTGCGGTCGTGCATGTGGGCGAGTCGGGTGTCTTGTATAACTTTTCAAGTAGCGCCGATCCGCTGGAGCCAAACCGTGCTTATTCAAAGTTCGCGCTCTTTGCCACGTTGAACCACGGCGGAAACTTCAAAACTGCGGCGAAGGCGATCCGAGAAAAGCATCCGGTTGCGAGTACACCAGGAGGTACGGAAACAAAGACCGAAAAATCTGCAACGGCATCCTCGGTGCTGGCTGAGGCTGTCACCGAACTCGTCACGGACTACCTGAACGGACAAGATGGCGAGCAGTACGTTCGGGTCGTCGAAGGCGGCGTAGCACGTCATATGTCCATTGGATCGCAAAAGTTCGGCGATGTGTTGGCGCTAGCGTATCATCACCGGACGGGCAGTTATTGCGCTGCGGATGCAATGGAACGGGCGAGGTCTCATTGCGCGGCGCTTGCGCGTCGAAAGCCAAAAGTGCCGGCGTGGACGAGAATTGGTGTGGAGGGCTCGGAGGTTATTTGGGATCTAGGGGGTGATCCGCCACGATACGTGCGGATGACGGCGGAGGGTTGGAGCATCGAATCTGACGCGGGTTTACTCATGGCCCGCCCAACCGGGATGAAGCAGCTCCCGGACCCTGTTCGTGGTGGATCAATAAATGAACTTCGGGAAGTCGTGAACTGCCCTGATGACCACACATGGGTGTTGCTGTGTGCGTGCCTCGTCGGAGTTTTCTTCCCAGATACTCCGCTACCCCTCATTTTGATCACGGGCGAACAGGGGAGCGGGAAAAGTGGCCTCGCCAGGAGGATCAAGGAGCTCGTGGATCCGTGCGCGATCAATTTGGCTCGTCCGCCCAAGGATGACAGAGATTGGCAGGCGCATATCGTGAACAACTACCTTCTGGCGCTTGACAACCTTTCAAAGATTTCTGCTGAGCAAAGCGATACGATGTGTTCGCTGAGTACAGAAGGAACATTTGCAAATCGAAAGCTGTACACGAATAGCGAGCTCAGCTTCGTGAACGCACGGCGGCCCGTCGTAATCACGAGCATCGATAAAGTGGTAGAGCGCGCGGACCTTGCAAGCCGAGCCGTGTTCCTCAAACTACCTCCACTGGTAGGAACTTACCTGACTGAACAGGAACTAAACGCGCGATTTGAACTAGCTTTGCCGCGAATCATGGGGGCGATGTGTGACGCGGTGTCTGCGTGTTTGCAAAGTCGAGGGTGCGTTACAGTCGACCGAGACGTACGCATGATCGATTTCCTGCGCAACGCGGTTGCTGCCGAGCAGTGTTTTGGTTTCCCCGAAGGTGCGACGCTTAATGCGTACCGAGCGATGCAGTCGGAATCCAACGCAGACGCGATCGAGAGCGACTTTCTCGCAAGCGCAATTGTAACCCTAGCAGCGGAATGCGATGGCGACGAGTTGACCGCGAAGGAAATCCTGAAGCGTGCGAAGGCAGTGATCGATGACGAATCAGTTCGATTACCTGCAGCTAATCAACTGCACAAGTGGATCGACCGGCTGAGTCCTGTTTTGCGGCAGAGTGGCGTCGAACTCGTGCGTCTTCCGCGTCGGGGAGAGAAGCGCCCGTACGTTATCCGCAAGATTGATTCTGGCGTAAGCCCAAGAGAGCTTGACAATGACGGCACTCGTGACGACGATGTGGTCGAAAAGGAAGTGGTGTCATGCATTCCAGAATCTGGCGATGACGACGGTGACGGCATGACGGCAGGGGGACCTAATTCCTCTTGGGGTGCTGAAACCAACGCAAGCGCGGCCGCGATGTTCAAGCGTTGATTGGGGGACACGAAGTTTGTAGCACATGGCACTGGAGCGGCGCGGTAACAAAATTTATTTCTATGCGAAAGTTCGAGAGAATGGACGTGTGTTTTCGCGGTACTTGGCCGCTGGACAGCGAGCAATTGCGATGCACAGTCGAAATGTATCAGAAAGATCGGCACTCCGAGCAGAGGCCGTCCGACTTTCGTCAGTACTATATGACTCTGAGTTTCGCAACTACTTTGACGGGGTCACCCGGGCGGTGGATTGTATGATGAAGCAAATTGGTTACGAGCGATACAAGCAAGGGGAATGGCGACCGATG
>CAYRAX010000178.1:0-4950 GCA_964422285.1 uncultured Chthonomonas sp.
GCGCTGAAAGCATCTAAGCGCCAAGCGCACCCCAAGATTAGATTTCCCACTTTTAGGTAAGGACCCTTGAAGACTACAAGGTGATAGGCCGGAGGTAGAAGCATGGCAACATGTGCAGCTGACCGGTACTAATTGTCCGAGGGCTTAAAAAAGCTATTCCATCGCAAACCATGTTTGTTTAATTCGGTTCGCGATCCACTTCAAAAACATGCAACTGTGAGGGCGTTTCACGCTCTAAACAATTTGTATTCGCGTGACCTGAGCGAGGAGGACACACCCGTTCCCATCCCGAACACGGCAGTTAAGCTCCTCAGCGGCGGAAGTACTTGGCGGGTGACTGCCCGGGAGATAGGCGCGTTGCGCGGATACATAAACTTTGAAGAAGCCCCACTACGGTGGGGCTTTTTTATTTTCGTTCCTGTGGTAGAGCTTGTTCGCCCCGTGCTGGATGGGCGCAATTGCGGTTACTTGAACGAACTGCTGAACTCGGGGAACGGACCCGTTCCCACCCGCAAGTGGTCGTGCTACTCGCTCGGCTGACGGCCTCTGGCGGTCGCCGCGCGGATGGTATGCTCTGCGGATATATTATCAAGGAAGGAATACGCTCAAGTTGTCTTCAAGTACGGGGGCGGTTGCGTAGGCCCTGTGGCCCACTTTGGATACTCGTGCTGTATTATGAAAAGGTGATAGCTCAATACCACCTGTTTCATTGAGGAACGCGTTCGCAAAGAGCTTGTCACCAGGAACACGGCATCATGAACCAGAACATTCGCGCATGGATTTGTTACTGCTGGAGAATTGTAGTGCAGTTGCGAGTTTCGAAAAAGGCGGTCGCCTTGTTTACATTACTGTCTGTAGCTTCTTGTGCATGCGGGGCAGAAACGCTGATTTTGCGGGCCACGGGTGTCCTCACGCCTGGTCCACACGAGTTGCGCGTGATCAGAAAGTATCCTGAAGTCAACGAATATGTGGTTGCGGTGCCCAAAAATCAATCAGCGGTTGATTACGCTAAGTCACTACGCGCCTCCGGTTTGTATGAATCGGTCTCGCTTAACCCAGTCGTTCGTCCATGTCGGCGCCCAGACGACGCTAAGTACCCTTTCCAATGGCACCACCAGCTTATGCAGTCCGAGCGCGCCTGGGAGATACGTAGCGGCTTGGGCTCTGATGTTGTTGTCGGGTTAGTGGATACTGGTGTAGACCTCAGCCATCCTGACTTAGTGCCGAATTTGGTTTTAGGTTGGGATATGATTTCAAATCGGTCTCAGGCAGATGGTGGCGACGTCCAAGATGATGATGGTCATGGAACTGCGATGGCAGGGCTCATAGCTGCTCGAGGCAACAACGGCCAAGGAGTTGTTGGAATGGGCTGGGGCATAAAAGTTATGCCGATAAAGGTCCTAGACGGGGCGACCCTTGACCAAGTTCTGGCTGGAGCACGCAAAGCGGCGGATCTTGGTTGTAAGGTTATCAACGTAAGCTACCAGGGCGTAGAGCAACAAGCCGTTGAGACAACAGGGCAATACTGCAAGTCGCTTGGTGCTCTGCTCGTGTACGCCGCCGGCAATAATGGTCAAAACTTGGCCTTCGACTACTCGGATGTGATCATCGTAGGTGCGAGCAATGAACAGGACCAACTCATGCCGGGTTCCGCATATGGGACTGCCATCGACGTTGTCGCACCTGGATCAAATTTGCTCAGCACTGGTCGCCACGGAACATATCAGTATGTAGGCGGCACCAGTGCATCAGCTGCGATCACGAGCGGCGTGGCCGCATTAATGCGGTGGATCAACCCGTACATGACATGGGAAACCTGGTCAAACAATCTTGTCCGCGGCACAGTAGACATCGGTCCAATGGGCGATGACTCAATATTTGGCTGGGGCAGGCTAAGCAACTACCTCGCGACCAAGCGTGTAGTCCCGCTCGTGGCAGAACTGGTACCTCAGTCACTTACTCTGGATCAAGAGATCTGGCACATCAATAATGAGGGTACGCTGTTTGGTCGAACATACCTGATTTCAAATAACATACGGACAGATGTCACCACAGCGCATCTGTATGCGGCGTACGGAGGTTTTCAAGGCATAACTTGTGTTGACAACAATGGTGTTGCATATGGATACTGCCAAAAAAATGTCAACAATGCGTTTATCGACACGCCGGTTGTTCTAAGGCCACCCGCTTATTTTGCGGAGGTGCTTCCAATGCCGACCGTTGGTGCCAAGCAAGGATTTACACCAGAGCATTGTAATGACAGCGGCTCCGTTGTTGGTACTCTTGAAATCTGGGATAGTGGACCACGAATCGCTCGACCAGCAAGGTTGGAATCAGGCCACCTTACAATTTTGTATGATCAGGACCTTACACCTAGATCGATCAATCGGTTTGGCGATATTACGCTTTGCGATGGCAATGCAGGAATATTGATTCCACACAACGGCTTTGCCACGCCAATCAGCGTTCTGGGGACAAGCAGAATTGGGAATCTGGTTGTCGATGACGAATTGTCATTAGCCGCTACCGCTTTATCGACAAATGCGAACAACTGGGGCCTTTTCGTGAATCCTTATGGCACTTGGGTGCCTACAGTAGACATCGCTGAAAACGGCTCGGGCTCCCCCGCAGTTGCAACTTCGGCAATATTTAATTCATTTGGTCAAGTTTGGAGCTGGGGCAGGTTTAATAGCAAAAATGCAACGTTTCTCTTTAACGATGCGCGAGCTGAGGACTTGTTCAACTTGCTGGCGTTGCCAACACAGCTGAATCGGGAAAGTGTTCCAAGGGATGCAAACGATTTTGGCGTAACCGTTGTGAGCCAAGTCGGGGGGGGTACATATGTGGTACGCCCGCTGTACAACCAGGGGCAAAGTGGCTTAACAGTAAATTGTGGTGTTGTGTTTGGTGATTATCTGGGTGACCTTTTTGAGGTACCCATTACGATTAGGCTATATCAGAATGGTGTCCTAAAGGAAACAATCCCAAACATTGTTCCTGGATCAAACGGCTACAAGTTTTACACGCTACAATCTGGCTCATTCCGTGCAACAATCACTGCCCCGCATTTTCTCACGTTCGCAGTTCAGGACCTTGTGATTGGATTCGGTCAGGGCTCTGCGTTTCAAGCCACGTTGATCAATGGCGACTGCAGTGGAGACAACTACATTGGAACGGATGATTACTTAATCCTGAATGGCGCATATGATTTGTTCAAGGGTGACGGTGGATTCGACCTACGAGCGGACTTGGATGGAGATGGATACATTGGAACAGACGACTATCTCGTCCTGAACAAGAACTTCGATCTCCATGGGGATTAGCCATTCCAGCAAAAAAAACTACGGCTACGCGGGCAAACATAAATTGGGCCACAATGCGCGGCCCAATGAAGCTTCCAGCAAACGACTGGCCTTACTCGTCTTTGCACTCAGATGGTGGCATTTCACCGGCTTTCAATAACATAGCCTTAGGCTCGCCAACCGCCTTTGCGGCGAACGGAACGTACTTCTTAGGCGCGGCATTAAACTTGGGCCAACAGCCATCGCAACAAACAAAATAGCGAACGCCATCAACATCCTTGTAACCATAGGCCAAGATATAGCCGTTGATTCGCTCCTTAGCGACCGGGCACATCAGGGCTTCCTTTGCGGGGTGCTTGGCATAGGCAGCTGGCGATTTCAGAAAGGCCGCCTTGTTTGGCGCGGTAGCAAATAGATAGCGGACGCCTTGATAGTCGGAGTAGCCGCCTTTTGCCTGGGCTACATTGATCTTGGTGCGCGAAACTGGATCAAATAAGAAAGTCCCGATTGTCTTGCCTTTGGCCTTTGTGGTACGTATCGCCGCAGCGGGATCTTTGGCGAACTTCTCTGGGCAGCCGTCGCAACAGAACGAATAGCGAACGCCGGCATAGTCAACAGTTGCAACTTTGTCGCTGGCGGCTTCGCCACCGATTGGACAATAAGTTGGCGGCATTGCCGATCCGATTACTAAAGCAGAAATGATTGTACAAATCATAAGTCTTATCCCTTGTTGAACGCGTACCGAATTCGCGGATCAACACTGGTTAGTGTACCAGAACATTTCGCTTTTGAATTTGCGTACGCAAGCGAATCGACCAAATCAGAACTAGGCGGGCGATACTCTTTCACCGAACCGAAATCGCGAACAAGCCGCAAAATCCGGAATGCGATAGCTACATCGTGCCGTACATTCGGTCGCCGAAGTCGCCGAGGCCCGGCACGATGTACTTTACGTCGTTCAGTTTTGCGTCGATCGATGCCGTGAAGATCTGAGTTTCGGGATGCGCTGCTTCCACGCGCGCGATGCCTTCCGGCGCCGCAATCACGCTCACAAACACAACTTGGGCCGCGCCATGCTTTTTGAGCAAGTCGATCGCTTGGCAAGCTGAACCGCCAGTCGCGAGCATCGGGTCCACCAAAAGCGTCGTCCGGCCCTCTAGGCGGGGCAGCTTGCAATAATAGCTCGATGCCTCGGCAGTCGCGTGGTCGCGCTCCAGCCCGACATAGCCGACGGCGACATCCGGAAAGAGCTCCAAAGCACTTTCCAGCATCGCGAGTCCTGCGCGCAAAATCGGCACAACAGCCAGCCCATGGCCCAAAAAATTAGCCGTCATATCGGTTAGTGGCGTTGTGATCTGCCGCTGCGTTAAAGGCAAGTCGCGCGTTGCTTCGAGAATCAAAATCGTGCTTAGCTGCCGCGCCATCTGGCGAAATCGCAAGGGTTCCGTGTTGCAGTCGCGCAGAGAATTGAGCAGGTGCTGAGCGAGCGGGTGATCGACAAGATTGACGGCCATGTCAGTTAATCGTACCTGGTGCGCAAGGAGAGACTCGAACTCTCACTCCGAAAGGAACTGGAACCTAAATCCAGCGCGTCTACCAATTTCGCCACTCGCGCAGGTCGCAGAAGATTACCTTGTTCGTAGCGCAC
>CAYRAX010000179.1:0-4914 GCA_964422285.1 uncultured Chthonomonas sp.
CAATCGACCCAGGCTCTGGCACCACGCCGAACGCCTCCGCCGCGTGATCAACACAGTAAAGCCCTTCGGTTCCCATTTCGTAGCCATAAGAACCGTACACATAAAGTCGATCGTCCAACTCGTCATAGTACGCGTCGGAAATGTAGACCGGCGAGCCCATGCCGGCAAGCGTAAAGTTCACCGAACTGGTCAGTCCCGTAGCCAAATTCACCCGCGTTTGGATCCCAGTTCCAGAGAAGTCTTGACCCAAGAAGAGGTGCCCTTTGATGTCAAACGCATATCCAAAAGAAGGGTCAGAACCGGTTATGCCGCTAAACTGATATGACGAAAGGACATTAAGGTTGTCGTCCACTTTGGTCATGGTATGGTTGCCGCTCATGTCCTTGCCATACATGTAGAACCCCGTCGTGTCTTCAAAAAGGTTCAAAGTTGAGTATCCGCCCCAGTCGAAGGTCGCGCTGCCATTGGTTCCGTCGATGCCCGCAAAGTTTTGCATGATTTCGGTCGTCCCGGTCGCAGCATCAAACCGGCTTACCACACTACCGGTCGTGGTGTTCGATCTCGAAAAGTATTTACCATTACGAACAACGCCGTAGGCTCCTAAGTGAACATCGTCCAACGTCGTCAGAGTTGAACCCGTATCGGCCTGAAAGTCCGTCACGTTCGAATATCGATAGACTTGGGTGCCAATGTACGATTGTGAGCGATAGAACACACCGGTGGACCGATCTCGCGCGAACCCGTGGAACACCTGGGAATTCGGAATGCTGTACGCGGTCGAGAACAGGTTCATGTTGATGACGGACGCGTATGGAGTAGCTCCTATCGCAACAAGCGCCAAAGTGGTGATGCTTCGCTTCATGCCAAGTATCCGCCTGAATCGCCGCATTTGTGACCCCCGTGGGCGTGTTTTCCGAGACTGAGCCGCTTTATCAGTTTCAAGCTGGGTTGGATTTTGAGTTCTCGACGGTGGGCATATGCCTCTGCTCGGGCGCTCCGTCTGGAGGGCCAGAGCAGAGCCTAAGGGTGGGGCCCTGGGCACCGTGGGTGCGGGTATTCTAAGCTTCAACATGTCCAGCCAGATTGACCACACAGTCATGCCCAGCACCGAAACCGTTTTTGAGCGTATCGGTGAGAACACCATGGTCGTGAACATGGGGCCCCAACACCCCAGCACCCATGGCGTTTTGCGCGTGATTTGCGAACTCGATGGCGAGACCATTGTGCAGTGCAAGTGCGTCATCGGCTACCTGCATACCGGCATGGAAAAAGAGGCCGAGTATCAGCAGTACAACAAATGCGTCGTCATGACTGACCGCATGGACTACCTAAACGCGAACGGCAACAATCTGGCCCACGCGCTCGCGGTCGAGAAGCTTTTGGGCTGCGAAGTGCCGCGCCGCGCTCAATATCTGCGTGTGATTCTGGCCGAACTCAGCCGTATCGCCAGCCACTGCGTTTGGTTGGGAACTCACGGCCTAGACCTAGGCGCCATGACCCCGTTTTTCTACATCATGCAGCAGCGCGAATACATCCTTGACATGTTCGAGATGTTCAGCGGCGTTCGCATGATGCCCAGTTGGATCGTGCCGGGCGGATTGCGCGGCGACATGCCCGAAGGATTCGAAATCAAGGTCAACAAATTCCTCGCCGAATTCCCCGGCGAACTCGATGTTGTTGAGCAGCTACTCGTCGAAAACCCTATTTGGATGGAAAGAACCCAAGGCGTCGGCGTTTTGAGCGGAAAAGAGGCTCTGCAGCTGGGTTGTAGCGGCCCGATCGCGCGCGGTAGCGGCGTTGCTTGGGACCTACGAAAGAGCAACCCTTACTCGGCCTATGAGGAGTTCGATTTCAAAATTCCAGTCGGCAAAACCGGCGACGTTTATGACCGATTTTTGGTGCGCATCGCCGAGATGAAAGAAAGTGCGAAGATCATCCGCCAGGCGATGGATGGCTTGCCCGATGGCCCGTGGATCACCAGCGACCGCAAGATTGCGCCGCCACCGCGCCACGAGCTAGATACCTCGATGGAATCGCTCATCCACCACTTTAAGCTCTATACGGAAGGCTATCATGTCCCGGCTGGCGAGGCCTACGCGGGCATCGAAGGCTCGAAGGGCGAACTCGGATTCTATATCGTCAGCGATGGCTCGAACCGGCCCTACCGCTGGCACGAGCGACCGTCGTCGTTCATGAACCTGAAGTCGCTGGAAGTGCTGTCGGTCGGCCGCCTCCTCGCAGACGTAATCGCGATCATTGGCTCGATTGATATCGTCCTCGGTGAGATCGATCGCTAGTGTCATGAACAACCAGAGAGGGAAATGTCTCGATCTATCACGGCAATTTGTAAACGTCGTAATCCACAAAGCGACCCTTTTTGAAGATTGCGGTGTCCGTAAACACTGCAGAGGGATATTCCCAAGCCGTAAGGTTTTTTGCAACAATTGAATCTGGGTCGCCAGGAATCATTGGCCATCCACGAACCCACGCCACTTGGCGGTACGTCATTCCGCGCACTAATTCTTCGCGATAGAGTGCCCGTTGAATCTTCGGGCTTGCGCCTTTGAAATCAGCCTCGGCCGGAGTCGGTGAGATTAACCTTCGAAGGTGCCAATCGTCTAACGCGAGCGCATAAAAGTTTTTGTACTGCGTCGGTTCATTGCGGCGCGCGAGGTACTTCTCGATGCGTTCCCCAATCGCATCTTGATTTGCGTCCTTCGAAAGGTCGCCAACTTCCTCCGGCGGCACCGCAAAGGAACTTTCAGTGACGATTTTCCCGCCGCTTGGCTCAAGAACGGCGAGTATGGGGTGCAAACTAGACCAAAGACCCGCGTCGCTATTCCCTCCAAAGCCATTGACAACGGAGGTGATCATAATCTCTCGACTGCGCCAAAGTCGCAGAAGTGCACGAATTTTGATCGGCTTAAAAGCTGGGTCATACATCAATTCATTGCCGGCATCACTTGTCGCCACGACCGATGCCGGATAGGCCCAGCACTTGCCCTTGTAAGCCTCCGCTAGCCGAGCAAGCGATTCGTCGTTAACCGTTGGTTCCAAGCCATCAATTTCAATCGGTGATTTGTTCGTGATGAGTGAAACTTCGCGCATTGTGCCGACAATGCGAAATGTTAATCGGTCCGGCTGAATGTCGCGAAGGATCAATGGTCGCAGCACGAAATTACTCGCGCGCTGTCCTTGCTCTTCAAACTTCGGCATTTTGGGGCTCGGAACAACCACAAAACCCTGACCAACTTCGGCCCGCGGCTGCTTGAATCGCATGGATGGTATGGCATTGTGCGCTATGCTTTCGCGCGCGAACCAGTTTCCATCGGGATCGGTCACTTGGTAACTGATTTGTTGCTCCGCGGAAAAACCCAAGCCAACGGGCATGTTATCCAGCGGGTAACTGGCGATCGCGGGTTCGTAGCCAACTGCTTTGATTTCAACTATGCCTTTGTCTTTCAGCGGGAAATATGTCATCGAGTAGGTTCCATAGTGGTCCTTTGCTCGAATCGTGAGCACGTTCAAATCGGTCTTACAGGAAGCTCCTGGTGGGAGCCACTCAATAATCCTGAGCACGTAGCCCTGCCCCGACGGGTCAGCACTGATGAACTGCGAAGGAGCCGCAGGAGGCATGCAGAACGCGATGGCGATGCCCAATGCAGATCGCGGAACAATTCGACACATATTGCAACACAATGTTACCATTGAGCAAGCTACGCAATATCGTCCTCGGCGAGATTGATCGCTAAGGGCTAGGCTCTTCCCTCGAACGTGCCGATACTTAAAGCATGGCGGCAGGATTTTTCGTTAGAAACCTACTCATTGACTTAAGCTTGTTCGTGGCGGTTGGCGCGCAAGGTTTGATGATCGACGATTTTTCGACCGGCGAGGGCAAGTTGGACTGGCAACAAACGATCAAGACCGGTTCGATGGTTGGTGGCACGCGTTACACCGAGTCTGCAACAGGCGGCGAAGTTGCGGAAGGGGTTTTTAGGACGATTGATGTTGGCACCACGTTAGCTTCCTGGGCGCGAATTGTGTATGGGCGCCATAATGACCCGGGATCGTCACTCTTCACCATCAGCCCCGACGCTTACAAATTAAGGATGCGGATGCGAACGGTTTATGCTCACCAGCCTCCCAAAAATGCCGCCAAAGTCTGGCCCACTATCAAACTTAGTTTTACAATGAGGAGCTCAACTAACGACTATTTTGACGGGACTAACTTCTTTACAATTAGCGAGTCTTACTTGGACTTCCCGCTAATTCTTTACGGTTCTCCGTCGAGTAGCAAAAAAATTACTTACCTAGAAATTTCAGGATTCAGCGTGTATACCGCCGCGGTTCCGTCACCCGCGCGCATCGAAATCGATTCCATCCAGCTCGTGCCCGACGCGCCGCCAATCATCGCCTTGGGCGCACCGCTGTGCCTGCTGACGATTCGTCAACGAGTCAAGTTCGGCCGGAGACCGCGTTCGCTAACGGCCTAAACGTCGACCGCCAGACGCACGCGATCGCCCAGAAAAATGCGCTCCGCTCCCTGTAGTGCGACCTTGATCGGCACCAAATAGGCTCCGTCTTTGGGGAATAGCGCGGTGGTGATGGTCGTGCGTCCGATGGTGACGCTTGCCGGAATGCAGCCCCAGCCGTAGGTCAGTTGCTTGGATGCTCCGCGGATTTCGGCCGATTCAGTCGCGGGCATTTTGACGAACAAGTACGGCGGCGGCCCGCGCCACTCGATCACCTCGCCTTCGAACTCGAACCTCATAGGCGCGAGTATATCAATTTGGGTTTGGCGTTCGTGGCTTTGCTCGCGGAGCGGTTAGTGTCGTGGGCCCCCAAATAAACCACAACAAAGTGGGGGGGGGTTTTAAGCGCGCAGCCCACCCGAAAGATCGGGCAAATATTTAG
>CAYRAX010000180.1:0-4869 GCA_964422285.1 uncultured Chthonomonas sp.
TCCCACGCGATACCGCACCGATTACGGTCAATTGCACGAAGAAGCGCCGTTCTGTGAGCGCGATATCCGGCCGCCTTCTGAACTCGTGACCATCGACGAAAAGGGCGAATACCACGTTGTGGTCAAGGCTCGAAAGCGGTACACCAAGTACACCTACTCGTTCCACCCGTTCGATCTCGTCGGCTGGGATGGCTATTGCTACCCGTGGGCGTTCAGCATCCACGATTTTTGCCCGATCGTTGGCAAAGTTCACATGCCGCCGCCCATCCACCAGACCTTCCAGGGCCACAACTTTGTGGTTTGCAGCTTCTGCCCGCGCGTGCTGGACTTCCATCCCGAGGCGATCGTGATTCCCTACAACCACTCGAACGTCGATAGCGATGAGGTCTTGTACTATTGCAACGACAAATTTGGTTCGAGAAAGGGAATTCAAGAGGGCAGCATTACGATGCACCCGCTGGGCATTCCGCACGGCCCGCAACCAGGCGCGGTGGAGGCGTCGCTCGGCGCGAAGCGAACCGAAGAGCTTGCCGTCATGCTGGATACCTACCACCCGCTGTACTTCACGGAAGCCGCGCTAGCCATCGAAGACGGCGAATACTGGAAGAGCTGGCAAATCAAGCCGAAGTGAGCGGCCCTAAGTCGTTCAACGCCATAGCGCCGTTTTATGACGAGCTCATGGCGTCGGTGCCCTATCACATTTGGGTCAGCTATTACGAACTGCTGCTAGCCCAGATGGAAGCCGAGCCTGCGAGCATCCTGGATGTTTGCTGCGGCACGGGCAATGTCACAGAAATTTTGGCGGGAAAAGGGTTCGAAATGGCGGGCGTTGACCTCAGCGAACCGATGATCTGCGAAGCCCAGCGCAAGGCGACGGCGATGGGGCTGAATATCAGCTACTTGGCTTCGGATGCCGCCGAATTTGATTTTGGTCGCAAGTTCGATGCTGCGTTTTCGTTCTTCGACTCGTTCAATTACATCACCGACTTGGGACACCTTTCAAAGGCGATTGGCCGGGTCGCCGCTCACCTCAAGCCCGGATCGACCTTCGTTTTTGACCTCAACACCGCCTACGCGTTTGAGAAAAAGATGTTTGACCAGGTGGACACCCGCAAAAAAGCCCGCGTCAAATACAAATGGGTGGGCAAATACGATCCCAAAACGCGGGTTATTCGGGTTGCGATGGACTTTGAGCATGAGGGCACCAAGTTCCACGAAGAGCACATCCAGCGAGCCCACACCGAAGACGAAATGACCACGATGTTGGTGGACCATGGGTTCGGCGATATCGAGTTTTTTGATTCCTACACGCTCGACCCGCCGATGCCGACCAGCGACCGCGTGCACTGCATCTGCCGCATCTAGAGCTTTGGAACAGGATGTCATTGTTCGAGAAATAGTAGACAAAAGCTTGCTTGTTTCGATAAAATAGCACCGATAGCTTCACAATATCCGTCTTTTCAATTGAAAAGACGGATATTGTGAAGGCAAGAATAGGAGAACGATATTGCGACTAACCAAACGACAAGGCAACGTGTTGGCAATCTTCAGGTATTTAGACACTGCATTGAGCGTCGAAACACTTGAACAGCGCCTTATCATGCAAAAAGTAATTTACTTAGCTCAAAGGGCGGGAGTTGACTTAGGATATCGATTTCGCTGGTACGTTCACGGACCTTACTGTCCTCTGTTGGCAGATGACTATTATGCAGTTGCATCAGTTCAAGAATCTCCTGTCTGCGACGAGGGTCGTTTGGACGCATCAATCCAAATGGATGTCCTCGACAAGGTAAAAGCTATCAAGGAAAAATGTCCAAGTAGTGAACCATCGTTGGGACGGTGGCTTGAGGCAACCGCCAGCCTTGACTATATCATGAAAGTTCGACGCGAACCCGATAATATTGCGTTAGGCTCATTTCGTCGAGAGAAGAATAAATTGAAGGAACTAGCTGACTATGCCCACGACGCGATAAAAGTCCTGTCGTAAAGTCAATCAGATGGCGAGAGCTAAGCGTACACATGGAATTAGCGACCCGCTATATGGGTCAATTCCATTGACTGAACTTGAAATGCGTGTCATTGGAACATCTTCGTTTCAGCGGCTTCGCCGTGTAAAGCAACTTGGGCTCGTAGATTTCGTATTTCCAAACGCAAAATACAGTCGTTTTACGCACAGTTTGGGCGCGTGCCATGTAATAGGCGAGATAATGGACTCATTGCATGCACGCCGGGAGGTGCGCGTACATGATAACGAATATCGTGATTACCGGTTAGCACTTTTGCTTCACGATGTGGGACACTACTTTATGTCTCATGCCACTGAACAAGCCGTAGGAAAGTACTTTGCGGATAAAACTGCTGGTTTAACGGGGCTCAACCACGAGGATGTGGGAACAAAGATACTTCATCACGACGAAGAGATTAAGGCCGTATTAGAAGACGGAGACGTAAGTCCAACCGAAATCGCGAGTTTGATGGCAATGGACAAGAGGTCAATTTTACGTAACTTGATCTCGTCCGAGATGGATGCCGATCGACTGGACTACATGATGAGATCATCGATAGCCACAGGATTACCGTATGGAGCCTACGATAGGAATTATTTAATTCAATCGCTAGTTCGGCAGAAAGATAAAGCTGGAGAAGATCGAATATGCCTGGAGGCTAAGGCATTACGAGCAGCTGATCATTACTTGCTGTGCAGAACTTTTGACTACCTTCAAGTCATATTCAATAAAGCCGTGGTCGGATTTGAGGAAATGCTAAAGCAATGCGTGGTCTATGCACTGAGTAAGGAATGGTTGAAATTGAGCACAGCGGATGTTACAGAGTATATTAGCAACAATTCGTGGAAGGACTTAGACGATGCGTCTATGCTCGAGACTATAAAGCGCGTTGCGAGCGATTGCGATGAACCGTTGTTCAAATCCATGGCGAAAAGGATCGTTAATCGCCAAGCCGCGCCATGCTTACTAAGCTACGAAAAAATAGTCAAAAGGATTGACCACAGATCGGAGCATTTTGCAATGGAGACAAAGGTGTTTTTGCAGGAGAAGCTGCAAGAAGCCGACGTGCTGAGAGAAAACTGTGTTGCCTGGGCTCACACGTTCAGGCCGTCAAAGTACGCTGGTACTGACACGCCAGATGAACTTGAAACCGTGATACATATTGAGGGGCCAAAACACTGCAGAGCCTTGATGGAGCATAGGAATTCCTTATTTTCAGTGCTAGCCAGACAGCAATTTGAAATGGTGCGCGTGTACTACGTTGGCGAACCAGGACGGGAAGCCGAGGCTAAGCGGTTATTGATGCGTAAGTGTCGCGGCAAGGAATTTGACGGCCGGTCTGGGTGTTGGCGAAAGAAGTGAACTTTACAATCAGCGTTCAAAGTTAGGTCACCCAATCCCAAAGCCGCTTTACGTTGGTCGCGTGCTCGGTTTCGGCTTCGGGCGTCTCCACAATGATGGGCGTGTTGAAAAAGCGCGGATCGTTGACGAGGCATTCGAACGCGGTCGGGCCGATTTCGCCCAGCCCCAGGTGCTCGTGCCGATCGACGCGGCTGGCGAACGCCTTTTTGCTGTCGTTGCAATGGATCACTTTGAGCCGGTCGAGGCCCACCAAGCGGTGGAACTCGGCCATCGTTGATTCGTATCCTTCGGCGGTTCGAATATCGTAACCGGCAGCAAAAATGTGGCAGGTATCCAAGCAGACGCCCAGGTTTATGTGCCCCTTGGTTTGGTCAAACAGCGTCGCCAAGTGTTCAAATTTGTAGTTCAGCGAGCTTCCTTGGCCAGCCGTAGTCTCCATCAACAGCGTCACGGAATCAGGCGATTCGGCAAGGACTTTGAGCGCATTTTCGGCAACTTTTTTGAGGCCAGCCTCCTCGCCCGAGCCCATATGGGCACCCATATGGCTCACGGCGTAGGGGATGCCATATTTAGCGCATCGAGTCAGCTCGGCCGACAGGGCAGCGATGCTTTTTGATTCGGTTTCCGCGACCGGCGCGCACAGGTTCACGAGGTACGTATCGTGGCTGACGACGCTCGCGATGCCGGTTTCGGTGCAAGCCGATTTGAAATCTTCGATCGCCGCATCGGGGATCGGCTTATCCGTCCATTGGCGCGGGTTGTTGGTGAATACCTGAACGCTGGTGCAGCCAATCGCCTTTCCTCGCCGAATCGCATCACCGAGGCCCTTTCCGGTGGGCATGTGGGCGCCGATCAGATGGCCGCTCAAGAAGCAATCGCCTCGGGCTGACCAGAACGAACGCTGGCATAGGCGGCATCGACGATTTGCACTGCGGCAAGCCCATGTTCACCAGTCACGAGCGGCTCCCGATTCTGCTCAATGGCATTCACGAATTCATCGACCATGAGCGCGTCCAGGTTGCTCATAAAGCCGTGCTGGACGTGGTTGGGGGCGTGGGTTTGGTAGGCGTCCACCGCTTGGCGGAACAAGTCGACTTCGACCAATCCATTTTCGCAAACAAGTTTCAGGGTGACGTTGCCCCAAGTTTTGTATCCGCTCGGCTTGGACCAGCTGGCATCGAGCGACGCAAAGACGCCATCGCCGTAATCTAGGCTGAGCATCGCAACGTTTTCCACCGCGGTGTCGTGCATGTTTTTGCCGGTCGCCGCAAAGACCGAGGTGGGATTTCGCTTGATCAATCGCCGCAAAAGGTCGGCGACGTGGACGGTGTGGTCGATGAGTGCGCCGCCGCCGCTCGCCGCTTCGTCGACAAACCATCCAAACGGACAGGTGCCTTGGTTAGTGGTTGTCGCGGCGACAATGCGGCCGAGTTCACCGCTGCTGAGCCGGGTTTGCAGCTTAGTGAACGCGGGGGAAAAGGGGCACGGCAGTGCGGTCATG
>CAYRAX010000181.1:0-4851 GCA_964422285.1 uncultured Chthonomonas sp.
GCCGGGATAACCCAAATTACAGTTTCGGCACCCGCCTACAATGCCACGACTACCATCGACTTCGAGTTCGTCGCGACGCGTAGCCAGCTTTCTTCCGCCGCCGAGTTTATCGAGGTTTATAGCCCGCGCTACTTGGTCTACAGCCCCGATCTAAAGTTGATTGCGGCCGCCGCGCCGAATCATGGCGTCGTCGTCAAATATCGGGATATCACGATCGAAGCGGACGACGTGCAGGTTAATGCTCGTACCTATGAGCTCAAAGCCAAACGCGCTACGATCTCGACGGGTAAGCAAACCCTCGTCGCCGATGATCTGTTCATGAAGTTGAACTCGCGCTACGGATTCGCGGTTGGAAAGTTCGCGCTGGAAAAGCAAAAGCCGACAATCGTCTTTCCGTTCCTGCGCATGACGACGACGGTGGAGGAAGTTTATGGCGTTGCGGAGCTGGTGAATTTGCAGCCGCAAGCAGCCAAGCAGCCGCCGCTCCCCAAGCAATTTGAGTTTGTGGACCTTACAAATGCGTTGAGTCTGGTTTCAGCCCGCCGGATCATCGCCTATCCGCAGCGTGAGCTCCTTTTCCAAAAGGCGACTGTTTTCATTCAAGCGTCAAAAATCATGAGCATTCCGCTCTATCGGCTGGCGATTTCGTCCGACATGCCGGTTTTTTCTGACCAGATGTTCGCGGTGACCAATAGCCAGTTGGCGGTTGATTATCCGTATTATTTGGATTTGAAACCGGGGCATTCCAGCAATGTCCGACTCAAGTTGGGCAACCGATATGGTGGTCGCACGGGGGCCAGCGGCGGCGCCTTTGTCGATTATGAGCTTCGCTGGGATCAAGGCGACAAGGCGGATGGCGGCCTGACGGTGGGTTCGATTGGCCGCAAAGACTGGGGAATCCAGGTGCGGCACTACGTGCGAACTGATGACTCCACCGCCGCGAACTTGTCGCTGGATTTTCCGGCGCACAGCAGCGTTCTTGGCGCGGCCAATGTGAGCAAACAACTGAAAGGTTGGCAGGCGAACCTAAGCACAAACTGGGGATCGGCCGTCAAAGGTCCAAAGTTCACGTCGCAACAAAACTACCTTGCGCTCGAACGCGACCCTATTCCGATCAAAAAAACGCCGTTTAGGCTCTACAATGGCATCACGGCCAACACGTCATCGTTGCGCGCCACGGGATTCAGCAGCTCGCAGCAGGCGATTGGGTTTCGCTCGCGTTTGCAAAGCCAGCAGATCAAGTTGAACTCAAACTCGAACATGTTTGCGAGCTTTTCCGCCAGCAAGCAGTTTGGAAAAAACGTGAACACGTTGGTCACACTGACGGGCAATTTGGCGGCATACACGCAAATCAATCGGCACTTGGGCGGCTCGCTGACCTACCGCTATAGCGACGACCGCTCTTCATCGGCATTTTTGGGACGCCACCAATTGACGGCAGAATCTTCGTATGATCGTGGCAAGGCGTATTTGCGGCTGTATGCGGTTCGCGGTTTGGATGTCAACCGGCTTTCGACTCAAGCCGACGCCAGCTATCGGTTCAGTTCGCTTTGGCGCGTGGGTGGGCAATATTCCTTTGACCAGATTCTTGGGTCGCGCTATACCGATACGAGCTTGATTGTGGGGTACACCTTGGGTATGCGCGAGGTCGGCTTGAGTTGGTCGAGCCGCACAAAACGAATTGGAATCGAGATTCTTGGCACGGTTAATCGCTAATTTCGCAATCCTTGGGTTGGCGTCGCTGTGTCTGGCTGAATCGGCCCCATGGAACCGCGTTGCCGGATTTGAACTCACCAAGGCGGGCTTTCGGGCTTCGGCAACCCTGAGCGACCAATTCTATTTTGCTGCGCCGCTGGAATCTTCAAAACTGGATTCTAAACGAGCGGGCGACGAGATGTGGAAACTACTGGGCGCGAAGCCCTTGTCGCCCGATATCATTCGCTTGCACCAGTTCGGCGAGGGCTTCGATTTGCACTTTTCCGAGGGATTTGCGCTGCGCATTGGGTCTATGTCCGCGCCATTTATTAGTTGGTCGGAAGGAAGCGTTGGCGACAACGTGCTTTCGCCGGAAGCCGATTATCACTTGGTTTCGTTTCGCGATAATCAACCGGCGGTGCTGCTTACTTACCCCGGCGCAAAAACGACGGCGAAGGTGACTGGCAAGCCGGGGCAATGGGTGATCCGAAGCGGAACGAAGTTCAACGGCTGGATGCGCGTTGTTGCTCCATTTGGTCGGCGTGGGTGGGCGGCCTATGATGCGGCAACTCTCGGCGCGCAGGTGGACGCACTCAAAATCGAGATCGGCCGCTGGATTCGTCACGCGCCGCGACTGATTTCCATGGAAGCCGATCAAACCGACGGCGGCTTGCAGGTGACTTGGAAGTTCGACCAACCCGACCCCATTTTGCTGCCTGTGCTAGAAATCTCGCAGCGTGCGGGCTCGAAGCGAAAGGTCTATTTGCAGACCAAGGCGATTAGAACGCGTATCGACCTGCCAATGCGGGCGGTGGGCAAATCGGTTCAGGCGGTCTTTCCGGAGCTCAAGCATTTTCCAGGTCGGGCGATGTGCTCTGGCCCAGTGGAAAAGGTGCGCACGAATGCGTTGGACACGGATGACGTGCTGAACCTTGCCCTTGCGAATCTGCTGAGTTCGAGGTCGGTGGATACTCGGCAGGATGGTTTTCGCGTGCTCAATTTGGCGGCGCAGCGGTTTGCCACCGGCTCGCCGATTCTGGTCGCAGGTGACGCTAAATCGGAGTGGATTGCGGCCCAATGCCTGTTAGCCCAGGTGGTCGCGCCACAAGCTCGCGGTGGGTGGCCCGAAGCTCTCGCTCGCGCCACCGACCCATTTGCGTGCGCCTATTTGGATGAGAACGGCAAAATGGACGCCCGCGCGATGGCGATTGCGAGTTTGGCCCTGGTTTCCTCGCCCGAGCCCTTGCGCCAGGCCTATGGCGGATTGCTGGATTTGGCGCTTTGCCAATCCGAATTCGACGAAAAGTCGCTGAAAAATCTGCGCGACCAGGCGTTTGGCGACACAGTCGCGCTCGGTATTTTCAACTTGCCGTACCGGCAGATTACGGGCCAACCGATCAGCTATTTGCACCACGATGGCGTGTTGGAATCTTCGCCCATCGAGGTGACCTTGCCCGAGCAGGTGGTCGTTAGCATGCCGGCGGCGGTGGGGTCGCTCAACAACTTTTTCAGAAAGGCGGATTTGCCTGCTTCGAGCCGGATGCTGTGGGTGGTGAAGGCCGAGCAGCAAACGGTGGTTCGCGGGACGGGATTGTTTGGGCCAGCTTCTGGCGTTTGTGCGGGCATTCCCCGGCTAGATTAGGAAGCTTTTCGGTCCGGGGTGGGCGGGGTTGCCGGTGGTTGCTTCGTGCTCGGTTGAGACGCCTGGCTTGAATTCAGTTTTTGCAGTAACTGCTTGCGTGCGGCCATGCGATTTTGAAAACTCGTAGATTCTGCTGATCCTTGCATGCAGCGGTTAGCTGCAAGATTTGTGCCATGACTTTCGAACTTTTACCTCGAAAAATTGCCTACCGTGGACTGGCGCGCACAGCCTTCCTTCGCCATTTCAATATCCCGACAAACAGACCACTAGCCAGAGCAACAAAGGTGTTTGGCTCTGGCGCCGCAATAACGTCATAAATGTCTGAATGCCTACCGAGAGAAAACCTAATCGGCCCGTAAGTCAGCGGGTTCAAAGTTCCCAACGAAATCTCCGTCATGTCGGTGGCCTGATTATACAAACTCGTGTACAGATCGGTTCCATGAGCGAATCGCGTTCTGCCTTCGTACGCCGTGCTCCAAATGGTCGAAAACTGCGGATCGAGCACTGCGCTGGATGAGTTCTTGTTGAGTACCGTGATGATGTTGGTGTTCGACACCCTGGTGTGAAGCACTACCTGAGTTCCCGACAAAGAAAGGTCATAGACTTCTGAAGTGTAGGCCAAGTATTGCAGGTCAAACCTACTCAATTGCTGGTTCGCAGAATTTACGCCGAAGATTGCGTCGAACCCCGAACTGTTGGCGTTCTCGGCAGCCAAATAGTAAGTGCTGCTTGCCGACATGTAGATGCCGCCGCCGGTAAATGCATACCCGGCCACCGACATGGGTGTGCCGATTTGCTGTCCAGTCGCCAAGCTGTACCGGCGGACATCGTTTTGAAATCCAATGAGCACTTCGCCCGAAGCCCCTTTTGTCATTCGGTAAGGCACATCGGGTGAGCCGCTGAGTTTAACTTGTCCTACGAAAGCGCCTGTGCTGTAGTTGTAGCGCTGAATGGTGTAGCTGCCGCCGCCCGCATCTCCCAACGTGTAAACGGATCCCGATGAAGCATCACCGATGAGCTGGCTGGCGTACTGGCGCAGTAAAAAGGAGCCCAAGTAAGCACCGCTTGACATATCGTACCGATGGATTTTGCCACCTTCAAGGAACAAACCCATGTCGTAGCTGGCGCATGCAACGGAACTCGACAAACCAAGTAGCAACACAAACTGACGGCGCAACATCAAAATTTCTCTCCCGTCCGCACAAGGTACGCAGACACCAGTAATGATAACACGCATTTGGTCAAAACGCCAAACTTTTGCGCTATGGAATCGGCTGCAATCAGCGCCGCGGATCGTACCAATCCACTTTGCCATCACCGCTGAACGTCGCCTCTAGCCCGCGGCGATTGTGTGCGACGTTCAGGCAACAAGCAATTGGAGACACCGGGTTGCAGTTGCGACCTTGTTGCTAGGTCGGCTACAGGCCTTTTTTGTCCGGGAACTGGGTATATTTTTTGTGTCGCCGCCGCGCGATCTTGTGGTCGGTTAGCTCAGTGGTAGAGCACTTCGTTCA
>CAYRAX010000182.1:0-4845 GCA_964422285.1 uncultured Chthonomonas sp.
CTGGCGGGCACGATTCCGGTCGCGGCAGGCGTGGTTTATGCAGATCGGCTGAACGGTGGCGACGCGGTTGCGGTTACCTACAACGGCGAAGGCTCAACCGCCCAAGGCGTTTTTCACGAAGCAATCAACTTTGCCGCCGTGCACAAATTGCCGCTGGTCACGATCATCGAGAATAACCAATGGGCGTATGGCACACCGACCCATCTTGAGTATTCGCTGCCCGATTTTGCGCGCCGAGCCGATGGATTCGGCATCCCTGGGTTCATCGCCGATGGCCAAAACGTTTTTGATGTCTACGATAAGGTGATGGAAGCGATCGAATGGGGCCGCAGCGGAAAAGGACCGAGCATCGTCGAATGCAAAACCTTCCGTAGCTATGGCCACGGCGACCACGACGATGACCGGGCTGCGAAATACCGCCCCACCGAAGCCGTCGATCAGGGCCGTTCGCGCGATCCCATCGCTATCTGCAAGTCAGTTTTGGTCGAAAAAGGCTACATGACCAAGGACGAAGCCGCCCAGTTCGTCGCTGAAGGAAAGGGCGCCCAAGAGGCCAAAGACGAAGACTTTCCGCCCGATGTTGTCGCCTACATCAAAAAGGGCGTCGATTTCGCCGTCAAATCGCCCAATCCTCCCGCCGAAGAAGGAGCGATGTGGGTCTTCTGCGACAAAAAGTAAGCGCGAGCACCAAGAGATTTCACTATGGCAACGATTGAATCCCCAACCGCCATCAAAAAGAACTATTTGACCGCCCTCAAGGAGGCCATTTTTGAAGAAATGGCTGAAAATCCGCACATGGTTTGCCTCGGCGAAGACGTCGGCATTTTGGGCGGCGCATTCGGAGTTACCGAGGGTCTGCAAGAGAAATTCGGCACCGCTCGCGTGATCGATATGCCCATCAGCGAGGCTGCAATCGTCGGCTCGGCGGTCGGCATGTCGCTTAACGGCAAAACCGCGCTCGTGGAAATGCAGTTCATCGACTTCATTTCTTGCGGATTTGACCAAATCGTCAACAACATGGCGACTTACCACTACCGAACCGCTGGCGAAGTGGCGATGAACGTGGTGGTCCGTGGCCCTGCCGGTGCTTATGGCGGCGGCGCACTCTATCACAGCCAGATGAATGAAGCGTGGTTCGCCCACTCTCCTGGGCTTAAAGTCGTTGTACCATCGACCCCGTACGACGCGAAAGGGCTCCTGAAGGCGGCCCTGCGCGATCCCAACCCGGTCATTTTCTACGAATTGAAGCAGCTTTACCGCTGGAAGGAAATCGAGGAAGTCCTTCCCGAAGAAGACTATACGGTGCCAATTGGCAAGGCGCGAATTGCCCGGCCAGGTAAGGATTTGACCATCATTACTTACGGTCAAAACGTTTATCACTGCCTGGAAGCGGCCGATAAGCTCGCAGAAGAAGGCATTGATGCCGAAGTCATGGACCTGCGCTCGCTGGTTCCGCTTGACGAAGAAGCGATCATCGAGTCGGTGGCGCGAACAAATCGGGTCATGGTCGTGAACGAGGCGCCAAAGACTTGTGGATTCGCAGGCGAGGTCGTGGCGCGAGTGAACGAACTGGCCTTCGAACGGCTGGATGCTCCGGTCTTGCGATTGACCCGCATGGATACTCCGGTACCGTGGAACAAGGCTCTCGAAACGTTCATTCTGCCCCAGGTGGATGAAATCATCGAATTAGCTCGCAAAATTGCGCGCTACTAAGCCGTAACCAAATCCGCGCAATCGGGCGTCTAACTGAGCAGGACCATGGTCTTTATTGGATTCGGAGCCCTCAGCGATCGATCGTTTGACCCAGATGCAATGCTGGTGGAGCGATTCGTCGGCGGTGATACGGCGGCGTTCCAAACCATCTACGAACTCTATTATTCGAAGGTTTACGCAATCGCCCGCGGCGTGCTCCTCGATGCAGACGAGGCAGCCGACGCCGCTCAGGAAGTATTCACCGCAATCTACAAAAGCCTTCACAAGTTCGACGGGCGGGCGCGATTTTCCACTTGGGTCCACCGGATAGCCGTTAATCGATCGATCCAACACGCCCGCACGCTGAAAAACCGCAGCCGCCTGGAACCGCTGAACGAAGCAGTGGACGCGGCCGCCCCAACCCACGAACCTAGCTTCGCGGACGAGACCATCGCAAACTGCCTCGAGGCCCTGAGCGCGGAGGACCGCGCGATTATCGTTCTGTACTACTGGCAAGAAATGCCGCTGGACGAAATCGGCGCAGCGCTGGGGTGTAACGCTAATGCCGCCAAAACGCGGCTGTTTCGTGCTCGCGAGCGATTCAAGAATTTGTACACCAAGGAGGCATCATGAGCCACATCCCGCACGCCCTTGACGAAATGATGTGGCTGATCGCCGAGCAGCGCGACGCCGCATCCATCGAAGCGTTCACTAATCGATACCCGGACCTTCGAGGCGAATTGCTCCGGCGCGTCAACATGGTTTACGATTTGCGCTCGATGAAGCCGGAATCGCAAGCCTTGCCGCCGTTTCGCCCGCGTGTCGAATCGGGTGCTGGCCGCTTGCCCTTTAGACCAATGGTATTCGCGGCCATCGCCCTGAGCGCGCTCGCATTTGGCTCCTATTTCGGCACCAAATCTTGGCTACAGGGCCAGCAGGCGTCTGCCCAGCAAACCAATAGCAGCACGCCGGTTCAGGGTCGATTCGAACCTCAGCCGGACGTTACCGTGCCCACGAACCCCGATCCAGCACCAGAATATCGACCCCAACCGCAACCAGCCGAAAGCAAGCCCGACCCAGGCTCGGTAACGCTCAACATCAAGTCCGCACCGTTGAGTTTGGTGCTCCAGCAAATCGCCCAATCAACCGGCTGGCAGATCGAAATCGCGCCAGGCACACCCGACCCCACGATCAGCGCGTTTTATTCTCGCGAGCCGGTGATGGAAGTTCTGCGGGCGATTGGCGCGGAAGCCGGATTCACGCCGATGGAGCAAGAGCCCAAGCACGTCTTGATCATCCCCGCGACCGAACCGGGTCGAGTCACGCCCGTTGAAACGCCTGACAAGCACGAAGCCGGACCAACTCCCGGCGGCGAGGCCCTGCCCAAGCCATCAGACAATTAAGGGTTCGTTCTCGACTCGAAAACCGTCCTGACTGTACGAAAGTCGCCGACTTTTAGTATAGTGAAGATGTCATGCCGACGGTAACTCGTAGTTCCGATGTGGTTGAAGCTTATGGCGAACGAGCGCTGATTTTCGGGCTCAGCGGACTCGCCGCCGCCGTTTTGGGTGGCTTGTTGCTCAAATACCAGTCCATGATTGCTTTGGGTTGGCTATTGCTACCTGGAGGCTTGGTCGCCATTGGATATGCGATCTATGTGGCGACGCAAATCAAGTCGGTGGCGGGCCACGCCATCACATGCCCCTACTGCCACGCCAAGAATGCGTTCACTGAAAAGCCCACGAGCGACGTCCGATGCGACGAGTGCAACCGCCAGATGCCCATCGTAGACGGAGTGCTGTTGCGGGTTTCTCAGGTTCGTTGTGGTTTTTGCAACACGCTAAACTACTACAGCGAGAAGTCGGTCGGCCTGATTTGCGAGAATTGCGATCGTGAGATTCCGATTGCGAACGAATCCGGCGCGACCATCAACCGCGCCGCAACCAGCTTTGCTTATAAAGAAGATACTAAACATTATGACGTCATCTTGACGGCAACTGGACACAAAAACGAGCTGCTGATTAACTACTTGCAGCATCTTCTTGCGCTCAATCGCAACCAGGTCAAGCAGATGATTGCTGACTTGCCTTGCACAGTTTTGGTCGGTGTGACCCACCTAAAGGCCGAGATGGTCACCAAAGAGCTCGCGAAGTTCGAGGGAACGACCGAAATTCCCGAATCTAACGCCTAAATCCTTACTTTTTCGTTGCCGGAACCTGGGCAATTCGGGTATCCTACGCTCCAACATGCGTGTCCGAAGGGATTCGGGCACCCATATTTTTGGGGGACGTATTCAAAGTATGTCGTTTTTAAGAAATTCCATTGTACAAGGATGGTCGCGAGGTGGAAGCCGATTGAAGGCGACTCTGGCTACCCTTCTTGCCACGATCATTCCCACAGTAGCGTCTGCTTCCGAAGCGAACGTTAAGCTGCAATTCACTGATGCCGACAAGATGTATTTGTTCATCTCGCTCGGCCTCGGCCTTCTGGCGATCATCACGGCCGCGTTCCTGAGTTCATCACTCAAGAAGTTTAGCCGCGGTGGCGAAAAGATGGAAGAAGTCGGCGACGCGATCGAAGCAGGTGCGATGGCTTACCTGCGACGCCAAATCACGACGATGCTTCCCTTCATCGTGATCATCGCCGGCCTACTCATTTTTCTGTACAAAGACACCTACGGCATGACCTTAGCCGCGTATGTCGGGCTCAGCTTCGTTGCTGGTGTCGCCGCATCCTATTTTGCGGGCTTTTCCGGCATGAAAATGGCGGTTGCCGCCAACACGCGAACTGCTGCCGCTGCGCTCGAAAGCTATGCCCAAGCACTGGTGATCGCGTTCCGTTCGGGCGCAGTCGCTGGCCTGTTCACGGTTGGCATGGGCCTCATCGGCGCAACTTTGATTTTCTTGTTCGCTGGTGCTGATGCGATGAAGCTGCTCGTCGGCTTCGGTTTTGGTGGATCTCTCGCCGCGCTCTTTATGCGTGTCGGCGGTGGAATCTACACCAAGGCCGCGGACGTTGGAGCAGACCTCGTCGGTAAGGTCGAAGCCGGAATTCCCGAAGACGACCCACGCAACCCAGCTACTATCGCTGACAACGTCGGCGATAACGTTGGCGACTGCGCCGGTATGGCCGCAGACGTTTTCGAATCTTACG
>CAYRAX010000183.1:0-4834 GCA_964422285.1 uncultured Chthonomonas sp.
GATTTTTACGTCCCATCAGCAAAGCTTGCGATCGAACTTGATGGCGACATGCATGATGCGGAATATGATGCAAATCGAGACAAGTACTTGAGTTCACTTGGAGTTGAGACACTTAGAATTCCGTCCTGGTACGCATTCGGCGACGAATATTCGCTCGCCTCAACGCTCGAAAGGATTGTTGCCGCGGTTCAATCCCGCCAATCGGCTCCCCCCTAGCCCCCCTCAACTACGTGAGGGGGGAATTAGTACGGCGCCCGAATGGTTTTGCGGTAAAACTCGACACGCCGAGAGCGGCATAAAGTCCCCCTCACGAAGATGAGGGGGATTTAGGGGGAGACAAAGCCGGGGCGCGGACACTTCGTCCGCATCCAGGTCGGAACACGCTTCGTGTTCCGATTACCTGCGCAAAGGTTTGGCAACAATTTTGCGAGGACTGAGGGTCCGCGCTCCCGCCTGCCGCACCATCGCCATCGCAAGCCCTAATCATTGCCATCGACCCCGAGGCGATAACACTGGCACGCCGAACACTCTCACGAAGATGAGGCGGATTTTCGTCGGCGGGCGCAAAGTGCGAGCGCGCCGGTGGTAAGTGCTACAAGCGAGGCCGGCTCCGGCACCGAGGTCAAGCGTAAGACGTAGAAGTCGCCTGCCAGCTTTCCGATCGCCGCGACTTCGCCGTTCGAGCGCATCCAATGGTCTTGGATCTCCATGCCCGCCGGCAGGCCCTGCGTGATCGAGTGGTAATCATAAAACTCACCGTCCGTCAAAACGCCACGGCGAAAATTCGACTGGTTCCCCACGTTGTCCTGATCAAATTTCGTAATCGCGATACGCATGTCGTCGGCGATGCCGCGGGGTAGGGCATTTTGAAAGACCACGCTCCCCGTTGCACCTCGTCCGACCACCACATCATAAACAGCATGAAACAGGCCCGGCTCATGCGATTTCTGACCAACATAATCGCCGTTGCTGTTGAACTTCACCGAAGTCAACGCCCATGGCAATTTCGTAATCGCTCGGTCGTGGTAGAAAAAACCGCTACGAGCGGGATCTTCCGGCCACAAATCCGATCCATCGAGCATGATAAAATCACCGGACTCGCTCATGCCTTCGATATGTGCGCGTCCAGATTGAACAATGGCGTGCTTGCCCGTGTAAATATTGTACGCATGCGCACCTTCGTGGTCAGCGTCGTGAGAATCCGAGCTCGAACCCCACATCCAGCCGGAATCCGTGAATCCGCGACAGTCGTATTCGTCAAAAAAGCCATACGGGGTCACCGCCTCGCCTGGTGAATCAATGCTACGGTAAAAGTTGTTTTGCCAGTTGGAGCCGAGCATCGCGTATGCACCCTTGCTGTTCTTGCTCGCTGCTCCGCTGTATCCAGCGGACCAACCAAAATGATTGGCAAGATCAGTGTGTCCCTCCGGTGCGAGCACCCCGCTAGTGCCCTGAGCAGTTTGGTTGTTGAAGAGAACATACCCAACTTCTCCATAGCCGTTAAAGCCAGTTATATGAACCTCGTTTACACCTTGCGGCGGATTGGAGCGCCAATCCTGAGTTAGCCGATATGCGGGTGGAGCCGCAACAGCATTCCCTGCCAGAACCACCACGCACAGAATCGCCAACCTCTGTCCCATGCGAGCATTGTAACACGAGAAATACGCTTCGACCACCCGTATCGCTACTGGGCCTACACGAGCTCGAACGACTCGCCTTGCTCGGGGATCACGACATTCCAGCCCAGTTCTTGCCGGACTTTTTCGGCAAAAATGTCCTGTACTTCGGGTTCGCCGTGGACCACAAACAGCTTTTTCGGCGGGGATTGAAACCCACGTAGCCAGCGCAAAAGTTCGCCTTGGTCCGCGTGAGCGGAAAGCGCGTTTACCTTGTCCACCTTCGCGTGAACCTCCACTTCTTGGCCAAAAATCCGCACCATCGGCGCGCCTTCGAGCAACCGACGTCCCAGCGTTTCGTGCGCTTGGTAACCGGTGAACAAGACCACGGTCGATGGATCGCTAAGCCGGTGTAGCAAGTGGTGCAAAATACGGCCGCCGTTGGCCATACCGCTGCCCGCGATGACCACCATCGGACCCGATTGCGCATTCAGCGCCTTCGACATATTGCGGTCGCGCACCATCTGAATGCCCTCAGGCTCAACCGGATTGTCGCGCCGCTTCATCATCCGCACCATTTCTTCGTCCCATTCCTCGGGCACGTCGCCATAAATGTCGCTGACCGAAGTCGCCATCGGGCTATCCACGTATACCGGAATGCGGCCCAGGCGGCCTTCGCTTTGCAAGCACGAGATGTAATATAGAAGCTCTTGCGTTCGGCCGATCGCGAAGCTGGGAATGAGCACGCACGAGGCATTCTTTATCGCGTCCTGCAAAATCATTGCGATCTTTTCTTTCGGGTCCTCTTTGCTGTGAAGTCGGTCGCCATAGGTGCTTTCTACCACCACATAGTCCGCGCGCTCAACCAATTCCGGATCGTTGATGATTGGCGTGTCCCACCGGCCCAAATCGCCACCCATCAGCAGCGTTTGTCCGTTCTTGAATTCGATTTCGACATATGCTGAACCGATGATGTGGCCAGCAGGAATGTAGCGCGCCGAAATTCCGCCCGGCAACCCGAATGGCGCGTCATAAGGCTCGATTTTGAACTGCTTCATCACCGCGTAAGCGTCGTCTTCGGTGTAAAGCGGCTCGATTTTTTGGTCGTGACGCTTGTTGTATTGGTAGGCATCTTCTTCTTGTAGCCGCCCGCTATCCGCCAGGGAAATCGAGCTGAGCCGCCGCGTCGCTTTTGTGGAATAGATCGGACCCTTGTAGCCCTTTTTCCCGAGCACGGGCAGAAGGCCAATGTGATCTTGGTGGGCGTGGGTGAGCACTACGGCATCGAGTTCGTGCGCCGCAAACGGAAACTCTTGACGGTTACGGTCGCGCAGTTCCTTTGAGCCTTGGAACATTCCGCAGTCAACGAGTATTTTCTGGCCATTGGATTCGATAAGGTGCTTCGAGCCCGTGACAGTTCGCGCGGCACCATAAAAAGTGATGCGGTTGTTCACTTCGCCGCCTCCTTTTTGAGCGCAGCATCATAGAACTTTTGCACTTCGGTAGCCATAGCACTATCATATTTCTTTCTGAACGCCGCGAGTTCGACGTCCAGATGCTGGTAGACATCGTACATGCCCTTCGTTGGCCGCAAAACGCCCGATTGAATCTCGCCCAGCAGGCTGGATAGCTTGTTCAGCAGCTTGACTGGATAGTTGAGAAAATCTTCGCTCGCCTTGGCGTTCACCTGGTCGAGTTCAAGCTCAAGCGCGGAAAGTTTGCTGATCGCTGCTTCGGCGGCAGGCGCGAGGTCGTCGTGGCCCTTTTTCAGCCGATCGACGCGCGCCTTTGTGCTTCGAATTCGCAGCAACGCAGAATAGGCTTCGTCGATGCGCTTGCCTAGCTTGCGGCTGAGTTCAAATTGCTCACGCATTTGCCCTTCGTCGGTAGCAATGTTCGGGTCCATTTCCCACCGGGCGGATTGCTCGAAGGTCTTATCATCTACGGTGAGCCGCACTTTGTAGTTACCCATGGGTGCTTTGAGTAGATTGCTCGACCCACCCCACATGTTGATTCCGCGCAAGGACTCGTGCGCTTTGTATCGCGGGTTAAGCGAGATTCGTCGGAGCCCTGCTTCGCCCATGCTTGTCGTGTCTTGGCTCGCCACCACAGTACCCTCGGCGTCGATCATTTCCACTTTGACTTTTTCGGATTTGGTCGGTAGCCAATAGGTGACCACCAGACCCGTCATCGGATTTTTTCCAATCGGCGCTTCGCTGGTGCGTGGTCCGAAGCCTTGCATGGTTGACGTCATCAGGTTTCGTCCGGGCTCTGGTTTGAAAAGCGTAATCTTGCTCGCGTCCATGCCCTTAAACTGACGAATCGGAGTGATGTCGTCGAGAACCCAGAACGCTCGCCCGTGGGTCGCCACGCAAAGGTCGGCATTTTTCACGACCAGATCATGGACGGGAACGTTAGGCAGGTTCATTTGGAGCGTTTGCCAGTGGTTTCCATCGTCAAAACTGACCCAAACTCCGTTTTCCGTCGTGGCATAAAGCAGCCCCTTAACCACGGGATCCTCGCGAATTGCTCGGGTAACCGTGTCGCGGTCGATGCCGCTGACGATCTCCGTCCAAGTCTTGCCGTAGTCGTGGGTTCGGAAAAGGTAGGGCTGAATGTCGCCGTCTTGGTGGTTGTTTGCGGCGAGATAAGCAGTCGCGGGATCGTGCGGCGATGCTTCGATGATGCTACACCGAGCGTTGGCGGGCAAATCCTTTGGCGTAACGTTCGACCAATGTTTGCCGCTATCGCGGGTCACGTGAACCAAGCCGCAATCCGTTCCGGCCCAAATCGTGCCTTTTGCGCGTGGCGATTCGGCAATGGTGAAGACGGTGTTATAGACCTCAACGCCCGTGTTGTCTTTGGTGAGCGGTCCACCAGAAGCGACCTGCTTGGCCTTATCGTTTCGCGTGAGGTCTGGGCTAATCGCGGTGAACGTTTCGCCTTCGTTGGAGCTACGCATGACGAACTGGGTGCCTATGTAGAACACGTTCGGGTTATGCGGCGAAAATACGATCGGGAAAGTCCACTGCATGCGCATGGCGGCGATGTCGGCACCTTCGCCTGTGACGTTTTCCGGCCATGGGCTTACCGATCTGCGCACTCCTGTTCGGTGATCGAGACGCTCCAGAACTCCTCCGTAGTTTCCACCGTAAACGATCCAAGGCTCGCCCGGCTTGGGCACGAAGCCCACCTCGGCGAGCTGTGCGCCGAACGCG
>CAYRAX010000184.1:0-4831 GCA_964422285.1 uncultured Chthonomonas sp.
TGGGGCCGCACTTTTCGAAGACTGCATCGCGAAGACGAAGCATCCGCGATCCTTGTTGGAAAATCTCCCCCTAAATCCCCCTCATCTGCGTGAGGGGGACTTATCCACTCTCAGCACACGATAACTCGCTGCAGAGTCGTTCGGTGTACGAACCAATGCCGCTAACCTTCGTGATGTCGACTTTGGCCCATAACGGTAACCCAGATCGCCGCCACGCCAAACAGCAAAAAGCCCGGCTCCCAATTGGGTCGCCGGGCGTGTCGATCTCGCTACGGTGTGAGAATTATTCAGATTTGGTGCGGACCACGATGTCGCCGCGCTGGACCGCGCCACCAAACTCAAACGTCATGTCGGCAACATCGGCCTTGAACATGACCTTGATGCCATCGGCCTTGTCGCCTTCGCCCTTCGGGTTTTTATTGTCAGCCACCGCAACAACCAGTTTGCCTTTGAACTCGCGAGCCTTGCCGTCTTTTCGGACCACCAACACCGCGGGGCCGCCGAACTCAGCGGTCTTGCCATTCGCGCCCAGTCGCATCACTTTTGGCGCATGAATCTTTACGTGGGGGCCAGCCGCGTTCGCCACTTGGGTGAACTGGAAGTTGCCGCGCACTTCTTCGGAGCCTTTGCGGTTCAAGAACTTTTGCGCTTCGAATGAGAATTCGGCGCGTCGTTCGTCTTGGCTTAGCGCAACGCCTTTGCCGTGCGTACCCGCGATAATCTGGGGGTTGCCACCGTTTTGGGCAATCGCGAATGCCGCGACCAATGTCATCAACAGTAAAAGAATTTTCCTCATCGTGTCATCTCCGGGCTCCGCAGAGCCTTTCACCGAGACAGGACGTCCACAGTTTCGCAGAGTTCACTTGGGCCATTGTTATTCAGCTTTAGACTCTGGTAATTTGCTTCGAACGACGCTGTGCGCATTCAATGGTGACCCGCAGATGCAAGTATTTGAGCCGATTAGCGAAAAGCCGATGACCGATATTCCGGATTCCCTGGGAGCAATGTTGCTGCGATCTTCGCAACAATTTGGGTCCCGAATCGCGATGACGATCCCGCGTAATAAGACGCGCGAGGAACTTACCTATTCGGCCCTGTTCGAACAAGTTCTTAAGGTTGCGCAGGCCCTTTGGCAACTTGGCGTTCGTCGAGGCGACCGCGTTTGCTTGTTCAGCGAGAATTGCGCGGAATGGGCTTGGGTGGACTGGGCATGCCAAACGCTTGGGGTCGTGCTCGTTCCGGTTTATCCCACTTTGCCCGCCGAGCAAGCCGCGTTCATCGCCGAGGATAGCGGTGCGGTGCTGTTCATCGCCGGTTCCGATGCTCATTTCGAGCGAGTTCAAGGTGCTGTGAAGGCGCGGCTGATCAAGCTTTTGGGTGACGGCGAATCCGTCATGGGCTTGGCTAGCGGCGATTCACCATTGACGCGCGAGCAATGGTTGACGGAGATTTCGCTTACCCAGCCCTCCGACTTGGCCACGATCATTTACACCAGCGGCACGACCGGCAACCCCAAAGGCGCAATGCTCGAAAACCACTCATTAGTCTGGCTTTCGCGCGCGATTCATGCCAGTTTGCCAGTGGATCAGAACGACACATTTTTGTCTTGGCTGCCGCTTGCGCACGTTTATGAGCGCTTCGCCGGCCATATCCTGCCGATTTCGTGCGGCGCAAAAATCGCCTATGCGCAGTCGCTGGCGACCCTGGCGAACGACATGGTCTCATGCTCGCCGACCATCATGCTCATCGTTCCGCGGTTCTTGGAATCGGTGAAAGAACGCATCGAAGACGGCGTGAAAAAGCAAGCGCCCCTGAAGCAAAAGCTCTTCAATTTGACCTTGAGCGAGGGCAAGAAGCGGCTCCATGGCGGGTTTTCGCTCCTGTGGCCATTGCTTGACAAGTTGGTGGCGAGCAAAATCCGCGAGCGCACCGGCGGCAAGCTGAAATTTTTCGTCAGCGGCGGCACCGCCATGCCAATGCACATCTACGATTTTTTTGGCGCGTTCGGGTTGAAGGTTCTGCAAGGCTACGGCCTCACCGAGACCTGCGCGGGCAACTGCTTCAACAGTCCCGACCGCATCAAACCGGCAAGCGTCGGCGAACCAGTGCAAGGGGTCGAGATCAAGTTGGCCGACGACGGCGAGATTTGCATCAAAGCGCCTTGCGTCATGCGCGGCTATTACAATCAGCCCGAGGCCACCGCCGCCGCGATAGATGCTGATGGGTATTTTCACACCGGCGACATCGGCGCTTGGGATGGCACGCACCTCAAAATTACGGACCGCAAGAAGGACATTTTGGTGCTCGCAAACGGCAAAAATGTCGCGCCGCAGCCGATCGAAAACCTGGTGCGCGAAAGTAGCCTAATAGCAGAGGCAGTGCTTTTTGGTGACAATCAAAACTACGTTTGCGCCTTGATCATTCCCGACCTGGAACGCATGCAGCGCACCGCAAAGGAAGCGGGCGAAGCGCCGCCGACCGCGGATAACCTCGCCGAAAACGACTTCGTTCGCAAAACGATCAAGGCGGAAATCGACAAAGTGAACCAGCGACTTGCCGACTACGAGAAGATCAAGCGATTTGAAGTTCTCATGGCGACGTTCTCGATCGACACCGGCGAGTTGACGCCATCGCTCAAGGTCAAGCGAAAGGTGGTCAAAGAGAAGTTTGAAGCCCAAATCAAGCGGCTTTTCAAAGAAGATTGATTCCGCTCGCACTAGGTTCGAGTGGGTAGGCTAGCGTCATGCTGGTCACCTTCAAAACGTTGCGCCTTACGAAATTGATGCCGCTTGGCATCAGCCGGGGCACAAGCACGGGCTCCGTTAATCTATATGTTTATGCCGAAAAATATGGACATATCGGCATTGGCGAATGCGCTCCCGGCACGGGCTTTGATGAATCGCTCGCCGAGCTCGCCGAGAACCAGCTGCGCGACCTGGTGAGCGAAGATTTGGGCCGGCTGAGCATCCACGAAGTTTATGACCTGGCGATGGAACGCGAGATTGATGCTGGCGCGGTAGCCGCGCTGGACACGGCTCTTTGGGACCTAGCGGCCAAACGCGCGGACTTGCCGCTCTACCAAATGCTGGGCTTGCCGAAGCCGCGAGTGGCGACCAGCGTCACGATTGGCATCAACTCTCCCGACGTGATCCGTGAAAAAGTGCCCTGGCTGCTCGACCACACAGGCGGCAAATCGCTGAAAATCAAGCTCGGATCGCCGCAAGGCATCGCTCACGACCAAGAGAGCTACCTCGCCGCGAAGGAGTCGGCCGAGCGATTTCACGTTTCGCTGCGCGTCGACGCCAATGGCGGTTGGAACCAACGCGACGCGCTGACCATGATGGACTGGCTGTCGGAGCGGGGTTGCGATTACGTCGAGCAGCCACTCGTGAAGGGCGCTGAAGATGGCCTCCCCGAACTCTACGCCAAGCGAAAATTGCCGCTTTTCATCGACGAATCGTGCCGCGTTAGCGCCGATGTGGCTCGGTATGCATCGTGCGTCGATGGCGTGAATATGAAGCTTATGAAGTGCGGCGGTATCACGGAGGCGCTGCGGATCATCGGTTGCGCGCGCGCCCATGGCTTGAAGACAATGATTGGATGCATGGCCGATTCGAGCGTCGCGATAGCGGCTGGGGCGGCCATCAGCGGCGTGCTCGATCACATCGACCTAGATAGCCACATGAACCAAAATCCCGACCCAGCCGCGGGGCTCGATTTTATCAACGGTGTGGTCACACCGCGCGATGTTTCGGGGCACGGTGCCTACCTGAAATCTGACCAAGAATCCGGCGAAAACTAGGACAAAACGCTTGCAATTGCTTTGTCAAGCATGGCGGGATCGACTTCGTCGGTTCCGCTTTTGGTTAGGATTCTCGCCATCGGTTTGATTTTGGAAAATCCACCCGTTGCCGAGTCCAAATCTGCCGCGATATCCAGCATGTGCAGCCCATCGACCAGCACATCTCGCAATGTGCGCGAGGCCCACGGCTTTTTCGTGCGGCCCAGGTATTCAAAAATGCCCCGAATGCGCTCAGAACCTGAACCCGCGCAGGCGTAATCAGCGTTCGAAAATCTCGCGCCCGCGCCGTCGAAAAAGTAGAGCCCAAACGACTCCGTTTGCGCATCATACGCGGCAACAATCGGCACAAAGAGTCCGATGCCGTTCATCGCTGCCGGCAGATTGCTCGCGAGTGCCTTTGAAATTTCATGCAACTTTCCTTCCAATGACATGTCGGATAACTGCATGCGGCGATAGTACTTGAACGAGTGTTTGAGCAGGCGGCAAATTTCCAGTGATCGCGCAAATGAACCCGAAAGCGCGACCAATGTTGTGTCGTCCAGAGGAAAAATCTTGTCAGCATGGTCGTACATGACCAAATTTCCCATCGTCGCGCGCCGATCAGCAAGCACCAAAAGGCCATCTTCGTACCTTAGAGCCAAAACGGTCGTGCCATGCGTTTCAACCTCGGGTGGGGCCGGTTTCGCTTGATATCCGACGATCTCAGCAAATGATCGGGGTGCTTCGGCCTTCATTCGCCCGACCTTTGACGATACTTTTTCGCTTGATCAGGGTCGACTTTTTTCATGCGGCGCAGGAGTTCATTCGGCGTCGATGGTCGGTTGACGTCGGGTCGGGTCGGGCCACTGTCGTCGCCCAGCTTGCGTTCGGGCTCCGGCGAATTGGGCCGGGTCAAGCGGTCGTTCATTTGCGTCACCAGGGCAGCCACTTCGGCGCGAACCTGGTCAGGAGATCCCCAGCGCAAACCCGTGATGGGGTTGCTGCCGGTCGGGCCCTGCGAAATCACGTAACGGAAGCAATCGTTCCTGC
>CAYRAX010000185.1:0-1205 GCA_964422285.1 uncultured Chthonomonas sp.
GTCTATCGCGTGGAAGTTCCCGTCAGCGAACTTGATGTCATCGCGGGAGCAACCACCGACAACAGCATCACCTTGAGCATCCGGGGCAAAAGCGAACCAACTCCCTCGCTGGTTACTCGTGAAGGCGGTAAGACCATCCCTTCCCCCAAAGTCACCCTGTCCGCTGGGAAAGCGGTCGAAGTTTCAGTGAAGGGGCTCAAAGCAGGAACGACCTATGCTTACACCCTAACGCAGGGAGAGAAAGAGGTCGAAGGGCGGTTCACCACCGCCCGAAAGGCCGGAAAAGAGTTCACGTTTGCCATTCAAGCCGACAGCCACTTGGACGGAAATACCGACCTCAGAGTGTTAGCGCGAACCCTTGGCAACATCGTTAAGGACAAACCCGACTTTCTTGTCGATCTTGGTGACACGTTTATGGTCGACAAATATCCAAACTTCAAGGATGCAGCCAAGCAATACAACGCGCAGCGCTATTGGTTCTCCCGCCCGGGATCGCAGATGTCGGTCTTCCTGTGCCTCGGAAATCACGATGGCGAAGTCGGGTGGCCGGGACGCGACGGCGGCGACATGGCCGGATGGGCAAGAGAGCAGCGGCAAGCGATCTTCCCCGTGATTCGCCCGAACGATTTTTACTCTGGTGCTCCCAAAAAGGGCCTCTGGTATTCGTGGAATTGGGGCGACGCCACGTTCATCGTGCTTGACCCCTTTGTCGCCACGACTCGCAAAACGCGAGGTGATCAAGATGGTTGGAACTGGACACTTGGCAGAGAGCAGTTTGACTGGTTTGCCAAAACACTCAAAGACTCAAGGTTGAAGTTCAAATTCGTATTCATCCACCACCTTGTCGGAGGGTTCGGAGGAGCCGAGGCACGGGGCGGTGTCGAGGCCGCAGACCGCTTCGAGTGGGGCAACAAAGAGGTGTTTCCGGTCAAGCGCGAAGGTTGGGCGGAACCGATTCATGCCCTCATGGTCAAGTACGGCGTGACCGCCATGTTCCACGGGCATGACCACCTCTATGTCCGCCAGGAGAAGGACGGGGTTGTCTATCTGGAGGTTCCTCAGCCAGGTCATCCTAGAGACAATGCGACAGGCAGCGCTGAGCGATACGGCTACAAGTCCGGAACTATTCTGGGAAGCTCGGGCCATATCCGGGTCACCGTCGGCCCAAAGGCCGCGAAGCTGGAATACGTCAAATCCCTCTCGGG
>CAYRAX010000185.1:1305-4820 GCA_964422285.1 uncultured Chthonomonas sp.
ACCGGCTTGATCCATGGGAATCCCCGAATCGTCGAACCCCTGATCGCGCTCTCCATCGTGGCCTTAGCAATCGAGGGGTTGAGGATGGCAAAGGAGCCAAACCGAGATAACCTCCGGCTTCGGGTCGGATTGGCCTTTGGATTCGGGTTGGTGCACGGATTCGGCTTCGCCGGAGGACTAGTCGATTTGGGTTTGCAAAGCTCACAGTTGGTGCGGAATCTCACGTTGTTCAGTTTTGGGATCGAGCTCGGACAGATAGCAGTCCTCGCGCCAACTTTGGCGCTGTTGGCACTGTTGGCCAAGACTGGCAAAGCGCGGGCGCAACAGTTGTCATTGGCCGCCACCATATGTCTCGGCATGATCGGATGCTTCTGGTTTGTGGAGCGTGTTCTTTGAAGGCTATTGCACTATCCTCGTTGGCTGTCGCTGGGTTGCTGGCAATCGTGTGGGCGCAAGGCGGCAGGCAGAATGGTGTGGTCAAACCAGACCTTCGCGACACAGTAAAAGCCAGCATCTATGCCGACAACTGGTTTGTGCTCTACATCAACGGCAAGCAGGTCGCAGTTGACCCCATCGACTTTCTACCTCACAACGTGGTCACGCTCGACATCCTGCCCGAGTACCCGATGACGATCGCTGTGATGGCGATGGACAACGCCGACCCCAAGACCGGGTGCGAATACGGGACGAACATCGGTGACGGCGGTTTCATTCTGAAGTTCGCCGATGGAACCGTCTCGAATGCGAGCTGGAAGGCGAAGTCCTTCTTCACTGGCCCCTTGGAGCGCAACACTGCCAACCCCAAGGTCGCACGCACTCCAATCCCGAGCAACTGGTTCGCACCGAGCTTTGACGCTTCCAGTTGGGGCAATGCGACCGAGTTCTCGGAGCAGGAAGTCGGTCCCAAAAAGACGTTCTATGACTTCGATTTCAAAGACGCCAAGTTCATCTGGAGCAAGGATCTTGCCCTGGATAACACGGTGATTTTCCGGACTCGTATCGAGAGGCCAGGATGGAAGCCCCGGTGGACGACGAAGCCCGATCTCGACATCAGCCGACCGAACGGCGGCAACGACTGACATAGGAAACAAATGAAAAAGACACTCACAATTATCATCGCGCTGGTCGCGGTTTCATCAATCGCTTTCGCCCAACAAGGTGGCGGACAACGAGGTCAAGGCGGAGGCAAGGGCCAAGGTCAGGGACAAAAGCAGGGCGGCCAGAACCAGCGTCAAGGCGGTGGAAACGGAGCAGCGCGGCTGCTGGCAATGCCGAGCGTTCAAGCCGAACTGAACCTCACGTCCGATCAAAAGTCGAAGATTGCCGCCCTGGTTCCTCAACGCGGTCAAGGTGGACAAGGTGGTGGGCAGCGTGGTCAGGTCGGAGGAGAACAAGGCTCAAATCGCGCCAACCTAGCAGACCTTGACAAAAAAATCGCCGAGATTCTGGATGACAAGCAGGAGGCTCGTCTTGCGGAACTCGTGATTCAGCGTGCAGGTAATCGAGCTGTGCTCGATGAAAAGGTAGCCACAAAACTCGCAGTGACCGCTGAGCAGAAGTCGCAGCTTGCTTCACTTCGGGAAAAGCAGCGAGCCGGTCGTCAACGCGGTGGCCAACAGGGCCAGGGAACAGATCGCGAAGCCGCCCGTGCCGCTCGCGCGAAGATGGAGAAGGAACTCGACGCTGAAATCGGCAAGATTCTCACCGAGAAGCAGAAAGCTGAGCTGAAAATACTCGGCGGCAAGCCGTTCAAGTTCGATAACTGAACCGATCACGGGCCAGCCTTTACTGTAGAGAAAAGGCTGGCCCGGGTCTCTCCAAGGTCTCTCTGACGCGGTGGAAAACGTTGGTCAACTAGGTTCAACAACGGACGAACGCTTAGCCTCGTTGAACCCGGAAAATGTCAGTCCTAAGGAGGGCGTCGGGGGTTCGATTCCCTCCGAGGCCGCGAATGCCCGGCATTCGCGAACGAGGAGTTTATCCCGATGCAATCGGGAAGGCAGCTAAGCAGAGAACGACCGGGGCGAAGTGCTGGTCGATCTTTCGTTGTTTTGCGCGGAGTTGATGCTTAGGTATTTCGGGCTCTGGGGCCACGGAAACGCGATGGGCGAGCTTTGCAGTGAATTTCATTCGCTGCCGTCTGCTCGCACGGAAACTTCCTCCATGCCGTCGCAGGCCCGGATTCATCGCTCTTACAATGTGTAGGTCGATGGCTCAAAGGCACGGAAAATCCTACGGGCGGCTCCGGGGCACCAGTTTCCTCAATACTATGGAGGGCAGATATCCAGGTCACCTGTCAACGGCATGATCGCTGTAGTGCTCCGTATTTACGTGTGCCGGGCGCTCGTTTTTGGTTCCGGCTAAAATGAACCATGTTTGCTCCCGTTGTTTCGGCGATAGTGTTCGCCCCCGCAGCCGTCCAGACTGGATTGGATGTTTGGCGAGAACAGCAGTTTTCGGCTGTGCGGGGCAAGCGTGTCGGGCTGATCACCAATCCCACAGGCGTTGATTCGAGCCTTCGCGCCAACGTCGATTTGATGCTCGCGGCGGGAGTGAAAGTCGTCGCGCTCTTCGGCCCCGAGCATGGCGTTCGTGGGGCAACTCCGGCGGGCGTCAAGATCGACAACGCGACTGACCCCGATACCGGAATCCCCGAGTTTTCGCTTTACGGCAGTACACGTCGCCCGACCGCCGAAACCTTGAAGAACGTGGACGTTCTCGTCTTTGATATCCAAGATATCGGGTCTCGTAGTTACACCTACATTGCCACTCTCGGCGCATGCATGGAGTCTGCGGCGGAATTTAAAAGGCCGATCTACGTGATCGATCGTCCAAATCCAATTGGTGGCGACCGCATCGAAGGCAACTTGACAGAACCGGCTTATCAATCTTTCGTCTCACCCTTCGCGATTCCCTATTGCCATGGACTCACCATCGGCGAACTCGCTCAAATGATCAAGGGAGAAAATTGGAACCGCGCCAGCAAAGCGGAATTGCATGTTGTGCGAATGAAGGGCTGGCGAAGGTCGATGAGCTGGGCAGAAACCGGTCTTCCATGGGTCGCTACATCCCCGCACATCCCCCACCCAGAATCTTCCGCCTTCTACGCCGCGACCGGCATCATTGGCGAACTGAATTCAGTCTCGATCGGAGTCGGCTACACGTCGCCATTTGACCTCACAGGAGCCCCCGGGCTCTCCGCACGGGCGATGGCAAAGTTCCTCCAAGCTCAAAATGTGCCGGGCGTCACCTTCCGCCCTACTTGGTGGACCCCCTACTACGCCGCCTTCAAAGGCGAGGACTGCGCCGGAGTCCAGGTCCATCTCACCGATCCTAATAAAGCACCTTTGACGCGAATCAATTTCGAGCTCATGGACGCGATTCGCGCGCAAAAGCCCGCTTTCGACTTTTTCGCCGGCAACCGAGCAGCGATGTTCGACAAAGTTTCGGGTTCAGCGTCGATTCGCAAGGGATTCCTGGCCGGTAAGTCGGCAGCGAAGATGTGGGAAGAGTGG
>CAYRAX010000186.1:0-4760 GCA_964422285.1 uncultured Chthonomonas sp.
AATTCAATCGCCTGCTCGGCGTAGTATTGCGTGTTGACCTGATGCACGCGATTCTCATCGACTTGGTCGCCCACTAAACGCTTTATGAAAACACTGCCAAAATTTGAGTTGCTCGACCAATCGGGCGAAACTTGGACGCGGGAAAAGCTACAAGGTTCGCCGACAATCTTGTACTTTTATCCCAAAGATGACACGCCCGGTTGCACCGCGGAATCGTGCAACTTTCGCGATGAAATTGGTACTTTGGCTCCCGCTAAGGTGATTGGCGTTAGCCCAGATAGCGTCAAATCGCACCAGAAATTCGCCAAGAAATTCGAGCTACCTTTCCCACTGCTCGCCGATACGGAGAAGGTCCTGATTGGCGCGCTCGGCATTTGGGTCGAGAAGTCGATGTACGGCAAGAAGTACATGGGGGTTGAGCGAACGACTGTGCTGCTGGACTCAGACGCCAACATCGTCCGAATTTGGAATAAGGTGAGCGTGCCCGGCCATGTCGATGAGGTCAAATTGGCAGTTTCCGAGTTGCTTGAAGGTGCCGGTCGGGCTTGAGTTCACACGATGTGACGGTCGTTGGCGCCGGATTCGCTGGCGTAGAAGCCGCGTGGACGCTTGCTCAACGGGGCTTTCGGGTTCGCTTGGTGGAAATGCGTCCCACGCAGACGACGCCCGCCCACACGACTGGGCATTTCGCAGAACTTGTATGCAGCAATAGCCTGAAGAGCCTTTTGCCAACCTCGCCCGCCGGGCAGCTCAAGGCCGAAATGCGCGGGCTCGGCTCCATCGTCCTCGATATCGCCGAGCAACATCGCGTTCCGGGCGGCGAAGCGCTCTGTGTGGATCGCGAAGCATTCGGGCTGGCGATCACTTCAAAAATTAGCGATCACGCCAACATCGACGTTCAGCACCGGCCGTGGACGCCGGATGAACTGGATCAGAAGCCAACGATCATCGCGACGGGGCCGTTGAGCACTGATCCGGTAAGCCAATGGCTCGCCTGCATCACTGGTCGCGAGAACCTGTTCTTTTTCGACGCGGTAAGCCCCACCGTCACCGCAGCGAGCATCGACCGCACGATCGCGTTCGCCCAGAGCCGCTACGACAAGGGCGGCGACGACTACTTGAATTGTCCGTTCGAAAAGCCCGATTACGAGGCCTTTGTTGCGGCTCTCGTCAGTGCGGAGCGCGCGCCATTTCATGCCTTCGAGGCCGGTGGCAAGCGCGACGGGGAACCGGGCGAGCACGACGAGGCCGAATTCTTGAAGAAGGTGAAGTACTTTGCTGGCTGCACGCCGATCGAGGCGATCGCGGAAAAGGGCGCGCGGAGCCTTGCTTTTGGCAATTTTAAGCCGGTTGGGCTCGTTGATCCGCGCACCGGACGGCGTCCTTACGCGGCCCTGCAGCTTCGACCAGAGAACCGAGAAAAGAGCATGTATTCGCTCGTAGCTTGCCAAAATCGGCTGAAATGGGGAGAACAAAAGCGGGTCTTCCAAATGGTGCCGGGCCTGCAAAGCGCGGAATTTGTGCGATATGGGGTGATTCATCGAAACACCTATGTTGATGCCCCGCGATGCCTTGGTCCGAACCTGGAACTTCGCGCGTTGCCGAGCGTTTTCCTAGCGGGCCAGCTGACGGGAGTCGAAGGGTACGTCGAAAGCGCGGCGATGGGGATATTGGCAGGATTGTCGGTCGCGCTCCAGTTGGCAGGTCGCGAGTTTGTGTCGCCGCCGCGCGCGACGGCGTATGGCGGTCTGCTTGCTCACCTCGCCGACGATACCCCGCGCGAATTTGCGCCGATGAATATCAATTGGGGGCTATTTCCGGCACCCGACATTGAAACGCGCGACAAAGCGGTCAAGCGCGGCGCGATGCTGTCTGCGGCAAATGCGACTTTCGGCAACTGGATTAAGCTATTAAACCCGTAACTAGTGATTGCGTTTCACCTAATCACCCGATTCATCGAAGTGCGAGCTCAGGATTAGATAATCGTCGGTACCCACGGTCCCATCACCGTTCAAATCAGCGCGGTAATCGTATGCAATATCGCCTAACACAGTGCCGTAAGCAATGCTAAATAAAATGTAATCATCGGTACCAATGTAGTTGTCACCGTTGCAATCGCCGTTGACCAAGCTAATATCCAATCCAGTCGCTCCGGTCTCACCGAGTGGAACGCCAAAAATTCTGCCTCGGAGCCAATTTGGGGCCTTAATCGAGATGTCGTAGGTTCCAGGACCCAACGACATCGCCACGCTATATTTTCCTGATTTATCCAGAATCGTTGTGGTCGTCTGAAGTGGAACTGTTCCCGCCACAGGAAAGATGGCAACTTCTACTGGGATTTTGTGTGAACTGGCACCCCAATCCAGGAGATTAACATGCCCTGAAATCACTCGAGCAAATGGATTGCCACAAACGCCAAAAGTTGCATCGTCTCTGCCAATACCGATTAGCGCTCCGTCTTGGGAATATGCGATGGCACGCACACCAGAACCGACGTCAAGATCGTATGCTCGCAAAACCACGCCCGTGCTACGATTCGTGATTTTGAGTTTTTTGTCGGAAGTCCAAGCCGTAGCAACCGTTTGTCCATCAGGGCTAAACGCAACCTTTACATTTACATTATTCCATTGATCACCACTCAATGAATACTTTCTTTCACCGGTTTGAACGTCCCAAAAATCGTAGATGAAACGGTCACTTGTAGTGACGACGGTCGTACCATCTGGGCTAAACGCAATCAAATACGTCGGACCGAAACTGTAAGAAATAGTGCGACGAACTTCACCTGTTGAGACATTCCAGATCTTTACGGTCTTATCCTCAGAACCTGTCGCCAAAGATAATCCATCCAAGCTAAAAAAGATCTTTGAAATATATGAACTGTGACCAGCAAACTTCCTCACATGATGAGTTTGAAAGTCTCCGACAATTACTTCATTAAGCTCAAGAGCGCCCTCAGCATAAGTTAAACCATCCGCGCTGATCGCGCACGCTCTAGTTTGAAAATATCCAAAATACCATCCTCTTTCAGTTCCAGTCAGCGTATCCCACACACTATTGTAGTCTCTACTATATATGAAAGCGTAGCCGCCGGGGCCGAACTGTACGGACCCAAACCCGTACGGATAGGGATCTGTGTCAACGACAATGTCCTTCGTCAAATCACCGGAATTGGCGTCCCAAAGTTTCACTGTTCCATCGTAGGCTGCAGAAGCAACTGTTTCTGCGTCAGGAAACGCGATATCAGTAACCCGGTCAACGTGCCCTGGCGCCTGACGAAGAATGTTGCCGGTGTTTACATCCGACACTATGAGCCTACTGTAAGCCAGCGCAATTTCCGTCCCCCCCGGATTGAACGCAATCGACTTAGCTTCGCTCGGTAGCGTGCGAATGACTGTTCCAGTTTGAACATCATATAATTTGCACAAACCTATTGAGGATGCCGCAAGGATTTTCCCATTTGGACTAAAGCTAATTGATTCATGCGGTGCGTTCGAAATCGTGCGAAATTGCCTACCGGTCGCAACGTCCCAAAACTTGATTCGACCGTCTTTGGAACCCGTTGCAAAAATTTTCGCGTCGGGGCTGAACGCAATGGCCGTGATGTCGTCCGCGTGCGCGGAGAGAGTGCGAATAAAGGCACCAGTCTGGATGTTCCAAAACTTGCAGGTGTGGTCCATCGAACCACTTGCGAGAATCTTGCCGTCTGGGCTGAATGCAACAGATGTAATCGGCTCGGTATGTCCGAGGAATGTATGAACAACTTCGCCGGTGGCGACATTAGTCTGAATGACCCCGTTCAAGTCTCCTGGTGCGGCAAGCGTTTGGCTGTCAGGGCTAAATGCAACAGATGGGCCGAATGTTGGCGTGCCGCCGTCAATTTGACGTGTAATGGCTCCAGACTCTATGTCCCAAATTGTCACTCTGCCAGAGTAGTTCCTGGATGCGACCGTATGACTATCGGGGCTGACTGCCACAGCCAGTATTTGTTCAATATCTGGAAATCCACCAAGTGTTTTGATTAGTGAAAGGGTCTGCGCATCCCAGATCTTTACTGTTGCATCTCCTCCACCAGTTACTAACTTCGAGCCATCAGCAGTGTATGCGACGCCAGGGATACCTCTGTAATGTCCCCCAGATTGCCACAAGAATTCTGGTTGACCTTGCGCACGCCCAATCACAAATGATGTTGTGGCGACAACAATGGTCAGCACTAGGCGGCTTACAAGCGCAAATACCGCAGTTCGCTTCATGCATTAATCATACAACACTCTAGGCACAGTTTCAACAACTAACAGAGCGATTTTTTTGAATTGGTGTGAATCTCGCACACGACCCTCTCCGGCCGAGGACTGGAGCAGGTAATCCCTAAATCGCGGCTTCTTGTTTGGCCTTGCGCCAGCGGACGTCGAGCTTTTTGACCGCTTGAGCTTCATCCAGACGACCAACAATCTGCGATGTCGGGGCATTCTTCACCGTGTCAGGTTCGCTTGCCGCTTCTTCGCAAATCGCGATCAGTGCATCGCAAAAAGCATCCAGCGTTTCCTTCGTTTCCGTCTCGGTTGGCTCAATCATGAACGCTTCGGGAACGATGAGCGGAAAATAGTTTGTCGGCGGATGGAAGCCGTAATCAATCAATCGCTTGGAAAGATCGAGTGCCCGAACTCCGTGCTCGCGCTTGTAGCACTCGGCGGTCAGGACGCATTCGTGCATGCAAATGCGGTCGTGGGCGGGCGGCAAAACCGACTTCAGCCGCGCTT